>DIVC01000015.1 GCA_002423905.1 Idiomarina sp. UBA6142
GCAGCAGTCTATTTGGTTTTCCGCACTTCGCTCATTTTAGTAGCTACGCTGAAGCTGTACCTGCAAGTCGGCACAGGCCTGTTCACGGACACGACTAGGTTGGTAGTGTTCTGGGTTTAGACTGGACCATTGTGGCTGGTGCCGGGCATCATCCAATAACACCGGTAAATCATGCTGCGGCAGCAATTGTCGCAGCGGTGACATAGGCTCAAGTTGCAATGGCTGCTGGGCCGCATGACCGCGACGCTGCAAGGATTTTACTAAGAGCTGTTGGCGACGCATCAACAAGGCCACAATCGCGTCTTGAACCTGCAGCGTTTGGTACCCGCGCCAATGATTGAGCAAACGTTTGCCGAGGCTTTGCCAGCCTTGATAAACACCGCCAACGGTTGCGCCAATGGCCGCAGCTGCCCCTAAGCTGGCACCACCGAGGAATACATCAATACCAGCACCAGCTGCGGCTCCGGTACCAAGGCCGAGACCAGTTTTAATGCCAAAAGCTTTCAAGGTTTCAGCAGCAAACAGATCGTCTTGCCACTGCCCCTGAGCAATCGCCAATAAATCAAACACGGCATCCGCCTCGGTAAAACCATATAACACTAAGATACTTTGCAGAGTGAGCTGCTCACGTTGCCTTACCTGCTGTTGCATGGCACTGATTGCTTCGGCCACCTGCTGTTGCTCGGCAACCGGTAACAAGCGTTGATAGGCGGCCACATCGATCAATAAATCAGCCACCAATAGATACGCTTGGCGTCGGCGTGAGTCCTGCTGCTGCTGAAAATTGGTCAAGGCCTGCTTAAGTGCTGCACGGGCATGCGGCAATACCACCGCTAAACTTTCAAACAGCTGATTGGCACCGTCTTCAGGGGGAGCTACAGCATCAAAGCTTACTTGTTGGTGAATGTGTACTTTCGCCAGCGCTTCACGCCATCGCGCTAATTGCTGATTGGCTGCTTCAGTAAAGTTTAAGACGGCGATCAGCGGGCGTCCACAGCGTGACAATAAACTCAATTCATCTTGAAGTTTTGGCAACACAGGATCACGTACATCAATTACATAGAATGCCGCATCACATTTCATTAATTGACGAATGACCTTGGCTTCTTGATCAAACTGGAATTGTGCGCTGGTGCTATTGAGTAATGCGGTCAATTGTTTTGGCCCATCATGGCGATAGGCTTCACTAGTAAATTCGCTATTTAGCAAATCAAATAATTCACTCCCTTGCTCTAGCCCAGGAGTATCGTAAAGCGCTAACCCGAACTGCTCAGTCAAGATCATTTCCGTACACATAACATCGCGCGTGGTACTTGGGCTAGCTGCCACCTGACCGAAGTCACGGCGCTGCAATAGAGTGCGTAGTAATGAGGTTTTTCCGGCATTGGTATGACCAACTACAGCAATATGTAACCAGTCTGTACTGCTCATGAATTAATTCCTGTCGCCAGCAGCTGCTCGGTCTCGGCACTGGTAAGTAATTCCATCGGCAACCGCTGTAATGCTTGTTGCCATAATGCAACGCGACTATCGGCGCTGTCCTTTTCATGCGCTTGACTACTGCACAAGAGCAAGTGTTGAGTACAAGCTCGTAGCGCTCCAATAAACTCAAGGCTACCCCGGTCAGGGCTTAACTGTGGGTCTATTCGCACCACCAGAAGAGCCGCTGCCTGCTCGGCAAATCGCGCGAGTACGAGGCGCTTATCGGTGCCGGTAGCAATCACCCCAAGGTTATCCATAGTGGCGGCCCAAGCGGGTAATCGGGCGGCCGGCTCGTGATCCAAACTGAGTAGAAATCGACCTTTGCCTTGTGTCGCTGCCCTGACCGGTAACTGCGTTGTCGGACCGGCGTCGGCATCGACGATACGATCACGATTGTTGGTCAATTGCTGCCAACACCGCTGCATCGCCGCATAAGCTGGATCGTCGCTGGCCAACTGCAACTGACGATAACGGCTGAGCAACACTATTAATGCACCAAGCAACAGTAGCAATCGCGGTAGCATGCCATAGCACCAGAGTACTACCAATAGCCAACGACCGGCTTGCTGCTGGGCGGCGGCATTCGACTGCTCAAGCAGCGCTTGTACCGGCGGTGGCTCAAAGCCCAATAACTGCGGCCAGTAGCCCAGCCAAATAGCCAGATGCTGCAGTTGTTGCGCAGATAAAATGGTGGTTTCCCAAGTAAAACTGTACGACTGTGCACTCAATCGCAGCAACAGCAATAACCAAGCGACACTCAATAATGCTAACCAAAAACCATGAGTGATTGCGCTTAATGTTGGACTGAGTAACCGTTGCTGCTGCATCACCTGCAGCCAAGCAGTGCTGATGGCACGGGTACCACGAAAACGTCGCCAGCGCTGGCTAAAGCTAATGGCTAGGCCACCGACACCCGGCAATGGCGCAGCGCGTAATTGCGCTAACAGCCACAACAGCAACATCAGCAAATGAATGCCGACCAAACTCACCCAGCCGTACAACAGGGAAATAGGTGTACTGAGTGCCAACAGCGCGTTGGTCAAGCTACTGCCAGCGATAATCACCATCAGCACGAATAGTATCAACAGTAAGCGGCGTTGCCAATGCCACTGTTGTTCGAGCTGTTGCCAGTCACGTTGTTTAGCTAAGCGCTCGGCGCGCTGCAGACAGCGTTCACTAAAGGAGCTATCGTGCAAGGCTTCGGGGGCTTGGGCGTATGGCTCAAGTAGCCCTTGATGCAATTCGTGGTCTCGTACAAATGCTGCCTGCCAAAATCGTCTAAACCGCGAATAGCCCATGTCATCCTCAAGTTAAGCGAATACCACTGCCTACTTTAGTTTTACTGCGGTACCATAAGCAAGTAATTCAGCTGCACCATGGGCTAACATCGAGGTCGAAAATCGTACACCAACTACCGCATCAGCGCCTATCGAACGAGCCTCATCGACCATCCTATCTAATGCTTGTTCACGGCTTTCGGCTAACAACTTGGTGTAGTCGTGTATTTCACCGCCAACAATGTTACGAAACGCGGCCAAGATATCACGCCCCAAGTGCCGAGCTCGAATGGTATTACCGCGTACTAAGCCCAAATGTTCAGTGATAGTCTTATCAGCGACCTGCTCGCTGGTGTAAATGCCAATATGTTTCATAATTTCACCTTGTTGTAGCGATCAGATTTGCGTTCGTTTAAGCGCTGACGGAGGACACTCAAAAACACTACCAGGGCACCGAGCCAAAACGCTGAAAAGCTAAATTTCATCCACACCGGTACCGTCGGGTCTTGCCAAAACTGATACAAGCCGTAACCCAGCAGCGATGTTAGACCAGCAGCCATAAGTAACCATCCTAACCAGCGTGTCGCACGACTCTTGGGCTCATTTAAATGCTGTTGAATACGTTGTTGTTCGCGCATAGTCGCTCCTTCACGCGGTAGACTTTGTTGCATACTTTGCTGTAACAGCTGTAACTGCTCCAACTGAGCTTGGCAACTGGCACATTGCTGCACATGCAGAAACAGGCGCTGCTGCTGTTGTTGGCTCAATTCGTCATCCAAATAACCGGATATCAACACCGATATTTCATCACAACTATAGCGCTTTGTCATAACTCCTCCAGGGCAATAATTTTTGCTAATTGCGAGCGTAATGCTAATCGTGCGCGGTGGATTCGAGACATCACTGTGCCGGGCTCAACCGCTAAAATGTCGGCAAGTTGCTGATAACTAAAGTCATTCACTTCGCGCAGCCAAAGAATCTCAGCCTGAGTACGTGGTAGCTGCTGTAACGCCAGCTGCATCAGCGCTGTCATTTGCTGTTGTTGCAATAGCTGGTCGGGGGACAAGTTAGCGCTGCTGAACTGGCTGTCGATGCCATTCGCTTGCTCATCGTTCGGCACCATTTCAACCAGCGAACGCCTTCTGAGCTGATCCAAACATTGATGCCGAACCACTTGAAAAAACCAACTTTTAAGGACGATCGGATCGGTTGGATAGTGGCTTGTGGTAAGCGCCTTTTCCAAGCTGCTCTGGCAAGCATCGGCAGCGCTGGCGCTGCAGCCGAGTATCTGTGTCGCAAACTGCTGTGCGGCTGTGGCATAAGGCTGTAATTGTTGAAGTCGATGCTGCACAGTTGCTACCTTCACAGGTTCCGTGAGTGGCACTCATATTCTCATGAGTACGGTTGTTAGAAGTAAGACGCAGCAACCGGCAGATTTATTCCCAATAATTTCTCAGCAGCTGCTTAATCAGGTAAAAAACCACCCGATTGGCGCGCCCACAATTGCGCATAAAGGCCATCGGCTGCGATTAATTCAGCATGACTACCCTGCTCAACAATGCTCCCTTGGTCCATCACGATCAAACGATCCATGGCAGCAATAGTCGATAAACGGTGGGCAATAGCGATCACTGTTTTACCTTCCATCAATTTGTAGAGATTTTCTTGAATAGCCGCCTCGACTTCTGAATCGAGCGCGGAAGTCGCTTCATCAAGAATTAGAATCGGCGCATCTTTAAGCATCACGCGAGCAATAGCAATACGCTGACGTTGGCCACCGGATAATTTTACCCCGCGCTCACCAACATGGGCATCGAGCCCACGACGCCCTTTGGCGTCCACCAAATCATCAATAAATAAGTCAGCTTCCGCGCGATGTGCCGCCTGCAGAACCTCTTCATCCGTTGCTTGTGGGCGACCATAAGCGATATTGCCACGCACCGAACGGTGTAACAGTGACGTGTCTTGGGTAACCATACCAATATGTTGACGCAAGCTATCTTGGCTTACTTGCGAGATATCTTGGCCATCAATACAGATGCGGCCGCTATGAATATCGTAAAACCGTAACAGTAAATTGACTAAGGTCGACTTGCCGGCACCTGAGCGCCCGACCACACCGATCTTTTCACCGGCTTTAATGGTCAATTGTAACTGCTGCAGAATCGGCTTATCGCGACTGTACTCAAAGCACACATGGTCAAACACCACCTCACCATGGGGAACCTTAAGTTCAGGCGCATTCGCTACATCACGGATCATTTGCGGCACACTCACCGTTTGCATACCGTCTTGCACGGTACCAATATTTTCAAACAGCGCTGAAACTTCCCACATAATCCATTGACTCATACCCCATAGCCGCAATACCAAGCTCAGGGCCACCGCAATGGCGCCCACACTAATCAACGCATCTGCCCAAAGTTGCAGCGCCAGCCAGCCAACACTAAACAACAGCAGTGAATTGAGTAAATACAAACAGGTGTAAAGCTTGGTAACCAAGCGCATTTGCCGATGTACCGTTTGCAAAAATTCAGCCATACCCTCTTTGGCAAAGGCTTGTTCCCGTTGTGCATGGGAGAATAGTTTCACTGTTTGAATGTTGGTGTAGCTATCGACAATGCGCCCTGTCATCACCGAACGCGCATCGGCTTGCAACGCGGCTACTTGCCTAAGCCTCGGTACAAAATAACGCAATAACACCACATACATTGCTAACCATAGCAGTAACGGCAGGGCTAAACGCCAATCAGCGCTCGCCACAATTACAACGGTACCAATAAAATAGACCGATACATAATTGAGCACATCGAATAGCTTGATCACCGACTCACGGACCGCTAAGGCGGTTTGCATGACTTTTGTGGCAATTCGACCGGCGAATTCTTCTTGGTAGAAGCTCAGGGACTGATTGAGTAGATAACTATGCAATAGCCAGCGAATACGCATTGGATAGTTACCGAGTAAGCCCTGATAGGTTATTAGAGAGTGCAAAATAACCAACAGCGGTAAACCCACCAACACCAGCGCCGCCATACCAAATAGCGACCAAAAGTGTTGACTAAACAAGGTGGTACGGTCCTGCTCTGCCAACCAATCAACAATATTGCCAATAAAACTGAATAACCACACTTCGGTGATAGCAATCAGCGTCATCAAGCCGCCGGCCAATAAAATATAGCGCCAAGAGCCACGACTGTAATGCATGCAAAACTTCACCAATCCCATCGGTGGTTGCTGATCGCCACCGTCAGGGAATGGGTTTAAACGCCTTTCAAACCACGCAAACATGACTATCCTTAATGGAGTGGGATAACTTACTCACCAAAGGCTCCGGCTGGGCCAGGAAACACCACCGGGCTCTCAAAGCCGTCGTTACTGACGCTGGCAACACCAAAAAAGTAGTTATCAATGACAATATTTTCTAAGGTGTATTCGCTGACATTGCCAACCCAGCGGCTGTATTGCCAGTTGGGCGCATCGGTATCTCGCCAATACACGCGATAGCCACCGATTAAGGCCTGCTCAGTGGCGCTAGCAGGGGCCCATTTTAGCGTAGTGTTGGCCGTGACTGCACCGCTTATGCTAACTGCGGCCGGTGGGCTCGGTGCCCAGGCCATCGCCGCTAACGACACCGCATTTAAAGCCGTGAGTTTTGCCGCATAGTCGAAATCCACACCATCAAGGGTATCACCATAGTGGATACCGTCTTCAAAGCGAATATCCTGATGCTGACGATCATAATGTTCATTGGTTTCCATAATTCGCACCGCCGGAAAACCAAGGTCGTTAAACGGCCGATGGTGTCCACCACGAGCAAACCGGTCCAGTCGATAGATCACTTTAGTATCAAGATTCGGAATATAGCGATCGGCCATCCAATCAATAAAACGAGCTAAATTACGACTTGGGCTATCCACTTCACCGCCCATAAACCGGCGCTGACGCGCTTGCTGTTCGGTTTCCTTCATCCGCGTCCCTTCAGCAAATATTCGCGCGCTGGTGTTGTCAATCACCCCATTCATACCTTCAATATTACCAATCATATCGTTATTCAATACGGCTTTAATGCGCCAACCGTCTTGCTGGGCAGTTTCAGCCATAATTTGACCACCAAATAAGCCTTGCTCTTCACCGGCTAAAGCAGCGTAGACGATACTGCCAGCGAATTGGTATTGACTTAACACCCTGGCCGCTTCAAGCGTTCCAGCCACACCTGAGGCATTATCATTGGCTCCCGGCGCATCATCAGTAAAATTCATCACATCGCTGATCCGTGAGTCGATATCACCACTCATGATCACGTAACGGCTTGGATCAACGCTGCCCTTTTGCACCGCGATGACACTCACCACGTCGACCGGATCAGGAATACGTGGTGTAGCGGAAATAACCCGTGATTGATAATACACCTCCAAACAACCACCACAGTCGGCCGAAATTTTCTCAAATTCAGCTTTAATCCAGCGCCGTGCCGCGCCAATGCCGCGGGTGTCTGACTCCGTGTCTGACAGGGTATGACGGGTACCAAAACCAACCAAGGTTTCGATATCGGCACGAATTCGTTCCGCTTGTACTGCCGCAGAAATAGCATGCAAGCGCGCTTGATCCTGATATTCGACCTGCCCCGCAGTACTCACATTAATAATCAATACAGCACTTAAAGCTGACAGTAACGGCGATATTTTCATGATGATGGCCCTAGTCAATTAAATGTTCTCACAATCGGTGTCGCTAAATCGTAAGGTAAACAAATGGATGTTATTACGATCTTGATAAAGATATTCAACAAATTCGGCTTGGTCGCGATAAAATGTCATACTTTTAGCACTGCAAAAGCTGGTGCGAAGAAATGGTTCGACCTGCGAGCGCAACCCGTCGATATCGTGTTGAAAACGATCTACAGCAATCAGTGCATAAACGAAGCGCATGCCATAATTTACCACTTCGGCGCGTTCAAAACGGGTCTGCCCATCTAACAGTTTTGGCAAGTCTCGATTCAATTGACCCGAACGCTCTAGTAACTCGACATAAAGTTGGTTACGATCCCGAACCTGTTTACCCTGCTGCCAAAGATTCCAAAGCTCTACTGCAACAAGGCTGACAATAATCACAACGACACCCCATATCAATTGTCGTGTAAAGCTTATCGTTGGCATTCTACCTACTCACTCGTTGTTACGATTTATCCGTTAAAAGAAGCTAAATCCACTTACAAACATTCATGTATGTATGTATAATCACATGCATTGAAACGCACTACTTAAAAGAGGATTACACATGCGTCAACGCTCTATCGCAGTGCTCAGCCTAGCATTTGCGACGACTTTTTGGTTAACCGCTTGCGGTCAAGCGGAACAAACAAGCGACGGTATGTACGCTGGCGGTCCGCAAACTGTCGGAGTGGTAACGATCACTCCACAATCAGTCCCTTGGTCAACCTCATTACCAGGTCGCGTCACCGCTTTTAAAGTAGCAGAAGTACGACCACAGGTCAGCGGTATTCTGCTTGAACAACGTTTTATTGAAGGCAGTTTCGTCAAGCAAGGCGAACCACTTTATCAACTCGACCCCGCGTTATTTGAAGCCGAACTGGCTACAGCAGAGGCTGCTCTTGCCAGTGCAGAAGCCCTCTTGCAGTCGAGCAAAGCGCGCTACCAACGCTCGCAAGAACTATTAACTAGACAGGTGATCAGTCAACAAGACTTCGATGAAGCTGAAGCTAACTTCTTAACCGCCGACGCCAACCAAAAAGTTGCCACAGCAGCTTTACAAAAAGCACTGCTGAATCTCGATTATACCCGCGTCAAAGCACCAATTTCGGGCCGTGTAGGCCGCTCGTCAGTGACTGCCGGGGCTTTGCTTCAAGCAGGACAAACCCAGCCATTAACTAGTATCCACCAGCTCGACCCTATCTACGTTGATATCGTGCAAAGTAGTCAAGACTTTATGCAACTGCAGCGGGCCGTTCGTGATGGCCGTCTGCAAACCACTGCTGATCAAGGAGCACAGGTGACCATTCAGTTGGATGGTAGCGTTAATCAGCAACTCAGTGGCACCTTGCTCTTTAATGAAGTTACCGTGGATACCAACACCAGTGCTATCACCTTGCGAGCGCAATTTGATAATGCCGAACAATGGCTGTTACCCGGTATGTACGTGCGCGCAGAATTAGCCACGGGTGAACTTCAGCAAACCTTGTTAGCACCGCAGCAAGGGGTCACCCGCGATCCACGCGGCCGCCCGACCGCCTTGGTGGTTAACGCCAATAATGAAGTAGAACTGCGCTATTTGCGCTTAGCGGGTACCTATCACGCGAACTGGATTGTTATTGATGGCTTAGTAGCCGGTGATCGCGTGATTGTTGAAGGGCTGCAAAAAATTCAGCCCGGCGTCCAAGTGATGGTAGAGGAAGTGCAGTAATTTATGGCTAAATTTTTCATTGATCGACCCATTTTTGCTTGGGTTATTGCCATTCTTATCATGCTTGGCGGCGGCCTCGCTGTTACCCAGCTGCCGGTTGAACAATACCCTGCAATCGCACCACCGTCGGTGCAAATAAATGCCAGCTATCCGGGCGCCACTGCGGCCACGCTTGAACAAAGCGTGACCCAAGTGATAGAGCAAAACCTGAACGGCATTGATAACTTGATGTACTTTTCATCAACCAGTGACTCACAAGGTAACGCTAGTATTACCCTGACCTTCGCGACTGGCACCGATGCCGATATTGCCCAGGTACAAGTGCAGAATAAGTTACAATTGGCGTTGCCGCTGTTGCCGCAAGAAGTGCAAGATCAGGGCCTCGTGGTGGCCAAAGCCAATAATTCGTTTTTGATGGTTATTGGACTGATATCAACTAACCCAGATATTGATCAAATTGACCTTGGTGATTATGTTGCCAGTAATTTGCAGGACCCTATTAGTCGTACTTCCGGCGTCGGCAGTGTGCAATTATTTGGTAGCCCCTATTCCATGCGGATCTGGCTCGATCCCGATCGGCTCAATCGTTATAGCCTGACACCACAAGATGTGGTACTCGCCTTGCGCGAGCAAAATAATCAGGTCGCCGCCGGTCAATTAGGCGGCTCTCCAGCCATTGCCAATCAGCGTCTGACCTCGTCTATCATTGCACAAACGCGATTGCAAACAGTTGCTGAATTTGAACAGATTCTACTCAAGGTCAATACGGATGGCTCCGCCGTTACCGTTGCCGATATCGCTGAAGTTGAATTAGGCGGCGAAAACTATGGCATCACCGGTCGTTACAACCGTCAAGCTGCGTCTGGCTTAGCGGTTAATCTAGCGACCGGAGCCAACGCCTTGGATACCGCGGCGAATGTCAAAGCCACCTTAGCTGAGTTGGAACAGTTTTTCCCTCAGGGTATTACAGCAGTCATTCCTTATGACACCACCCCGTTTGTAGAAATATCCATTCAGGAAGTAGTGAAAATCCTGTTTGAAGCGGTGTTGCTGGTGTTCTTGCTGATGTTTTTGTTTTTGCAGAATCTGCGCGCTACGTTAATCCCTGCCTTTGCAATTCCCGTCGTTCTGCTTGGTACCTTCGGCATCATGTCCGCGTTTGGGTTTACCATTAACACACTGACCTTGTTCGGTATTGTTTTAGCCATAGGCTTGCTGGTTGACGATGCTATCGTAGTGGTTGAAAACGTTGAACGGTTAATGACCGAAGAAGGTTTATCGCCGCGCGCTGCCACCATTAAATCAATGCAGCAAATCACCGGCGCGCTGATTGCCATCGGCTTAGTTATGGCTGCAGTATTCGTGCCCATGGCGTTCTTTGGTGGCTCAACCGGTGCAGTGTATCGGCAATTCTCAATCACTATTATTTCGGCCATGAGTTTGTCGGTACTGGTGGCGATTATCTTCTCGCCGGCGCTTTGTGCGACCTTGTTAAAACCCGTACATAGTCAACCAAAGGGGTTCTTCGCCCTATTTAACCGAGGCTTAGCACGCTTTACCAGCAGTTACAGTCAATCCGTCCAAACTATGATCCAGCGCAGTGGTCGGTTTGTTTTGCTGTATGGCGGTCTCCTGTTGGTGCTTGGATTCTTGTTCGCACGCATGCCAAGCTCATTTATTCCCAACGAGGACCGCGGTGTATTCCTGACCCAAATGCAGCTTCCGGCAGGTGCAACCAAAGAGCAATCGCTGCAGACCATGGCCAAGATTGAAGATTACTTACTTGACCAGGCACAAGGTATTCAGTCGGTATTTTCGGTGGTCGGGTTTAGCTTTAGCGGCCAGGGACAAAATGCCGGTTTAGTCTTTGTACGCTTAACCGATTGGGATGAACGTACGACTCCAGAATTACAAATCGATGCCATTATTGGTCAAGCATTTGGCTATTTTAGCCAAATTCGTGAAGCCATGGTGTTTGCCTTCAACTTACCTTCTATTCCAGAATTAGGCACTGCCAGTGGTTTTAATTTGTATTTACAAGACCGCGGTGGTCTCGGTCATGACAATTTGCTTGAGGCACAGAACCAGCTCCTTGGTATGGCCGCGCAAGAACCGTCGTTAACCGGTGTTCGACCCAATGGCATGGAAGATACCGCACAATTCCAAATCGACATCGACTATAACAAAGCCAAGGCACTGGGTTTATCGATCAGCGATATTAACGCCACCCTGAGTAGCGCCTTCGGGGCTCGCTATGTGAATGATTTCACCGATCGCGGGCGGGTCAAGAAAGTTTACCTCCAAGGAAAGGCCGAAAGCCGCATGGTTCCTGAACACCTGCAGCAGTGGTACGTACGTAATAATCAAGGTGATATGGTGTCATTCTCCGCTTTCACCAGCAGCCGGTGGAGCTTCGGTCCACAGCGCCTAGAGCGCTACAACGGGGTGCCGGCAATGAACATTCAAGGTGAAGCAAGCCAAGGCTTTTCATCGGGTGAGGCCATGAACACGATGGAACAGTTGATTAGCCGCTTACCAAGCGGCATAGGCTATGAATGGACCGGCATCTCTCTTGAGGAAAAAATCTCAGGCGATCAAGCACCTATGCTTTATGCACTATCGCTGCTTATTGTCTTCCTGTGTTTAGCTGCCTTATATGAAAGTTGGTCAATTCCGTTTGCGGTCATGCTTACCGTGCCCTTAGGTATTCTGGGCGCGGTACTCGCAGCCACTATACGCGGGCTAGAAAACGATGTTTATTTTCAAGTCGGCTTGCTCACCACGGTTGGCGTATCGGCCCGAAACGCTATTTTGATTGTTGAATTTGCCAAAGATTTACAAGCGCAAGGTGTCGCCCTGCTAGATGCCACTCTGCAAGCGGTTAAACTGAGGATACGGCCGATATTGATGACGTCCTTAGCCTTTACCTTCGGGGTGTTGCCACTCGCATTATCCACTGGTGCCGGAGCTGTTAGCCGACAGGCTATTGGTACCGGGGTGATTGGTGGTATGCTGGGTGGAACTATTCTGGCTATTTTCTTTGTACCGTTATTGTTCTATATCGTGCGCAAACGTTTTCCGCCGAAGCCAGCGCTAGAGGATTAATAACGGCTACACAGTCACCGAGGTGATTATGCTATATCGTTACCTGTTGCTACTGGTTGCTGTATTAACGGCGTTTATTGGGGTGCAAATCCCCAATTTCTTGACGCAGTATCAGCAACGCCTTGACGCGCAGCACAGCGAAGCCATGGTGTATTATCGCCAATATCAGCAGATCGCCACCGCGCACTTTGGTGGCGATGTTCAACGCCTTATTGACCATCACCGCGCCTCAACTGACGCAGCCATTCGCGATAGTGCCGAACCCATTCAAACCTTAGTCCATCGTATCGAACGTTTTCGTAGCCAACAACAAGGGCTGCAAACCGGTTATCTCGGGCAGTTGTGGTTTTTAGTCACGCAAGCGGACACTGAACTACGGGAAAACACCTGGAGAATGTATAGTTATAACGTGCCATTTACCCAACAGGCATTGCTAACTGGTTTAGCGTTTGCCTTACTGGTGGTGTTGGCGCTGGATGCCCTATTGAGCGGGCTTAAGCGTATAGTGCGCCGCCGCCCGCGACGGGTTAACGCTCACTAGTATCGCGGTATTCACCTTCAATCACCCGCCCACTCGCTTGGCTGCGCTGTGACTGCGTTGCTGAAGCTGATTGCCGAGCTGACTGCTGTGCCTTCTGTGCCGCTTGCTTAGCGGCCCGATTCAGCTGCCAAAATTGCTTAATGTCACGCCGACGGCGCCACATCAACGGCAATAGTAAAATCCAGCCCAACAAAAGAAACAGCAAACCTAGACCGATGGCTATGACAACGACCACCCCCATGAGCAACCAACTTAGAATCAGCAGCAACGGGTTTGCCCCAGCAGCAGGGGTTAATTTTGATCGCATAGTGCGGAGGTAAATCAGCATAGAGCTCTCACGGTAACTGCATCTGTAGCTATTATGTGGGCGACCACGCTGATTACAAGCGTTGCTCGCGCTTATCTTGTAACAATTTGAGTAAAATACTGGTTAAATTGACGATATTAAATACTGTTCCAGATAAACTTCCGACCAGTACCGAATACATCAATCCCAATACTTCCGCCATTAAAAACCAGCGGCGAATTAAGTCGGGATCGTTCAGCTTAATTGACCCAACGGTGAAGATAATCGAAGAGCTATAAGCCAAGGCGAGTGCCCAGTATACTGGCTGGCCACCTTGCGGAAACATCAGTTCGTACACTAAGAAGGCGATATTCACCGCAACAAAGAACCAAAGTACCCGGGGCCCTTGCCAGCGTATCGCAATAAGATTTCGAAAGAAGGCAATGCCGGTAACAATGCTACCGGCAATTGCATCAATCATAAAAAAATGTACCGATAAACAACCCAGTGCGATAGCCGATATGAATCGATATCTATTCGCACTGGGTTGGCGGTAAGCAATAAAGTTTAAAACCAGCGCAACAGCACCAAAACTTTCCGCCAATAAATTCACGAAGGGCTACTGCCGCTGACTTTGGGTGGCATCACGGATACCACGGAACTCATTACCTTCAAACCAGTTTGGCCACGCGCTACTATTCGCTAACTCATGCCCAACTTGGTAGTACAACCATAAATCTTGCTGGACTCCGCGTAGATCCCAATTTGGGTCATATTCGTCAGCAGGCTTATGATAAGCATCACGCAGGTACTCAGCGCGCTTTTCTTGGCCATAACTGACGCCATACTCAATGTGATCGTTACCACCTTTTGCGTACAGCATCGGCACGCCACGCTTAGCGAGATTAAAATGATCTGAACGATAGAACGAGCCTACTTCAGGCATCGGTTCCGGTGCGACATAACGACCCTGCTGTTCCACATACTTCGCTAAGTAATCTTCGAGTTCAGAATTACCATAACCAACCACTACCATGTCACGCATCGGTCCATATACATTCATCACATCCATATTGATGCCAGCGACGGCTTTCGCTAACGGCAACATGGGGTAATCCGCATACCAGTCTGAGCCCAATAAACCGCGTTCCTCAGCGGTAACCAGGATAAACACAACAGAACGTTCTGGAGCCGGTTGGCTGGCATAAAACTCGGCCAATGCCATAACCCCTGCAGTACCACTTGCGTTATCCTGCGCACCATTAAAAATACCATCGTCTGGGTTGATCGGGTCAACTCCCATATGGTCCCAATGCGCCATGTAAATGACATGTTGGTCCGGATATTTTGTGCCTTCGATATAACCGACTAGGTTTGGCGAATCCAAATAATCGAATTTAGTGGCCACACTCAGTGACATCGAAACGCCTAAATCAATCGCCTTGAAATCCGCTTGTTGCGCTGCTTGACGCATGCTTTGATAATCATGACCGAGGCGGGCAAACAAGCTATCTGCGCTGGCTTGGGTCAGCCAGCCTTCGACCTCACTACGGTCCATATTTTTGTTGTCACGGGCCAAGTCAAACCGTTGCGGTGAGCCACCGGCAACCACCGCCCAGCCATAGCCAGCCGCACCGGTTTCATGAATGACCAGAATACCCGCAGCACCTTGCCGCGCTGCTTCTTCAAACTTATAGGTCCAGCGACCATAATAGGTCATGGCTTTGCCATTGAAGACTTCCGGATCGCCGCTGTCATAGCCGGGATCATTCACCAGCACGACTACGGTTTTTCCTGCAACGTCTAAGCCATCATAATCGTTCCAACCAAATTCCGGAGCAACAATACCGTAACCAGCAAAGACCATTGGGCTATCAACTAATGCAACGTTTTCCTGCACCCGAGGTGACCACGCCATCATATCGGTGCGATAGTTCAGAGCCGCCAAGTCGGTATGGTTAAAACGCATTTCACTGACTTGATAAGGCAACATGCGCACTAACGGTACTGGTTGCTGATAACTACCGGTGTTGGCATTAAATGGTTTGATGCCCCACTGTGAAAATTTTTCTTCCACAAAAGCGACCGTTTTAGCCTCACCCTCACTCGCGGGAGCGCGGCCGGCAAAATCGTCAGCACTCAAGGTTTCTAAATAGCCCCGATAATTTTCGTTGAAACTATACCAGTCAACGCTAACAGCACTCGACTGTTTGCTTTCAGTAGGTTCGGGGGCTGGGCTACAAGCCAACAACAAAGCTGTTGTTGCTAACACCGTGAGGTGTTTCATGATGGCATCTCCTGTCTTGTTATTCTTGTGATTTACACTCAGTCACGTGGGTACCGAGCGCAATATTATACTGACTAAAATAACCTAAATTCATTTCCAAGGCGTGTTGATACGGCACCTTCGGCGCATAGACGGGGCAGCGAGTCGGATCAATACTATCACACGGCTGCATTTGAATAATTTTAACGATACGCTGCTGACTATCTAAATAGGCAATGTCCAGCGGGATCCACGTGTTATACATCCAAAACCCATTGTCACCGGAGCGCTCACTGTTATAGCGAAACCACATACCTTGATGCTCCTCCAAGCTCTCCCGCATCATTAAACCCCGCGCTCGTGCGGCATCGGTAGCTGCAACCTCTGCGGTAATGACGGCTGGGTGTCCAGCAATACATAGCGACACCTGCGGCAAACTGGAGGCATAACTTGCTGCAGCCATGGCCAACCAAGGAGCAGTCACCATAACTACAGCCCATCGAGCGAAAAAAGGTAAATTCATAGATAATCTCTAAGGCTATTCACTAAGCGCTAGTATGGCGCGAATAACCGCGGAAAAGAAGTATTACCCAAGCAAAAAAAAGGCCTCAAACGAGGCCCAATGGGAGAGACAACCAACAAACCACTAATCAACGCTGAAATTGACTTGCACAACGGTACCATTGGCATTGACTACAAACTCAGTCGTGCTAATGAACTCAATAACATCATCGGCTTCAGCATCATCATTAGTTTGACAAGTCCAAGCGGCGGTATAATCACCTTGATCGACGAAGCCTATCTCGAACTGATAAGCACTGACATTATCGTAGTAGACGCCAGTAACTGCATAAGGTTCAATGCTTTCACTACCACCTACATCAGCTAAGTCGGTAACGTTTAGATCATGTCCAGGGTAGAGATAGACAGCAGCAACCGGAACACTGATATTAGTTGGCGCGACGCTACATTCATTATTAATCAGCAATGCTTCAGCAACCGTCCCTTCAACATGACCAATCAATGCATTATCGACTAAACGAACGCCTCGCGGCTTAAGAAAATACCCTGCTTGGCCGACTGGATTCACCAGTGCTTGGCGTAAGTCAAACTCAACCGTATAATTTGCCTGACCACCCGCAGATAAGGTTACCCCATCAAATTTAAGTTCGTTTGAAGGCACCGATAGTGGTATTTTTTGCGCCGCAACTTGCACATAAGAACCATTTGCCATCACCAATCTTATTTGGTTGTAGACACCCGCTTTCACTTTAACACCGGTGAGAATGTTTTCCGAATCACTGCCGGTTAAGGTCAGTAGATTAATGCCGCGCGTATTTGCAATGGTAGCGCCGCTAGCATCCTTACAAACATCGTTACTCGCAATAGCATTGCTATGTTCACCAATTTTGAAAACCTGCGTGCCTTCGCCATTTCCAATCAGTTCAATAGCGCTAAAGCAAGCCCATACTTCATCGGCACTATCTACCGGTGCATCACTCACTGCCAGCGAGAATAGTGCGGTATCTGGCTCATCGCTCGAACCGCAAGCGGCTAGTAATAGCGAGGATGTCAGTAGTGTCATGCTCATGATTATCTGTCTATTTTTTAACATAAATACACCTCATTTAGTATGTCAACCATCATAATGGTAACACTGAAGGCTGTGAGTCCGAAGCTGACTGCGTGAGGTTTACTTGGTTTTTACTCTAACAGGTTGCTTGAAACCTAAATCAGATGGGCATAAAGTACCGCTATCTCATAAAATGTCACAATAGAACAACATGGTAAAGCGAGCTTCAGCGCATCGTCAGTTGCGTGATTTAAAGATGATTACCGCCATTGGCGGTGGCCACGGCTTGGGGCGTGTGCTGAATTCGCTGATGTTCATGCGTAAACGCTTGATTGGAGTCGTCGCGACCACCGACAATGGCGGAGCAACCGGTCGCCTGCGCCAGCAACAACAAACCATCGCCTGGGGCGACATTCGTAATTGTTTGAGCCAACTTACCCAGCAGCCGCTAGCGGCCGAAGTTCTCAATTTTCGCTTTGCTGATCATCATGAGTTGCAGGGTCACAATTTTGGCAATCTATTGCTCCACACCTTAAACCAAGTCAGTGCTCGGCCGCTCGACGGCATTGCGCTGTTAAGTCGCATGCTGAATATCACCACTCGGGTGTTACCGATGTCAGAGATCCCGGTCGACCTGGTCGCCGAAACCCACGAACAACTTGAATGCTTTGGTGAAGTTCACGTCGATCAACTCTGTCGCATGCCGCGCCGACTTAAATTGGAGCCCGAGGTGCACGCTACACCCGAAGCGGTGCAACATATTTTGCAGTCGGAACTTATCCTACTTGGTCCTGGTAGCTTCATGACCTCTATCATGCCGCCGTTATTGATAGCTGAAATTCGACAAGCTATCGCAGATAGTCCTGCGCCGGTGGTTTTTATTGATAATCTAATTGCCGAGCAAAGTCCGGCCGGCCGGTTATCGCTCAGTGAACGCTTAGCGTGGATGGAACAGCAACTGGGGCCATTAGCGATAGATTTGGTGATTACCAACCATGCTGACGAGCAACTGACGCTGCCAACCATCAATAGCATTATGCCAGCGCATGATGCGCCCCATCGGCATGACCCAGCCAGTTTACTGCAAGCTTTAGAGCGGGCAGTTACCCTGTTATATCCCTATAAACGAGGTTAGTGCATGAATCATGTTCGTTTAGCAGTGCTCGGCGCTGCCATTGCTTGGGTTGGCTTTTACAGTAATGCTCACGCCGACGCGTTGGGGTTAAACCAACCCTATCAGGCTGCTGTGCCAACTATTGAGACTGTTTTAGGCTATCCCACCGGCAGCAGAATTAGCAGCCCTGAAGCCATTCAACACTATTTTAAGGTATTGGCTGAGCGCTTTCCCGAACAAGTGCTACTCAAATCCTACGGCAAAACCTGGGAAGGTCGCGAATTGTATTATGCGGTGATTTCGAGCGCACAAAATATTGCACAGTTAGAACAAATCAATGCTGGCATGCAACAACTTGCTGATCCGCGAACCACCACTGCCGCGCAAGCCAATCGACTGATCGACACGCTACCCGCCAGTATCTGGTTATCCTATGGTGTGCACGGTAATGAAATTTCATCACCTGAAGCGGCTATGCTGACCGCTTGGCATTTGCTTGCCGCTGACGATGAGCACACTAAAACCTATTTAGCTAACACTGTGGTCTATGTTGACCCGCTTCAAAATCCCGATGGTCGTGGCCGCTTTGTCAGCCGTTACTACATGACCATTGGCAGCGAACCCAGCAGTGACCGCATCTCGGCTGAACATAATGAACCTTGGCCAAACGGTCGCAGCAATCATTACCTGTTTGACATGAACCGCGATTGGATAGCGCTGACTCAGCCAGAAATCGCTGGTCAAGTGGATGCGCTGCTCGAACATTTACCGCTAGTTTTTGTCGATTTACATGAAATGGGCGGCGATACCAGCTATTACTTTACCCCTGAGGCGCGGCCCTATAATCCACTGATTAGCAAAACTCAGCGTGAACAATTGTGGGTCATTGGCGAGAACAACGCTAAGTGGTTTGATGAACTTGGTTACGACTATTTTACTCGCGAGATCTTTGATGCCTTCTATCCGGGCTATGGTGCCAGTTGGCCTTTATATCATGGCACGCTGTCTATGACGTACGAGATGGCTTCCGCTCGTGGTCTGCACTTTCGTACCAAAGACGGTTCCATTCTGACCTATGGTGATGGCGTTAAACGGCATTTTGTTGCCTCGATTGCCACTATTGAATCAACCTCACAGAATCGCCGTACCTTGCTAAATAATTTTTGGCAATATCGCCAACAAGCCATTGCTGATGGGAGCAAGAGTGACCGCCGCTTTCATATTTTCCGGGCTGATGATGACCGCGCAGGAGCGCGCCGTATGGCTGGACTACTCAGTCAACATGGGGTGGAAGTAAGCCAAGCGGAGCAAGCTTTCAAAGCCTGTGGTACGGAGTTCCCAGCCGGCAGCTTTATTGTGGATGGCGCCCAACCAGCACACTACATGGTGCGTACCCTACTCGACCCAGAAATTGCCATGGACAAGGCTTTTTTAGTGGACCAAGAACGCCGTCGCGCGAACAATTTGCCTGATGAAATTTACGATGTCACCGCTTGGTCGCTGCCGTTGATGTTCAACTTGTCCTATAACACCTGTGCCAAATTGCCTCAAGTGGCACAACAACCGGCTGGTCAGCAGCTGATTGAACCTGGCATGGTCAATAACCCAGCGGCAAAAGTAGCCTTCATCGCTAGTTGGGGCGACATGAATAGCGGTCGCTTGTTAACTGCAGCATTACGCCAAGGGCTCATTGTGAAGCGCAGTGACCTCGCCTTTACTCATGCCAATGGTAAACGCTACCCGGCCGGCAGTTTAATCTTCACCCGAGCGGACAACGATGGCGATTTAAGCACACAACTGCAGCTTTTAGCGCAGTCGACCGGAGCTATTATCGACGGTGTTGACCGCAGTTGGGTAACTGATGGGCCAAATTTTGGGTCTAACAACGTCAAACGACTGCATGCGCCTAATATCGCTTTGGCCTGGGATGAACCATTTTCAAGTTTGAACGCTGGTCATACGCGCTTTGTGATTGAACAGCAATTCAATTATCCAGTCACGGCCATTCGTGCCAACCAATTGGCGCGAGCTGATTTAAGTCATTATCAGGTGTTGATTTTACCTTCGATTTACGGTGACCTGCAGCATAGTTTTGGTGACCGTGGTGCCGCCAATATTGCACAGTGGGTTGCTCGCGGCGGTGTACTCATTACC
>DIVC01000020.1 GCA_002423905.1 Idiomarina sp. UBA6142
TGATGCGCTGGAACAAGCGCTACTGAATATTGTTCTGAATGGCTGTGAAGCCATGGCAACAAACGGGATGTTGACCTTGCGCACACGGATCATTCATCAGCAAACTATCTATGGTACTCGTTATCGCCATTGTGCTCTGATCGTGGTGCAAGATAATGGCCCAGGTATTGCTGCTGTGGTGCGAGATACCTTGTTCTACCCGATGGTAAGTGGTCGTGCAGGGGGAACCGGCTTGGGCTTGTCGATAGCCCAAAATGTGGTGCATCAGCATGGTGGTAAAATCGAAGTGGTATCGGAACCAGGGCACACAGAATTTCTGATTTATCTTCCCTATCTCGACACTCGGGTCGATAAATCGCAAGAACTCAGCAAGGACAGTCAACATGCCGAGTAGCGCACAGCACATTTGGGTGTTAGATGATGACAGTTCCATTCGTTGGGTGTTAGAGCGTGCGTTACAGCGTGAGCAATTAGCCAGTCGCAGTTTTAGCTCCGCGGCAGAGTTATACCAAGCATTGCAGCACGAGCAGCCGCGGGTATTGCTGACTGATATTCGCATGCCGGGCGATGATGGATTACAGGTATTATCAACTTTGGGTCTCAATTATCCGGCTATACGGGTGATCGTTATGACTGCACATTCTGACCTTGACTCGGCCGTGAGTGCTTTCCAAGGTGGCGCCTTCGAGTATCTGGCTAAACCGTTCGACCTCAGTGATGCGGTAGCGATGGTGAATCGTGCTTTACAGCACGATCATGAGAGCGAATTAACAGCTACTTCAGCATCGGCTCAGCGCAAATCGGTGAGCGGGCAGCAACTATCAATGGCTGGTATGATTGGTCATGCTCCGGCCATGCAAGATGTATTCCGAGCTATCGGGCGCTTATCGCACACCAGCGTTACAGTGCTTATCACCGGCCAATCAGGCACCGGTAAGGAGCTGGTTGCGCGCGCCCTGCACCAGCATAGTCGCCGCGCCGACAAACCGTTTATTGCTTTAAATATGGCGGCTATTCCGAGCGAGCTGGTCGAATCAGAATTATTTGGTCACGAAAAAGGCGCCTTTACCGGGGCCACTCAGCGTCGCCAAGGACGCTTTGAGCAGGCCCATGGCGGCACCTTATTCTTAGATGAAATCGGTGATATGCCATTGGCGGTGCAAACTCGCTTGCTGCGCGTGTTAGCGGACGGTCAGTTTTATCCTATCGGCAGCTATCAACCTATCCAGGTTGATGTGCGTATTATTGCGGCAACCCATCAGCCGTTAGAGCAACGGGTCAGAGACGGACTATTTCGTGAGGATCTGTTACATCGTTTAAATGTTATTCGGCTGAAATTACCGACGTTGGCTGAGCGCGCGAGTGATATTCCGCAGTTAACGCAGTATTTTCTCCAGCAGGCGGCCGATGAGTTGGGTGTTAGCGTCAAACGGCTAAGCCCAGCTGCCGAGCAGCAATTGTGTCGTGCCGATTGGCCAGGTAATGTGCGACAACTGGAGAATACCTGCCGCTGGTTGACCGTCATGGCACCATCACAGCTGATCGATGTGACCGACTTACCGGGCGAATTACAACAGCATTCGGTGGTGCAGCGGGGAAGTGAATGGCAGCTGTTACTGAAACAACAATTACAGCAACAGTTAGCCGCCGGCAACACCGAGGTGCTCTCACAATTGCTGCCACAACTTGAGCAGTTGGCGCTTGAACTGGCTCTGGAGCATACCCAAGGCCATAAACAAAAGGCTGCAGCCCTACTCGGCTGGGGCCGAAACACCCTCACGCGGAAACTGAAAGAATTGGTAAAAGTTCAGTAAATCCGCTATCTATTCGTTACGGTCTTTACATAATGCTTTAGATTGTAAATAACCCTAATGAGCAGGAATCCAACCATGAATAAAATTCTACTTGTTGATGATGACGCAGAATTAAGCACTATGTTGTCGCAAATTCTCACCAAGGAAGGTTATCAATTGACCCTTGCTGCTGATGGTGAAATTGGCCTGGCACGGGCCTTGAGCGGCTCTTATGATTTGATTTTGTTAGACGTCATGCTGCCTGGTATTGACGGCTTTCAGTTGTTGCAGCGATTGCGTCAGCAATCTCGTAGCACTCCGGTATTAATGCTCACCGCGCGTGGCAACGATGATGATCGGGTTGCCGGCCTTGAGTTGGGGGCTGACGACTATTTACCGAAACCATTCTATCCGAAAGAACTAGTGGCACGGGTCAAAGCTCTCTTGCGTCGCACTCCGAATACCACGGTACGGCAAGATTCGATCGCCTATGCGGGCTTTAACGTTGATCCGCGGCAGAATGAAGTGCGCTGCGATAATGCGCCGCTAGAACTAACCCCAACCGAGTTTGATATTTTGCGCACGTTGGTGCAGGGTGCTGGTCAAGTAGTGAGTAAAGATCAGTTATCGGTCGCTGCATTAGGCCGTCAATTAGCGCCTTTTGATCGTAGTTTAGATGTGCATATTAGTAATATTCGCAAAAAGATACAGCATAATTCGGAACGTATCCAAACCGTTCGTGGCCGTGGTTATCGTTTGTTGCAATTGGCTTAGCAGGTTTTATGGCGAATCGAACGCGCTGGTACAAATCACTGTCTATTCGGCTGTTGGTGTTATTCTGGATGCTGTTTTTCGCGGTAGCCAGCAGCGGCTACTTGTTGGCGCTGTGGTTTAGTAAACCTATTTTGCCTGAACCGTTGCCGATTGAAGTACAAAGCACCTTGGAACCGCTGCTCAGTGATGAAGCAACCTTTCGTTCGCTGACTCCGGGACGCTTGCTGGCCGGCAACTATCGGGTTGCTGCCAGTGTCGGAGCCAGCGGACCTGAGCGGTTGCAACTAGACCGGCTTTTGGCCAGCAGCCACCAGCGTGTATTGATGCAACAACTCGAAGCGAGTGAACCTGAACAAGTACCGATCAATGACCGTATGCTGATTGGTCCTTTTAGTCTCAATGCCTATAAAGTTCTGCTAACGCGTCCTTTAACCGATGAAGAGCGTGTGCAGCAAGTTGTTAGCGAGCAACGGGCTCAAGAAGCACAGACCACCGCACTATTTGTCGGAAGCATGGTCATCGCTATTGTGCTGGGTATTTGGTTGGTGCGGCCGCTGCGTATTCTCACCATGGCGACGCGACAGATAGCCAAAGGCAGTGATGCTCCATTAGTGCTCAAGCAGTTGCCACGACGAACTGATGAGCTCGGTGAACTAGCCCGCGCCCTGCATACCACCGCACATGATTTGACCGTGTCACGTGATGCGCAGCGGCGCTTGTTAAGCGATGTTTCCCATGAGCTTCGCTCGCCACTAGCACGTCTGCAAGTAGCCCTGATGCTCAGTCAAGATGACGATGCTGGCGATAACCCTCACTTACAACAAATGCACCGTGATGTTGAACGGCTCAGCGCTATCATTGAACGGATTTTATCGTTATCACGGTTAGAAAACGGGCTCGTCAAACTGACACCTGTGGAGCTAAATACGCGTGAACTGGTGGAGCAGCTGGTCGCCGATCTGCGCTATGTTGATATCGCCCTCGGTGACCGTGTTAAAATATTGCCAGATGATGGTGAGCATGGTGACTGGCCAGTGATTGGCAGTGATAGTGAGCTGCTGCGCTTAGTGATTGAAAATCTGGTACGCAATGCTTTGCAATACACTGACAATGAAGTGCATTTGAGCTGTGAGTTGGCCGGCTCTAGCTTCCATATTCGTATTCGCGATTTTGGTGATGGGGTACCAGAACAGCAATTGAAGCAGCTATTTGAACCGTTTTTTAGGGGTGACCCAGCCCGCCATCATAAAGCCGGAGTTGGCTTAGGTATGGCGCTTAGTCTGCGCGCCGCCACGGTCTTGGGCGGCAGTGTCTCTGCTCGCAATCACCCTGATGGTGGATTAGAAGCCAGTATTTCGTTGCCACTGCAAGG
>DIVC01000013.1:0-311 GCA_002423905.1 Idiomarina sp. UBA6142
TTGCTATCCACCACCGGAATGGCACCGTTGCGGGCGTCTTTGTCGCGCATGACCTTGATTACGCCCGATTCCATGGTCACGGTAGCGAAGCTATAGACTTCCAGCACGTTCAGGAAAAATTGCCAGTACTGATCTTCCGTCATCACGTCGTAGCTGCGCACATCAATGCGACCGCGCACGTCTGGGTCGATGATCATGGTCTTGCCCAAATTGCGCCCCACCACCTGAATAAACTCGGTGATATCGGTGTTTTTAAAGCTGGCGGCGTATTCCACCGGCTTGTTGGCCTGCTGCCCGTTGGCTTGCGCGAG
>DIVC01000013.1:419-3680 GCA_002423905.1 Idiomarina sp. UBA6142
CTCTGGCCGTTAATGGCAATGGCTAGGTCACCGTTTTGAAAGCCGGCGGCGTTAAATACTTCTGGATTCTTGTTCGCTTGCAGGCGATAGCCCTGAATGCTGGCACCCTGCCGCACTGGACTAATACGCACATACTCCAACACATTCTGCGCTAAAGGGGCAGGCACTTGCGCTTGATTCTGCGTTAAAGGGGCAGGCACTCGCGTTTGCGTCTGCGTTTGCGTCTGCGTTTGCGGGACCGGCACTTGCCCACTTTCTTGCCCACGTTGCGCGCCCATAGTCAGCGATAACCCCGGGCTGAGCTCGCCAATGCCTTCCAATTCAAGGGTTTCGCGCCGGCCTTGGTTTTCCAAAATCACCCGATCAGCGAAAATTTCCAGTACTTTCACTTGGGTGTTATTGAGCAGATCGCCCGGGCTGTAGGTACTTTGCTGGCCAGCTTGTTCAATAATGGCGGCGCTGCGCTCCGGCACCGAACTGGCTGATACGCCCAGTAAGCGCAGATTCAACCGCGTGAGCGGCGCTTCTTGCTGACGGGTGGTGTTGACCACAGCAGTGACTGGATTGCCGAAAATATGTCGGCTTTTCAAACTGGCCAAATTAGTCACCTGACTGCCACTACTGCTCACCGCCAGCGGGCCACTGGCGACTTGCGGCGTTGGGCTGAGGAATTGCCAAGTGAGCTGCGCAGCCAATAATGCGGCGGCCAACCCAAACAACCCAGTCAGCGCCCACAATGCACCCTGCCATAGCCGCGGCTGCTGTAGTGTGCGATTCAATGTCATTAGTTGCTGCATGGTCGTTTCGTTATAATTTTGTGACAGTGCGTGATGGAACCATTCTAGCGACTCTATCTGCAGGTGAACAGATCAAATTGGGGGAATCTGGTATAATGCCCGCAACTTTTACACGCTTTCTATGACGGTAAGATGACACAGCATGATGTACCCCACTGACCAACTCACCCGCTTTACCTTTATTGACCAAGACGTGCGTGGCGAACTTGTCCAATTATCAACAAGTTATCAGCGCATGTTGCAGGGTCACGACTATCCGCCGGTGGTTCAACGGCTGCTCGGCGAGCTCATGGCCGCTACCTCGTTATTGACCGCCACGTTAAAATTTGAAGGCCATATCGCCATTCAACTGCAAGGCGACGGTCCGCTCAATTTTCTTGCGGTAAATGGTAGCCACCATCAGCAGTTACGCGGTATTGCCCGGATCCGCTCGGCCATTGCCGATAATTGCAGCGATCTGCGCACGCTGATGGGCCATGCCCACCTGATTATCACCCTTACGCCGCTACAAGGCGAGCGTTATCAGGGCATGGTCAGTGGCAACGGCGACAGTATTGCCGAAATCATCGAAGGCTACTTTGCTCAATCGGAGCAATTGCATACCCGCGTATGGCTGCACGCTGATGGCGAGCACGCTGCCGGCATGCTGTTGCAGGTGATGCCCGCCGCCGGTCATGATCGCAGCTACTTTGAGCATCTCGACGTACTCACTCAGACCATCACTGCAGCGGAATTGTTCAGCCTCGACAGCGAAGAAATTTTGACGCGCTTGTATCACGACGAGCAGGTGGAAGTGTATCCGCAGCAGCCAGTCAGCTTTCACTGCGGCTGCTCGCGCGAGCGCACCCGCGACGCACTCAGCACCGTGCCCGCCGACGAGCTGCGCGAGATCCTCGCCGCCGACGGCGCCATCACCATGACCTGCGACTACTGCCTCACCGACTATGTCTTTAAGGGGCAGGCACTTTTTGACGACCTTTAAGGGGCTTCGTTAAGGGGCAGGCACTTTTCCTTAAGGGGCAGGCACTTTTTAAAAAGTGCCTGCCCCTTAACAAGAGGAACCAGCAATGACCGACACAATCCGACTCGACAAATGGCTGTGGGCGGCACGCTTCGCGAAAACTCGCAGCGTGGCGCGCGATCTGGTGCAGTCGGGCAAGGTCACAGTAAACGGTCAGAAAGTGAAGCCAGCGAAAACCATAACCGTAGGCGATACGGTAAAATGCCCGCGCGGCAATGACGTCTATGAAATTGAGATTATCGCCCTCAGCGAGCAGCGCCGCAGCGCACCCGAAGCCGCCAAACTCTATCAGGAAACCGCTGAGTCGCAGACCAAACGCGAAGCCCAAGCGGAACTGCGCAAACTCAACGCGCTCTACAACCCCCACCCAGACACCAAGCCCGACAAAAAACAACGCCGCGACCTGCTAAAGTTCAAAAACAGCTAGCGGTTGCCCTTCTTCTTCACAAACTTCATCAGCCGTTTGCGCTTGCGCACTTGCGAGTCTGACAGCTTGTTTTTGCGCCCGGCGAAGGGGTTTTCGGCTTCGCGGTATTCAATTTTAATCGGTGTACCCATCACCCCGAGCGAGCGGCGGAAATAGTTTTCCAGGTAGCGCGCATAGGAACCGGGCAGCGATTCCACTTGGTTACCGTGAATGATGATGCGCGGCGGGTTATAGCCACCGGCGTGGGCGTATTTGAGCTTGACGCGACGACCTTGCACCAACGGTGGTTGATGTTCTTCAGCGGCACTTTCAAGAATTCGCGTCAACTTCGAGGTATTGACCCGCTGCGTTGCCGATTCATAAGCTTCCAGCACTGACTCGAACAAATGCCCAACCCCGGTGCCATGCAGCGCCGAAATAAAGTGCAAGCGGCAGAAATCGACAAAGCCTAAGCGGCGGTCCAGCTCGCGTTTGATTTCATCGCGCTGCGACACGGTCAACCCGTCCCACTTATTCACCGCGAGCACAATCGAGCGGCCGGCGTTCAAAGCAAAGCCAATCAGGTTCAAATCTTGATCCGACACTGTTTCACGGGCATCAATCACCGCAATCACCACGTTGGCATCTTCAATGGCTTGCAGGGTTTTGATCACCGAGAACTTCTCAACCGTGTCGTCAATGCGGCCACGGCGGCGTACGCCCGCGGTGTCGATCAGCACATAGTCACGGCCATCGCGCTGCATCGGAATATAGACCGAATCGCGCGTGGTGCCTGGCATGTCATACACCACCACCCGCTCTTCGCCGAGAATACGGTTGATCAACGTTGACTTGCCGACGTTGGGGCGGCCGACAATAGCCAATTTCAATGGCAGCGACGAGTAGTCAATTTCGTCGTGCTTTAAGTCAGGCGATAACTCCCGCGCCAACGGCACTTCAAACACCGGCTCGCCGTCGATATCCAGCACGTGGTTGCCATCTTCATCGAGCACCGGAATGCCTTCAGCAGCCGCGGC
>DIVC01000013.1:3746-5049 GCA_002423905.1 Idiomarina sp. UBA6142
TAGGCTTTTTTGCCATTACGCCGCAAGTGCGCGGCGATACCGATATCGGCGGCGGTCAAGCCAGCGCGGCCATCGACCATAAACAGCACCACGTCGGCTTCATCAATAGCGCGCAGTGATTGTGACGCCATGGAGGCATCAATGCCTTCCTCGTCGCCATGCACACCGGCGGTGTCAATGACGATAAATTGATAGCCGTCATAATTAGCGCGACCGTATTTACGGTCGCGAGTGAGGCCAGGAAAGTCTGCTACCAGTGCGTCCCGCGTGCGCGTTAGCCGATTAAACAGGGTAGATTTGCCCACATTCGGGCGGCCAACCAAGGCCACAACAGGTAACATACTGGTTTACATCCTTACCGCGAGTAACGTGCCGTCGCGTGTTTGTACATACATGGTATCGCCCACCACCACCGGTGCTGCGTACACATCAGAGTCAACGTCTAGGCGCGCGGCCATAGTGCCGTTGGCCATATTCATAAAGTGCAAATAGCCGTATTCATCGCCTACCACAACGTAGCCGGCAAATGCCACGGGCGCACTAATTTTACGGCCAGTGAGGTCGTTATTGGCCCATTGTTCGATGCCGCCGTTGAGCTCTAAGCCAAATACACTGTCATTATAGTCGGACACAAAAATACGCCCGCTGGCAATCGCGATGTTTTGGAATGAGGAATACTCACGCGCCCACACCACCCGTCCGGTGCTCAACTCAACCGCTGATAGCTGGCCGTTGAAAGCAACGCTATACGCTAAATTGCCTAACACCACCGGCTTGCTGTCAGAATCGATAATGCGCTGTAATTCGGTTGCACCTTTTGGTATCGCTAAGCGTGCTTCCCAGGCTTGCAGGCCGTTCTCTAATACCACCACGGTCAATTTGCCGGTGGCGGTGCCAAACAACGCCCCACCATTAGCAATCACTGGTGCTGAGGTGCCGCGAATACTTAATGCTGGCACTTCGGTGACCACCCGCCATAATTGCGTACCGTTATTTTCATCAAAGGCATAAATGGTGCCAGCGGCGGTTTTCACGATCACTTTACCTTCGCCAATCGCCGGATCAGATAACACTTCACCGCCCACTGCCGCCGACCAAGCAGTACTGCCATCGGCAACGTTTAAGGCAAATACTAGACCGCGCTCAGTGCCTAACACCACATGCCTAGCGTTGCTGGTTAACCCGCCGCTGATGCGCAAATCGTCGCCACCGCGGGCGAACCAACCGGTGCTCTGATTCAACTGGCTGCGTAAATCCACTTGCCACGCTGGCTTGCCGTCGACGCGATTGAACGCACGGACCA
>DIVC01000013.1:5074-7966 GCA_002423905.1 Idiomarina sp. UBA6142
AAGTTTTGCAGCTCTTTTACGATCGGGCCGTCGTCATCGCCGAACAGCGAACAGCCGCTTAGAATAACTGCGGCTAATGCCACCAAGGAGGTGCGCAAACGCTGTGGTAAATTCACTTGTTTCATGATTCCGCCGGGATACTTTTCAGTTTGATTTCCGCTAAGCTGCTAGCTTGCGCATCGGCATCGATAGCCGCTTGATAAGCCGCTCGCGCGCCAGCGTTGTCGCCTTTGGCTAACAGAATGTCACCACGCAATTCCAGCACCATCACCTTAAAGCCGTCGCTGGCATCGGTGCTGGCAATCGCTGCTAACGCCGCATCGTACTGACCTTGGGCATTGAGCACCCGCGCCTGACGCACATCCGCCACCGCTTTCAAGGCGCCTTTGGCGTTATCGCGTACACTTTGCAAGGCACTTACTGCAGTGCCCAAGTCGCCGGCTTCAACCGCTTTGCGCGCTAGCTCTAAGGCGGCTAAATGGGCATAGGTATTGCGGCTGTTGGCTTGCAAGAATGCTTGGGCGTCTAAGGTAGCGCTGTCGTTGTCGCTAGCCAGTGCGGTCATCACCTCGGTGAACTGCTCAGACATAGCTTCTTTGTCGGCCATGACTTTGGCATCGTAGTAGCGCCAGCCGTAAAAAATAGCGAAGCCAATCACCAAACCGGCGATAATGCCCTTGCCGTGTTCGTTCCAAAACTCTTTAATCCGTTCGACTTGTTGATCTTCGGTTTCCACGCCCGTTCCTCTTATACATAGTTTGTTAACTGACTGATTTCGGTAAATTCTGCGTCGCCAACGTCGCGTTGACGCAGATGTTTCAATTCAAAGCGTAGCGCTTGCCCCGCGGCAAACACCACCAGCGCCCGTTCGGCGCCTGATTTATCGGCTTTCTGTAATTTCTTTTTCAACGCCTGGCTGCCGCTGTGATTTTGCACGCTCAACCACGGCGCTAGGTCTCGAATTTGTTCGGCAACGCTCACAGCCAGAAGTTCCGCCTGCTCATCGCCCGCCAGCACATACAGGTCCACCCCTAAAGGGGCAGGCACTTTTTGCAGCGCTTCAAGCAACAGCACGATACGCTCCATGCCCATAGCGAAGCCGACTGCGGCGGTTGGTTTGCCACCGAGCTGCTCAACTAAGCCGTCGTAACGGCCGCCAGCCAGCACCGTGCCTTGTGCGCCTAAATCGGTAGTGACCCACTCGAACACCGTGCGGTTGTAATAATCCAGTCCGCGCACTAGCCGTTCGTTCAGTACATAACGCACCCCAGCATAGTCTAAACGCTGGGTCAGCCCGGCAAAATGCTCGCGTGAGGCATCATCCCAGTAGTCGCTGAGCTTCGGTGCGTCGGCCAAAATGGCTTGCGTTTGCGGCGATTTGGAATCCAACACCCGCAACACGTTGGTGTCGAGCCGGCGCTTGGAATCTTCGTCTAAGGCTTCTTCGTGGCTGCGCAAAAACTCGCGCAAGGCCGCGCGGTAAGCAGCCCGCGCTTCATTGGACGCTAGCGAGTTCAGTTGCAATTCAACATGCTCACCAAGACCCAGCTCGTTCAACAAACGCGCTGAAAATAAAATCACTTCGGCGTCAATGTCTGGCCCTTCCATGCCAAAAGCTTCTAACCCAAATTGGTGGAACTGGCGGTAGCGGCCTTTTTGCGGGCGCTCATGGCGGAACATCGGGCCCATATACCACAACCGCTGAGTTTGGTTATACAGCAGGCCATGCTCATTGCCAGCGCGCACGCACACCGCGGTCCCTTCGGGGCGCAACGTCAGGCTGTCGCCATTGCGGTCGTCGAAGGTGTACATTTCTTTTTCAACAATATCAGTGACTTCACCAATTGAGCGCTTGAATAGCTCGGTGCTTTCCACCACCGGCATGCGGATCTCTTGGTAGGTGTAAGCCGCTGCTAATTGGCGCAGAATGCCTTCAACGTACTGCCACGCTGGCGTTTGGTTGGGCAGAATATCGTTCATGCCTCGAATTGCTTGGATGGTTTTCGCCACTCGTTCTATGCCTTGCTGGTTGTTTGCTGTTTTTCGTCGCGGCGTTAACACCGCCGCTGCCCGAGCGCTGCTGCCTTGCGGCGTTACCACCGCTCCTGCCCCGAGCACGTTGCTGCCTTACGGCTCTAACGCTGCCGCTGCCCGAGCGCGTTACCGCGGCGCAAAAAATGGCGCCTAGTATAGCGCAGCTTTAGCTTGTCTTCACTGGAATCTGCTCGGCTTCGAGGCGTTTTATCTTGGCGCGAATTTGCGCTTCCAGTTGATTAACGATATCGCCGTTGTCGATACGCAATTTTTGCCGCTGACCATCCAGATAAAAGCCGCTCATTTTCGCCGCACCGGCCAGCCCCACGTGCGAGATCAACGCCTCACCGGGGCCATTCACCACGCAACCAATAATGGATACATCCAGCGCCGTGGTGACATCTTCGAGCCGCTGTTCCAGCGCGTTCACCGTGGCAATCACGTCGAACTCTTGGCGCGAGCATGAGGGGCAGGCAATAAAGTTAATGCCACGGCTACGGATCTTCAGCGCTTTGAGAATATCAAAACCGACTTTGATTTCTTCGATTGGGTTGGCGGCCAAACTAATACGGATGGTGTCGCCGATACCTTCGCTCAGCAGCATGCCGAGGCCAATCGCGCTTTTCACTGAACCACTGCGCAAGCCGCCGGCTTCGGTGATGCCTAAATGCAGCGGTTGGCTGATTTGTTTAGCCAATAAACGGTACGCGTCAACGGCTAAAAACACGTCCGAGGCTTTGACGCTGACTTTAAAATTCTGAAAATCGAGGCGGTCGAGAATATCGACATGGCGCATGGCTGATTCCACTAAGGCTGCGCCGGTGGGTTCGCCGTACTTTTCTTGCAGGTCTTTTTCCA
>DIVC01000013.1:8007-8475 GCA_002423905.1 Idiomarina sp. UBA6142
CGATAGTCAAAATGAATGTCCGCCACCAATGGCACTGGGCTTTGCTGCTTGATTAACTTGAACGCCTCGGCGGCATCCATAGTCGGCACGCTGACCCGCACGATGTCGGCACCGGCGGCGGCAAGGTCTTTGATCTGCTGCACGGTGGCGGCGACATCGGTGGTTTCGGTATTGGTCATCGACTGCACCGCTATGGGTGCGCCATCGCCAATCGGTACATTGCCGACATAAATACGGCGTGATGGACGACGAATGATTGGGCTTTCATGGGCAGACATGCTGAATTCCTACAACGATTTATTCTAAACGCAGGGTGACCGAGCGATTGCGACGGTATTGGCTCAGATCAACCTGGTTGCCATTAAAAGTCATCACTACCGCTTCGGGCTTGCACAAAATGATATCAAACGGTGCGCGGCCAGTCAGCGGCATTTCGTAGCCGGCATCTTTCACGCCAATGGCGATATC
>DIVC01000053.1:0-18929 GCA_002423905.1 Idiomarina sp. UBA6142
AGCTTTTTTGCCTCAGCGCAAGACGAGCCGATTTTGATTGAAGCGGCCTTCGCCTTCGAGCAGCTGTCCAAGCAGCGCTTTGCGCCGGTATTGCTGCCGAGCAGTAATTAGCGGTTGCATAGCGACAAAGGGCAGTTAGACTATGCGCCTCATTGATCAAGTAGTCAGGTTATGAACACAGTCGTTTCTTCAGCTCATACAGTAGCTAATCAACCACTGATAGCGGTGGCGCCGATGCTCGATTGGACCGATCGTCATTGTCGCTACTTTCATCGTTTGTTGAGTCAGCACGCGGTGTTGTACACCGAAATGGTCACCACCGGTGCTATTTTATTCGGTAAACATGACTTCTTAGTGTTCAACCCAGAGGAACAACCGCTGGTGTTGCAATTAGGCGGCAGTGATCCGGTCGCCATGGCCGAATGCACAGCTCTTGCCGCCGAGCGGGGCTATCAAGAGGTCAACATTAATGTCGGCTGTCCGTCGGATCGAGTCCAAAATGGCAGCTTTGGCGCGTGCTTGATGGCCGAGCCGGAAACCGTTGCCGCATGCGTGGCAGCCATGAGGCAGGCCGCACCTAATACGGTCATTTCGGTGAAAACTCGGCTGGGTATTGACCACCACGATAGTGATGAGTTTTTACAGGCCTTTTTGGAGCCAGTGATGGCTGCCGGATGCCAGCATTTTACCCTCCATGCGCGTAATGCATGGCTACAAGGCCTGAGCCCGAAACAAAATCGTGATATCCCACCGTTGCGTTACGACCGTGTGTATCGCATGAAACAACGCTACCCGCAGCTGTTTATCGCCATTAACGGTGGTATTACCAGCAGTGCACAAATTGCCGAGCATTTGCAGCATGTTGATGGCGTAATGATTGGCCGCGAGGCATATCAGAACCCGCGTATTCTTACCGAGCTGGATGCTTTTTATGGCGTTACCCATAACGCTGTCGATTTGCCAGCGGTGGTACATCACATGATCATCTATACCAACCAGCACATAGCGCAAGGTGGACGAGCGTGGCACGTGGCGCGGCACATGTTAGGGCTGTTCCAAGGCTTGCCTGGAGCACGGCGCTGGCGTCAGTTACTCAGCCAACTGGGTCCGCTAGCTGAAACTGCAGAGGATTTATTTATACCTGCGTTATCTGCTGTCACTGCGGCGATGGAGCAACATCAACTGCGGTTCGAAAATGAAGAAAATCACTAATATTTGCTCAGTTTAGCGTAGTAAAATCCGCCCATAAAAATAAAATATCAACGTAAACAATAGTATATAAAAGTTGGCACAGCGCGTGCATATTTCCCAGTGAACCCGGCAATTGCCGCTTAAACTACGGAGATATAGACATGAAAAAGGTAATGATTGTAGTCGCATTAATCAGCGCTTCAGTGCTGATGAACCCAGCCGCTCAAGCGGCCGAGACATCCACCATTGATTATTTGGGCCAAGCGATCAGCCAGCAAGCTAGTGCGGTGAAGAATGAATTGGTTCGAGCGACTGAAAATGCGTTAAAGCAGACTCTGGCTGAGATTAAATTAGTCTTTACTGCTCCTGAAGTGGAACAGAAGGTAGTGGCTATTGCTGCCGCCAAACAGGAGTAGGCATGATGCTACTCAACCCTTATGTGTTATCTATGCTGTTGTTTGCACCGGTGTTAGGTACCGTAGTTGCCGGTGCGGTCTACAGCGTCAGCCAGTCGATTAGTAGCATCAAATCGAAGTGATTCACGCGGTTCACTATGTTAATCTGAGCTTCTTTGGCGCAGCTGTTGCGCAAACAATAACAACGATAACTCAGAGGAAGCGACCGCGTGAAACCCTTTTCTACCCTTGGTCTACTGACCGCTATAGCCCTATCTAGTGCAGCTTGCAGCGATGCTGAACCGGCCAAGCAACCGGTGGAAGCCGGCGATCGTGCTAACCAACTCGCTCAACAATACATGATTGTTGATACCCACATTGATGTGCCCTATCGCTTACGCGATGATTGGGAAGATGTCAGCAAGGCCACCCAACGCGGCGAATTTGATTACCCTCGCGCCGTTGCTGGCGGCTTAAATGTACCTTTTATGTCGATTTATATCCCTGCCTCACTCGAGCGCACTCCGGGCGCGAGCTATCAGCTTGCGCATGAGCTCATTGATGGCATGGAGGCGCTGGTATGGCGAGCTCCAGACAAGTTTGGCATGGCGTACTCCAGTGCTGATGCTGAGCGCCTGTTTGCGCAAGGCAAAATCGGCATCGCCCTAGGGATGGAAAACGGTGCCCCGATTGAGGGTAAGCTGGAAAATCTGCAAATCTTTTTTGACCGTGGTATTCGCTACATTACGTTGTCGCACTCTGAATCGAATCACATTGCCGATTCCTCGTACGATTTGCGCAAGCAATGGGATGGCTTGAGCCCATTCGGTAAAGAGTTGATTGTTGCAATGAATAAACTCGGCGTGATGGCCGATATCTCGCACGTATCCGATGATGCGTTTTGGCAAACCTTAGCCATCAGCAAAACCCCGGTGATTGCCTCACATTCGTCGCTACGCCGATTTACTCCGGGTTTTGAACGCAATATGAGTGATGAGATGATCACCGCTTTGGCCGAAAATGGCGGGGTAATTATGATCAACTTCGGTTCGGCATTTGTGACGCAACAAGCCAACCGTTATAACGATATCATTCGTCCGCAAATTGAAGCGATTCGTGCGGAGCTCGGTGATAGCGACGAAGCAGCGGCGCAGATCGCTGAATTGCGCAGTAAAAATCCGTACCCATTTGCTACTTTAGAGCAAGTGCTGGACCACATTGACCACGTGAAAGCGCTGGTGGGTATTGATTATATCGGTATCGGTTCGGACTATGATGGGGTGGGTGATTCGCTTCCAGTAGGTTTGAAAGATGTGTCGACTTACCCCAATTTGATTCAAGGCTTACTGGATCGCGGTTATAGCGAAGACGACATTGGTAAAATCTTGTCGGGTAATTTTATGCGCGTCTGGAAAGCGGTGGAAAGCTACGCTGCTGCTCATTAATACTGTACTTTTAGCGTTGACATTTGGCCGCGAAAGCGTATAATTCGCGGCCACAGTGCCACTCCCCTTGGGGTTCCGCTCATGCTGACAGGCTGTAAAGCCGGTCAGAATAGACTGGGTAATTGGTCACTGTGATAGGTTGCCACAGCAATCCCGATAGGGGATTGAATGTATTTTCGTTGAAAATACCCCATCCGGTATGTGCCAGGGTGGTGGTTTTTTTCTGTGCTCTTTTTTAAATGCTCTTTAATTGAGGCTATTTTTCATGGCTAATCAAAGAATTCGGATTCGCTTGAAGGCGTTCGATCACCGTCTGATCGACCAGTCAACTGCAGAAATCGTTGAAACTGCTAAGCGTACTGGTGCTCAGGTTCGTGGTCCAATCCCACTGCCAACACGCAAAGAACGTTTTGTGGTGCTGATTTCTCCGCACGCGAACAAAGATGCGCGTGACCAGTACGAGATCCGTACCCACAAGCGTCTGATCGATATCATGGACCCAACTGACAAGACTGTTGACGCGTTAATGCGTTTAGATCTTGCAGCTGGTGTTGATGTACAGATCAGCTTGGGTTAAGCGGGCAGTAATAGGATTACACACGAGAGGTTTTAACAATGGCTATTGGTCTAGTCGGTCGTAAAGTAGGAATGACGCGTGTCTTCCAAGAAGACGGCGCTTCTGTACCTGTTACTGTAATTGAAGTAACTGCAAACCGTGTGACTCAGGTAAAAACTGATGACACTGACGGATATCGCGCACTTCAAGTCACAACAGGCGAGAAAAAAGCAAGCCGCGTTACTAAGCCACTTGCTGGTCACTTCGCGAAAGCGGGTGTTGAAGCAGGTCGCGGTCTCTGGGAATTCCGCCTAGAGAGCGGTGAAGGTGAAGAGTTTACAGTGGGTTCTGAAATCACTGTTGAATTGTTCGCTGAAACCAAAAAAGTAGACGTTACCGGCACTTCTAAAGGTAAAGGCTTCCAAGGCGCTATCAAGCGTTGGAACTTTAGCATGCAAGACGCAACCCACGGTAACTCGCGCTCACATCGTGCGCCGGGTTCTATTGGTCAAAACCAGTCACCTGGTCGCGTTTTCAAAGGCAAGAAGATGGCAGGTCAGATGGGTAACAAGCAAATCACCGTACAAACGCTAGACGTAGTACGTGTTGACGCTGAGCGTGGTTTGTTACTGGTTCGCGGCGCTGTCCCTGGTGCTATTGGCGGCGATGTTATCGTCAAGCCAGCAGTCAAGGCAAAGGCGTAACGTCCGAGGAGAATGGTGATGGAATTAACATTAAAAGACGCAAAAGGCGCTCTTGAAGTTTCCGAAGCTACCTTTGGACGTGAGTTCAACGAAGCTTTGGTACATCAGGTAGTGGTCGCATATGCAGCTGGTGCCCGTCAGGGTAGCCGTGCGCAAAAGACGCGTTCTGAAGTTTCTGGCGGTGGTAAGAAGCCGTGGAAACAAAAAGGTTCAGGCCGTGCACGTGCTGGTACTACACGTAGCCCAATCTGGCGTTCTGGTGGCGTGACTTTCGCAGCGAAACCACAAAACCACAGCCAGAAAGTAAACAAAAAAATGTATCGTGGTGCTTTAATGAGCATCCTGTCAGAACTGGTCCGTCAAGGCCGCTTAATTGTGGTTGAGAACTTTGCTGTTGAATCACCAAAGACCAAAGAACTGGCGGCGAAATTGAAAGTGATGGATTTGAACGATGTTCTTATTATCACCAAAGAAGTCGACGAGAACTTGTTCTTAGCATCACGCAACTTGCATAAAGTTGATGTACGCGATGTTCAAGGTATTGACCCAGTGAGCTTAATCGCTTTTGAAAATGTTCTGATGACCGCTGATGCAGTCAAGCAACTTGAGGAGAAATTGTCATGATGCGCGAAGAACGTTTACTGCAAGTTCTAGTAGCTCCTCACGTTTCTGAAAAGTCGACCACGGCTGCAGAAACCAACAACACGGTTGTGTTTAAAGTTGCTACAACTGCCACTAAAGCTGAAATCAAAGCAGCCGTTGAAAAGCTGTTTGAAGTTCAAGTTAAAGGTGTTCGCACCGTTAACGTTAAGGGCAAAACCAAACGTACCGGCCAGCGCATCGGTAAGCGCAGTGACTGGAAAAAAGCGTATGTCACCCTGCAAGAAGGCTCTGACATCGACTTCGTCGGCGGCGCTGAGTAATAGGAGGAATTCACATGGCATTAGTTAAGTGTAAGCCTACGTCTCCAGGTCGTCGTCACCTCGTTAAAGTGGTCAACGAAGATCTGTACAAAGGTAAGCCGTACGCCCCATTGTTGGATAAAAACAACAAAAATGGTGGCCGTAACAACAATGGTCGCATCACAGTGCGTCACATCGGTGGTGGTCATAAGCAACACTATCGTATGGTTGACTTCAAACGTGATAAAGACGGTATCCCAGCGAAAGTTGAGCGTTTGGAATATGATCCAAACCGTTCAGCCAACATCGCTTTAGTGCTGTATGCAGATGGCGAACGCCGCTACATCTTGGCACCAAAAGGCATGAAAGCTGGTGATGCAGTTCAATCAGGTGTTGATGCACCAATTAAAGCGGGTAACGCCCTGCCACTGCGTAATATTCCAGTGGGTGCGGTTGTTCACGCTTTGGAAATGAAGCCAGGTAAAGGCGCACAGTTGGCTCGCTCTGCGGGTGCATCAGTGCAAGTACTTGGTCGCGATGGCGCGTACGTTACAGTTCGTTTGCGTTCAGGCGAAGTTCGCCGGATTCAATCGGATTGCCGTGCAACTATCGGTGAAGTAGGCAACGCAGAACACATGCTGCGTCAATTGGGTAAAGCTGGTGCAGTGCGCTGGCGTGGTGTTCGTCCGACCGTTCGCGGTGTGGCGATGAACCCAGTTGATCACCCACACGGTGGTGGTGAAGGTCGTACTTCAGGTGGTCGTCATCCGGTTTCTCCATGGGGAACACCGACTAAGGGTTATAAGACCCGTAGTAACAAGCGTACTGATAAGTTTATCGTACGTCGTCGCAGCAAATAAGAGTTGAGGATTAGACATGCCACGTTCTCTTAAAAAAGGTCCATTTATTGACCTTCACCTATTGAATAAGGTGGAGAAAGCGTTGGAAGCCGGGGACAAGAAGCCTATTAAAACTTGGTCTCGCCGTTCAATGATTATCCCAGATATGATTGGCTTAACGTTAGCTGTTCATAATGGTCGCCAGCACGTGCCAGTATTCGTCTCTGACGAAATGGTTGGTCACAAGCTAGGTGAATTCGCACCAACCCGCACTTATCGTGGCCACGCCGCTGATAAGAAAGCGAAGAAACGGTAAGGGAGACAGATGATGGAAGCTATTGCTATTCACAAGTTTGCCCGCCTTTCGCCACAAAAAGGCCGGTTGGTTGCTGACCAGATCCGCGGTTTACCAGTTGCTAAGGCACTGGAATTACTGTCATACAGCCCTAAAGATGCAGCTGGTCTGCTGAAAAAGGTGCTGGAGTCAGCCATCGCGAATGCTGAGCACAACGAAGGTGCCGACATCGACGAGTTGAAAGTCGCTAAAATCATGGTGGACGAAGGTCCACAGATGAAGCGTATCAAACCTCGTGCGAAAGGTCGTGCTGATCGTATCATCAAGCGTACCAGCCACATTACTGTGGTTGTTTCGGATAGCTAGGAGATAAGTTATGGGTCAGAAAGTTCATCCTAATGGTATTCGCCTAGGTATCACCAAACCATGGAATGCAACCTGGTTCGCGAATACAAAAGATTTTGCTGATAACCTGCATGGTGATCACTTGGTACGTCTGATGTTGAAAAAAGAACTGAGCCAAGCTTCAGTTTCTCGTATCGTCATCGAGCGTCCAGCAAAAAGCATCCGTGTCACCATTCACACTGCCCGTCCAGGCGTGGTGATTGGTAAGAAAGGTGAAGACGTTGAAAAACTTCGTCAAGCCGTTTCTAAATTGACCGGTGTACCAGCACAAATCAACATCTCAGAAGTGCGTAAGCCAGAAATGGACGCGCAGCTGGTTGCTGAAAACATCGCTGGTCAGCTTGAGCGTCGGGTGATGTTCCGTCGGGCTATGAAGCGTGCGGTTCAGAACGCTATGCGTATTGGCGCCAAAGGTATCAAAGTAGAAGTAAGTGGTCGTTTAGGCGGCGCTGAAATTGCTCGTACTGAATGGTACCGTGAAGGTCGCGTTCCATTGCATACATTGCGTGCGGACATCGACTACGCAACGGCAGAAGCAGGTACCACCTACGGTATCATTGGTGTGAAAGTTTGGGTTTTCCGTGGTGAAGTTCTCGGTGGCATGCCAGTCGAAGAAAAGCCAGCGGCAGCTCCAGCTAAACGCCCCAAAGGCCGTAAGTAAGGAGACACGAAATGTTGCAACCTAAGCGTACAAAATTCCGTAAAGTTTTTAAGGGCCGTAACCGTGGTCTCGCGCAGTCTGGTAACAAAGTCAGCTTCGGTACTTTCGGTTTGAAAGCGGTTGACCGTGGTCGTATGACTGCACGTCAAATCGAAGCGGCTCGTCGTGCTTTGACGCGTCACGTGAAACGTCAAGGTAAAATTTGGATCCGTGTGTTCCCTGATAAGCCAATTACCAACAAGCCTCTTGAAGTGCGGATGGGTAAAGGTAAGGGTAGCGTGGAGTATTGGGTAGCTCAGATTCAGCCAGGTCGCGTCCTGTATGAAATCGACGGCGTATCAGAAGAAACTGCGCGTGAAGCGTTTGATCTTGCTGCACGTAAGCTGCCATTCAAAACCACCTTTGTGATTCGGACGGTGATGTAATGAAAGCGAACGAACTGAAAGATAAAACCGTTGAGCAGCTGCAAGAAGAGTTGTTAGGTTTGCGTCGTGAGCAGTTTAATCTGCGCATGCAAGCCGCAACTGGCCAGCTGAATCAAACACACATGTTGAAGCAAGTGCGCCGTAATATCGCACGTGTGAAAACTGTATTGACCCAGAAGGCAGGTGCATAATGTCTGAGCAAACTATCCGGACTCTGCAAGGCCGTGTGACCAGCGACAAAATGGATAAGTCGATCACTGTGGCTATTACCCGTCGGGTAAAACACCCTGTGTATGGCAAGTACTTAACGCGTACTACCAAGTTGCATGCACACGACGAAAACAACGAATGCAAAACTGGCGACCTCGTGACTATTCGCGAAACTCGTCCGGTCTCTAAGACCAAATGTTGGGCATTGGTTGAAATCGTAGAGCGCGCAGAAGTTATCTAATTTTAGATAGCCGAAAAGCTGTTAAAAAGCCTCCAGCAATGGGGGCTTTTTTGTTTCTACTTGCTCGCCGTGGCTGAAATCAGTACAGTGAAGCAATTCAAACAGTCGTTTAAGTTGAGGTTACTGTGACCACCCCATATCCACATTTATTAAAGCCGCTCGACTTAGGTTTTACCCAGCTTAAAAACCGGGTGTTGATGGGCTCCATGCACACCGGTTTAGAAGAAGAAAAAGGTGGCTTTGCCAAACTGGCTGAATATTATGAAGCGCGCGCCAAAGGGGGTGTTGGGCTGATTGTGACCGGTGGTATTAGCCCTAACTTTCGTGGTCGTGTGGCGCCATTCGGCAGTGAATTGAGCCGCCCGTGGCAGGTGGCTAAACACCGTTTGATTACCGAGGCGGTCCACCGCCACGACAGTAAGATTTGTATGCAAATTTTGCATACAGGTCGTTACGCTTATCACCCATTCTCAGTGGCGCCGAGTAAGCTTAAATCACCGATCACGCCATTTACCCCCAAAGCCATGAGTGAACGGCAAATTCGCACCACCATCAAGCATTTCGCTCGTGCTGCTCGGCTGGCACAGCAAGCTGGCTACGACGGTGTTGAAGTGATGGGCTCCGAAGGCTATTTAATCAATCAGTTTATCTGCCCGCGCACTAATCAGCGCAACGACCAATGGGGCGGTTCATTTGACAACCGCACGCGCTTAGCGCGTGAAATTATTAAAGCGGTACGCGCCGAAGTGGGGCCAAACTTCATCATAATTTACCGCTTATCAATGCTCGACTTAGTTCCCGATGGCAACACCTTTGATGAAGTTATCGCACTGGGTAAAGCGGTTACCGAATTGGGTGTAAACATCATTAACAGTGGTATTGGTTGGCACGAAGCGCGGGTGCCGACTATAGTCACTTCGGTACCACGCGCGGCATTTAGTTGGATTACCGCCAAAGTTCGCGAACATCTGTCGGTGCCGGTGGTAGCGGTAAACCGTATTAACACCCCTGAAATTGCCGAACAAATACTCGCCAAAGGTGAGGCTGATATGGTCTCGATGGCGCGGCCATTGTTAGCCGATCCTGATTTCGTTAATAAAGCCGCGGCCAATCAAGCCCACCGCATCAATACCTGCATTGCCTGTAATCAAGGCTGCCTTGATCATGTGTTTGAAAACAAACGCGCCACCTGTTTGGTGAATCCATTTGCCTGTTATGAAGCGGAGTTGAAGTTAACCGCCGTGCTCCAGCCTAAGCACATTGCGGTCGTTGGAGCTGGTCCGGCTGGCTTAGCCTTTGCTTGTTATGCGGCGGAACGTGGGCATAAGGTGGCGTTATTTGATAGCGCCGGAGAAATAGGCGGGCAATTTAATTACGCCAAGCAAATTCCGGGCAAAGAAGAATTTCACGAGACCATTCGCTATTTTAATCAGCGCGTGACCGAACTCGGGGTGACTCTGCATTTACATCAGCGGCAAACGGCTGCAACTCTGATTGCCGGAAAATTCGACCAGATTGTACTAGCCACCGGTATTGTGCCACGACCCTTAAATCTTCCTGGGATTGAGTCCAGCAAGGTGTTGAGCTATCTGGATGTGTTGCGCGATCGCAAACCAGTCGGCCAGCGCGTTGCGATTATTGGTGCGGGTGGTATTGGCTTTGATGTGGCGGAATTCATTACTACCGAACAATCACCGTCGCTATCGGTGACAGAATGGTCACGGATCTGGGGGGTGGACAGCCAATACTCCGAACGTGGTGGTTTAACCAAACCGGGCAAAGAGCATAACCCCCGAGAAGTGTATTTATTGCAGCGCAAAACCAGCAAAGTTGGTGAGGGGCTCGGTAAAACTTCGGGTTGGGTCCACCGCGCCACGCTCAAACAGAAAAATGTGCAGATGATAGCCGGGGTTACCTACAAGGAAATTAATGAGCAGGGCTTGGTGATAGAGGTGAATGGACAAACTTCTGTGCTTGCAGTCGATCATATTATCGTTTGTGCCGGGCAATTACCGCTGCGCGAGTTGCAGCAAGACCTAATCGCTGCGGGGCAATCGGTGCATCTGATTGGCGGGGCCGATGTGGCTGCTGAACTCGATGCGAAGCGGGCGATGCGTCAAGCGGCTGAGCTAGCGGTGGCCATTTGAGCCAGATTTATGATTTGCATTGCCATACCAACATGTCGGATGGTGTTTTAAGTCCCTCTGAATTGGTACAACGGGCTGCGCATTTTGGTGTGCAGCAGCTAGCTATTACTGATCATGACACCATTGCTGCACTCGCTCCTGCACGTGCAGCTGTTGCTGAGCTGCAGTTACCGCTGCAATTGATCACTGGGGTGGAACTCACCTGCCGCTGGCAGAATCATGAAATTCATCTGGTCGCGTTGAATTTTGACCCGCAGCATCAGGGTTTGCAGCAATTGCTAACACAACAGCAGCAACAACGGCGCGATCGCTATGCCGCCATGGTTGCTCGGCTCGACTATTTGGGGTTGGCGATTATCCCGCCGGCGGTCCAGCAATTAACCATGCCAACGCGCAAGCACTTGGCCGACGCCTTGGTTGAACAAGGCAAGGTCAGCTCGGTAGAAGCGGCATTTCAGCGCTATTTAGGCGCAGGAAAACTGGCTTATATCAAGGCGGAGTGGGTGTCATTGGAGCAGGCTATTGCCGTGGTCAAGGCCGCCGGTGGTTGCTCGGTCATAGCGCATCCTCATGCTTATCAACTCAGTAACAAATGGTTGCGACGGCTCTTTAGCGAGGGTAAAGCTGCCGGTCTGGATGCCATTGAAGTGGCAACTGGGGCGCAGGCGCCTGGGCAACGTGAGGCGCTTGGGTTGATGGCGGTAGAGTTAGAATTGGCAGCTTCAGTGGGCTCTGATTTCCATGCCCCGCTGCGCTGGCGAGAATTGGGTAAAAATCTTTGTCTGCCGCCGAGCTGTGTGCCAATATGGACGCAGTGGCAAGCCAACAACTGATAAACCTTTATGAGCCAGTATTTCGAGATTAATCCTGATAATCCGCAGCGGCGCCTGATTGAGCAAGCGGCACAAATTATTATGCGTGGTGGCGTGGCGGTGTATCCCACTGATTCTGGCTATGCGATTGGCTGCCGAATTGGTGACAAAAACGCGATGGAGCGTATTTGTCGTATTCGACAAATTGACAAACACCACCATTTCACCTTGATGTGTCGCGATTTATCCGAGCTATCCACCTACGCTCGGGTGGATAACACAGCCTTTCGATTACTGAAGAACAATACCCCAGGTGCCTACACCTTTATTCTAAAGGGCACCAAAGAAGTGCCGCGGCGGCTGCTCAACGAAAAGCGCAAAACCATTGGTATTCGGGTGTCTGATGACCCCATTACCATGGCGCTGCTCGAAGTACTTGGAGAACCACTGATGTCGACCTCATTGGTACTCGATGGTAATGAATTTGCCGAATCCGATCCGTACGAAATACGGCAACGGTTAGAGCGCTTTGTGGATGTGATTATAGATGGTGAGAACCGTGGCGAAGAGCCGACCACGGTGATTGATATGGCGGACGACGACATTGTTATTGTCCGTGAAGGGGCTGGTGATGTGCAGCCGTTTCTCAACCGCTAGCAGGTGTTATGGCTGAGGCGTCGGTAACTCCACAACAACATTCATTGGCGCTAGGCTTCGTGCGCGGCGAGCCGGTGCTTGAACGTCCTGACGATCTGTATATTCCGCCTGATGCACTGGAACTCATTCTTGAAAGCTTTGCTGGCCCCATGGATTTGCTGCTCTATCTGATTCGCCGGCAAAAATTCGACATTGTCGATTTACCCATACTACCCATCACTCAGCAATACATGACCTACGTCGAGTTGATGAAAGATCTCAAGTTAGAATTAGCCGCTGATTATTTGGTGATGGCGGCTATGCTGACCGAAATAAAAAGTCGATTGCTGCTGCCTAAACCAGCTACAGAAATAGATGATGAATTGGATCCGCGGGCGGAGTTGGTGCGGCGTTTACAAGAGTATGAAGCGATTCGCCGTGGTGCTGAGCAGCTGGATAACTTGCCGCAACAGGGCCGCGATTATTATATTGCGCACACGGCCACCGATGCCAAGCAATGGCTACAACAACAACTGCCGGATGTGGCGCTGCAAGAGCTAGCCATAGCATTTAGTCAGGCTCTTGCTCAGGCGCAACTTCTCAATCATCACCAGGTGCAGCGTGAAAAGTTATCTACCCGCGAACGAATGAGCCGGATCCTCGATTTATTGCAGCAACGTAAACGCTTGCGTTTTGCTGATTTATTCATACCCAGTGAGGGCCGACCTGGGGTAGTGGTGAGTTTCTTAGCAGTGCTTGAACTAGTCAAAGAAGCGTTGATTGAAGTGGTACAAATTGACGCTTATAGTGAAATCCACATTACCACCAAAGAGCTCCATGATGCAGCAGCAACAACTTAAACAAGCTGTCGAGGCGCTGTTGTTCGTGGCTGAGCAACCGCTCACTGAAGCGCAGCTATGGCAACATTTTAGTGATAGTTTGGGCGCTGACGTGGTGAGTAGAAAGCAACTCCAACAATGCCTCACCGAATTACAGTCAGATTACGCTGAACGCGGCGTTCAATTGTGCAAGGTTGCCAGCGGTTACAGATTTCAGACACGCGCTGAGTTGGGTGGTATAATCAGCCAGTTGTGGCAAGAAAAGCCGCCGCGCTATTCGCAAGCGTTGTTAGAAACCCTTGCTTTAGTGGCTTATCGGCAGCCAATCACTCGCGGTGATATTGAGGCGATACGTGGCGTTAGCGTCAGCTCGCAGATCATGAAGACCTTGCAAGAACGTGGTTGGATAAAAGTGGTTGGGCATCGGGAAGTTCCGGGTCGGCCGCAGTTATATGCCACCACCAACGACTTTTTAGATTATTTTGGCTTGCAGGATTTATCACAATTGCCAGATATCCCTGCGCCAGCAACCGCATTATTAATCGCTGAGACAGCGCCCAAACAAGAGTAATAAGCCCATGAGTGAAAAGTTACAGAAGATTCTAGCCCGTTCGGGCCATGGTTCGCGCCGTGAATTAGAGGCAAAAATTGCCGCCGGTCGAGTCAGTGTCAATGGCGTTGTCGCCACCTTGGGCGAACGGATAGAAGCCGATGCTAAAGTCCGTATCGATGGCCACGAAGTGAATATCAAGCCACTAGAAGATGTGGTGTGCCGGGTTTTGATGTATCACAAACCTGAGGGTGAATTGTGTACCCGCAAAGACCCCGAAGGGCGACCCACTGTCTATGACCGCTTGCCACGTATGCAAGGCGCTCGTTGGGTGGCTGTGGGTCGTCTGGATGTGAATACTTCAGGGTTATTGCTGTTTACCACCGATGGCGAGCTGGCCAACCGATTGATGCACCCTGCACATCAAATCGAGCGCGAATATGCCGTGCGAGTATTCGGTGAAGTCACCGACGAGATGCTAAAAACTTTGAGTAAAGGTGTGACCTTAGAAGATGGCCCGGCATCGTTTAAAGAAATCAAACGCGGTGGCGGTGAGGGCATTAATCAGTGGTTTAATGTGATGCTCACTGAAGGCCGTAATCGTGAAGTCCGACGCTTGTGGGAGTCACAAGGGGTGCAGGTATCACGCTTAATTCGGGTCCGCTACGGCTCCATCAAACTCGAGCAAGGGCTGCCACAAAGTGGTTGGGGTGAACTCACGCTTGAGCAGGTGAATTATCTGCGTAGTTTGGTACAGCTACCCTTAGAAGAACGCAGTTTTATTGATCCTAACCGCTCGGAAACCCGGCAAAAACGCTATTCGCGTGCGCGCCGTAACCAGCAACGTAGTCGGGTTCAAAGTGGCAAGCCAGCGCTAGCTAGCAAAACTAAGCAAGATAGTAACAAGCTGAACGATAAAGCACCTAAAGAATTGGTCCGTAAGCCCAAACCAAAAGCCACCGGCAGCAAGCCGCGCAGTAAGCCGATTGGTAAAACCCGTGCGGGTACGCGCTGATTGGCAATTGACGGGGCCACTGCTGGCGCTGTGGCCCTTTCGTGACGATGTCTGGCCGCAGCAAGGGCGGCCTGCTCAGCAACAACTCCTGCAGCTGCTAAGGCAGCTACAACCGCTCCATCCGGTGCTGTTGGCAGTGCCGCCACGATGGTATGCCTCGGTAAGGCGTCAGGTAAGTGCCGAAATCCCCATCGTCATGCTGCCATATAATGATGCATGGCCGCGCGATTTTGGCCCATTTTGGTTACAGCAACAGTGCACCGAGCGGATCCGAGCAGTGCAATTTGATTTTCATGCCTGGCAGGGTCTTTACCCCGATTATCAAGCAGACAAACGCTTTGCTAGCGCGCTAACACAGCGGTTGTGCTGCCCGCTGACCCGCTATGATTTGGTGCTTGAGGGTGGGGCAATAACCACCAACGGTGACGGCGTAGCTATCGTTAATGCGGTGAGTGTACAACGCAATAACCCGGGCTGGCGTTTGTCACAGATCAGTGCTCAGTTAACCAAACAGTTAGGTTTAAAGCATATTTTTTGGTTGTACGAGGCGCACGCGGCGGATGAAACGGGCGGTCATATTGACAATCAAGTGCAATTTGCTGACTCGTGTACCTTAGTACACGCATTAGCCGCTCCAGTGCTCGCTGTGCTGCAGCAGCAACTGGTCGCCGCCGGCTTGCATTACCGTTACGTCGCCTTGCCGGCGCTGCAAACTATCCAGCCGCATGCCCATGAATTCCATACTGTAGCGCGCCGCAAAGGCGTTATGGTGCGTGGGCAGCAGCCGTTGTTAGCCAGTTATGTAAATTTTATTCGGGTAGCCGATGTATTACTGTTACCACAGTTTGGTTTACCGACTGATCAACCAGCGCTAACCTCGCTGCGCCAGTGCCTGCCTGAACTCCAGGTGTTAGGTGTTGCCGCTGATGAATTTATCAAAGCCGGCGGCGGGCCGCATTGCCTGACCTTACATACCCCTGCAAGCGGAGTAAACACGACATGGATGAACAGCAGCAACAAGCGTTAGATGTGGTAGTGCGGTTATTGGGCGGTCGTGAGCATAGCCGCCATGAACTGCAACAAAAGCTGTTGCAGCGAGGCTTTACTAGNNCAAAAAGGCCATGGTGCCAGCAAGGTGCGTGCAGCCGCACAACAACGTGGCATTGCCCGAGAATTAATCGATGAGGCATTGAACCAGGCTGATCCAAACTGGGACGATGCCTGTTACCAGCGCCTTCTCAAGCGTTTTGGTGAGCAGCCACCCAGCGAGACCAAACAACGGGATAAAATCATCCGCCATTTACTCAGCCAAGGGTTCACCTATGGGCAAATAAAACAGGCGTTAGAACGTCAATCTGCCGCGCAATCTGACTAGTCGAAAGACGCCTTTCATGGTAGTCTTTGCTGCAATTCAAAGCTGATAATTTCAACCGAATGACTAGGGTGTTGTGCATGACTATGACTAGTGCGGAAATCCGTGAAGCCTTTCTCAACTATTTTGCTGAGCGCGGACATCAGCGCGTAGCATCGGCCTCATTGGTGCCGGGTAACGACCCCACACTATTATTTACCAACGCCGGTATGGTGCAGTTTAAAGACGTGTTTTTAGGTGATGATAAGCGTGATTATACCCGTGCGGTATCATCGCAACGCTGTTTGCGCGCTGGTGGTAAACACAACGATTTAGAGAACGTTGGCTATACCGCCCGTCACCACACTTTCTTTGAAATGCTCGGCAACTTCAGCTTTGGTGATTATTTTAAGCGTGAAGCAATTCAGTATGCCTGGGAGTTTTTGACCGGGGTATTGCAATTACCCGCCGACAAGCTTTGGGTAACGGTGTTCACCGAAGACGACGAGGCCTACGCTATTTGGGCCAATGAAATCGGGGTACCGACCGATCGTATTGCCCGCATTGGTGCCAAAGATAATTTTTGGGCCATGGGCGATACCGGCCCTTGTGGCCCCTGCTCGGAAATTTTCTACGATCATGGTCCTGAGGTATGGGGTGGCCCACCAGGAACCGCAGACGAAGATGGCGACCGTTACATCGAGATCTGGAACTTGGTATTTATGCAGTATAACCGCCAAGTTGATGGCACCTTATTGCCGTTACCCAAACCATCGGTCGATACCGGTATGGGGCTCGAACGGATTGCCGCCGTACTTCAGCACGTGCATAGCAACTACGAAATTGATACCTTCGCTGCGCTCATTGCTGCTGCTGCCAAAATTATCGGCTGTGATGATTTAACTAATAAGTCATTACGGGTTATTGCTGACCATATTCGCTCGTGTAGCTTCTTGATCACCGATGGCGTGATGCCATCCAATGAAGGCCGTGGTTATGTGCTGCGGCGGATTATTCGCCGTGCGGCGCGGCATGGCAGCATGCTTGGTGCTCAGGTTGGCTTTTTCCACAAGTTAGTCGCTGAGTTGGCCAATCAAATGGGAGATGCATACCCTGAATTGGTCACCAAGCGTAGCATCATAGAACAGGCTCTAGCCCGTGAAGAAGAGCAGTTTGGTAAAACCCTCGAGCGTGGATTAGGTATTCTACATGAAGCGTTGAGCCAGTTAGAAGGTACTGTTATTCCGGGTGAGGTGGTATTTAAACTCTATGACACCTATGGTTTTCCACTCGATTTAACCGCTGATATCGCCCGCGAGCAGCAACTCACTATTGATGAAGCAGGTTTTCAAGCGGCCATGGAGCAGCAACGTCAGCGGGCCCAACAAGCCTCACAGTTTGGGGTCGATTATAACGACCGGCTGAAATCAGTACAGCGCAGTGAATTCCTCGGTTATACCGAAATAGCCGCGAGTAGCGAAGTGGTTGAACTATTTGTTGATGGTAAGGCGGTTACCCAGCTCCATGCCGGTGAACAGGGTATTGTAGTGCTTGCCAGTACGCCTTTTTACGCCGAGAGCGGCGGGCAAATTGGTGACCAAGGTAAATTGGTGGCTAATGGCGGCGCGTTTGTGGTCGACGACACCCAATATATTGGTAAAGCTATTGCCCATCATGGCCGCTCCGACGTTTCGCTGAAAGTTGGCGACCGTGTTGCTGCTGAAATAGATAGTTCGCGTCGTGAATCTATTAAGCGTCATCACTCGGCCACCCATTTATTGCATGCGGCGCTGAGAAATTTTCTGGGTGAGCACGTCAATCAAAAAGGTTCATTGGTCAGTGCTGAACGGCTGCGCTTTGACTTTGCGCATTTCTCGCCGGTGACAGCAGAGCAACTCGATGCCATAGAGCGCCAGGTCAACCAGGAGATCATCAATAACCACCTGCTGGATATCAACTATATGCCGATTGACCAAGCCAAGCAGGCTGGGGCGATGGCGTTATTCGGTGAAAAATATGATGACGTGGTGCGCGTCGTGCGTATGGGTGATTACTCATTAGAGCTTTGTGGCGGTACGCATGTCAGTAGAACCGGTGATATTGGCCAGTTCCGTATTGTGAGTGAATCAGGTATCGCTTCTGGTATCCGCCGTATTGAGGCAGTGACGGGCATGCAAGCAACGCGCTATAGTCTTGCCCAACAACATCAGTTGCGTACGGCAGCAGGGTTATTTAAAGCTGATCCGGCGCAGTTAACCGAGCGGGTCTCGGCTTTGATCGAGCGCAGTAAAGGCTTAGAAAAGACTATTTCTGAGCTGCAGCAAAAATTAGCTGCCCAGGCCGGTGGAGATTTAATCAATTCAGCACTACACTTTGGTCAGCACAAGGTGATCTTGGCGCAACTGCACGACGTAGATCAAAAAGCATTACGTGGTATGGTTGACGACCTAAAAAACCAACTAGGTAGTGGCGTGGTGGTTTTAGCTGTTGCCATCGATGACAAAGTTGCCTTGATTGCTGGTGTTACCAGCAATTTAACAGCACAGGTTAAGGCGGGTGATATCATTGCCAAAGCGGCAGTTGAGGTTGGTGGTAAAGGNNNNGAGTGTGTTGGGTAGTGCTTAAAATATTTGTGTGGTTGACGCGAACTGGTCTTGTGCGCAGGTCCTAAGCGGTTTACTATAACAATCGTGATATCGGTGAATGCGGATACGATAGCCCTATAGCGGCTGACTGTGGTCTTGGTTAGCGCTGAGCACAGAAGCCATAGCGAGAAGTATGAAAGGAGTAAGACAATGCTGATCTTAACCCGTCGAGTGGGTGAGACCTTGATGATTGGTGACGAGGTTACGGTTACGGTTTTGGGTGTGAAAGGCAACCAAGTTCGGATAGGCGTCAACGCACCAAAAACAGTCTCTGTTCATCGCGAAGAAATTTATAACCGCATTCAAGCCGAACACCAAGATGGTGATAAACCGGAAAACGGCTAATTCATGCCGACAAAAAAGCTGACTCCCTGCTAGTCAGCTTTTTGCTTGAACTTATCGAGAAACTCGAGCTTGTGCAGTTATTTTAATCGAGATGCTCAAAATTCCCACAAACGCACTGCAATTCCGAAAAAATCGTTTGACATTATTACCAGTGCCGCTATCATTCAACGCCACAAACAAGTGGTGAGGTGGCCGAGCGGCTGAAGGCGCTCCCCTGCTAAGGGAGTATAGGGTTTATAGCCCTATCGAGGGTTCGAATCCCTCCCTCACCGCCATTTGTGACCAACACGACAACGCACTCGTAGCTCAACTGGATAGAG
>DIVC01000053.1:18936-39319 GCA_002423905.1 Idiomarina sp. UBA6142
GTTCGAGCCCTCCCGAGTGCGCCACTATTTTACCCATTAATATCGCTTATAACCCAGCCTATTCGCATCGCCTCAAGTGCTTGTGTTATGCTTGCTTGCAGTTGAGAATGTAACAAATCTTACACAAGCGAGATGGCCAATGAACGAAGCGTTTTTTGAAGCCTTCATGATCATGGTAACAGGCATGAGCACAGTATTTGTGTTTTTGCTGCTGTTGTTGGGTGCTATGCACCTGCTTCGCCGCTTGACTAGCCCAAAATCAATGACTCGTACCCAGGGCACCGACGCTGCGCCATCGGATGCGGCCTTGCCAGCCGCTCATATTGCTGCCATTAGTGCTGCGATACAGCGTTTTCGTCGCGATCATAAGCCATAAGGAATCAAAGGATGACCAACCCCATCAAGATCACTGAGTTGGTGCTGCGCGACGCGCACCAGTCTCTTTTAGCCACACGTTTTCGTTTGGATGACATGTTACCCATGGCAGCAGCATTAGACGATATTGGCTTTTGGTCGATGGAATCATGGGGCGGAGCTACCTTTGATGCGTGTATTCGGTATTTGGGCGAAGACCCGTGGGTGCGTATTCGTGAACTCAAAAAGGCGATGCCGAAAACGCCACAACAAATGTTGTTGCGGGGGCAAAATTTATTAGGCTATCGCCACTACGCTGATGATGTCGTTGAGCGCTTTGTCGAGCGCGCTAAAACCAATGGCGTTGACGTGTTTCGTATCTTTGATGCCATGAATGATGTGCGCAATTTAGCCACCGCCATAAAGGCTGCAAAAGCGGTTGAAGGTCATGCTCAAGGAACCATGTCGTATACGGTAAGCCCAGTACACACCTTGCAAACCTGGCTAGATATGGCTAAACGTCTTGAAGATATGGGTAGCGATTCATTGTGTATTAAAGATATGGCGGGCTTGCTGCGTCCCCAAGCCGCCTATGAATTGATTACTGCGTTAAAGCAAACGGTCGCTATTCCGATTGCGATGCAATGCCACGCAACCACAGGATTAAGCACAGCGACCTATCAAAAAGCCGTTGAAGCCGGCATTGATATTCTCGATAGCGCCATTTCATCGATGAGCATGACCTATGGCCACACCGCCACAGAAACCTTAATAGCAATGACTGAAGGCACCGATCGCGACAGTGGTCTTGATCTTAATGCATTTAAGCCCATCGCCGACCATTTCCGCGCAGTACGTAAGAACTACGCACACTTTGAAGGCTCATTAAAAGGCATTGATGCTCGTATTCTAACCGCACAAGTGCCGGGCGGTATGCTGACCAATATGGAAAACCAATTGCGTGAGCAGGGGGCACTGGATAAGTTTGATGAGGTATTAGCAGAGATTCCCCGCGTGCGTGAAGATCTCGGCTTTATTCCACTAGTGACACCAACCTCACAAATTGTTGGCACCCAAGCGGTGTTGAATGTATTGACTGGCAAGCGTTACAGCTCGTTATCGAGAGAGACTCGTGGGGTACTCAAGGGAGAGTACGGTGCAACAGCCGCAGCGGTCAATAAAGAGCTTCAGCAGCAAGTGTTACAGGGTGATGAGCCGATTACTGTTCGCCCTGCTGATCTTTTAGCGGATGAATTAGATGACCTCACCTCAGCACTCAAACTGCGTGCGCAAGAACTCAGCATCACGCTTGCCGATGCGGTGATTGACGATGTGCTGATCTACGCGCTATTCCCGCAAATTGGTTTGAAGTTTTTGCAACACCGCGGTGATGCCAGCGCTTTTGAGCAAGCGCCGTCGGTAACGCCTGCAGCCACCGCTGCCGCAGAGGCCGCAGCAGTGGCTCCAGCTAAGCGGGTTGAACACTACGCGGTCAAAGTAGATGGCGTGCTCTATCAGGTTGAAGTTGGGCCGAGCGATAGTCTATCAATAACCAGCACACAGCAAGCCAACGCCAGCGGCAAAGCTTCCGCTGTGGTCTCGAGCACAGCGGCGGCCAAGCCAACGCGCAACGAGTCGCTGAATGTCACCGCACCGTTAGCTGGTAACGTTTTCAAAGTATTGGTTAAAGCCGGGCAGCAGGTGCAAGCGGGCGAGGTGGTGATGATCTTAGAGGCCATGAAGATGGAAACTGACATCAAGGCCCAGCACAGCGGTGAAGTGACAAAAATCCATGTGCGTGAAGGTGACAGTGTCGCAGTAGGCGATGTTATGCTGAGTGTGGCGGGTTGATTATGGACCGCTTGGTGACGCTTTGGCAGAATACTGGCTTGGCGGCTATGTCCTGGGGTGCGGCGATCATGATGACAGTGGGCGCGCTGCTGTTATACCTCGCTATCCATAAGAAATTTGAACCATTGCTGCTGTTACCTATTGGCTTTGGTGCCATTTTAGCCAATATTCCTGGCGCTGGCTTGGCTGATCCTGGTGGTATTTTGTATGTGATTTATGCCGTCGGCATCGAAACAGGGGTGTTTCCACTGCTCATTTTCATGGGCGTTGGAGCCATGACTGATTTTGGTCCGTTGTTGGCAAACCCACGAACACTGTTATTAGGTGGTGCAGCACAGTTTGGCATATTTGCGACACTGCTCGGTGCTATTGGCTTAAATGCGCTACCCGGTTTTGAATTCACCCTAGCAGACGCTGCAGCCATCGCCATAATAGGTGGTGCAGACGGCCCCACAGCCATATTTTTGGCGTCAAAATTGGCGCCGGAGTTACTCGGTGCGATTGCCGTGGCGGCCTATTCATACATGGCCTTAGTACCCATTATTCAGCCGCCAATCATGAGGTTATTAACCAGCAAAGCCGAGCGCGCCATTAGCATGCAACAGCTCCGCCCCGTAGCACGGCGTGAGAAAATTCTGTTCCCGTTGGTGGTGTTGTTATTAACGCTGTTATTCGTGCCCACCGCCACACCCTTAGTTGGCATGTTTTGTTTAGGTAATTTAATGCGCGAAGCGGGTGTGGTTGATCGGCTGAGTAAAACCGCACAAAACGAACTGATTAATAGTGTGACGATTTTTTTAGGTTTAGCGGTAGGTTCTAAGCTTTCTGCGGACCAATTTTTGTCATTACAAACAGTCGGTATTTTAGCGCTTGGTGCGCTGGCCTTCTCGATTGGAACAGCTGCTGGTGTGTTGATGGCAAAACTGATGAATAAACTCAGCAGTCAGCCAATCAATCCATTGATCGGTGCCGCTGGGGTCTCAGCGGTGCCGATGGCGGCACGGGTGGTGAACAAAGTCGGCCTCGAAGCAAACCCGAACAACTATTTGCTGATGCATGCGATGGGGCCGAATGTCGCTGGAGTGCTCGGCTCGGCGGTTACCGCTGGTATTTTGTTAGCGCTGATTGGTTAACCACCACAACAGGGAGTACATCAGCGCGATAAAGCCACTGACTATGGCAATATAAATAAAGCCACGAAGACCTTGGCGTAGGCTCCAACCGTTCATCCGCAAGTACACCACCCAAGCGATGCTCAACAGCAGTGGAATGAGAAATAAAAACCGCGTCATGGCGAGTGATTTCCTTGTTTTTGAATACGTTGATGCCATAGCACTAAATCGGCGGCGGCAGATTGTGCTTGATTGAGTAGTGGGTCTAACTTAGTGATTAAATCTGCCAGCAAGTCTAACTCACCGTGCGCCATATGTTGCTCTAATTGACTCGCTACGGTTTGTAATCGCATTAAACCCAAATTAGCCGCCGCTCCTTTGAGCGAATGAAAGAATCGTTGGGCCTGCTGATGTTGGCCTTTGGCTAACAAGTCTACCACTTGTTGCGGTGCATGCTGATAATCCTGTTGTAACCGCTCAATTAAGTTTACGTAGAGCCCGATATTATGCTGCAGCCGCGTCAATGCCCCGTTAAAGTCAATGTCACGATGGCGCGGATAAGCAGGGCTATCGCCCGCTTTGGTGAGGGGCGCGTCAGTGCCTTCGCTGGCACCATTATAGCTGCTTCGCAACGCCCACTTTTGCACCGTCTGAATCAATAGCTTCTCATCAATGGGCTTGCTGATATGGTCTTGCATACCTGCCGCCAATGAACGCTCGATATCATCGGTACTGCTGTTTGCCGTCATCGCAATAAGTGGTAATTGCTGATAGGAAAATTTACTACGAATTTGTTCAGCAGCGGTCAAACCATCCATTACTGGCATTTGAATGTCCATTAACACCAGGGCGTAGTCTTTACTTTCAACCATCTTCACCGCCTCTTCGCCATGGTGTGCTAGGTCAACTTGTAAGCCTGCATGCTGCAGCATTTCTCTGGCTATTAAGGCATTGATATCATTATCTTCTACTAATAACACAGGTAACCCCTGAAGGGCCTTGTCGGTATAAATGTCGACTGCATTGGTGGTGTTTTTTGTCAGTGCCAGCGCTGAACAGAGCACTTGGATCAGTGCTAAGCTAGTGTAGGGCTTAACGATATGTTCATGGACGCCTAACTGGCGTGCGTCGGCTAATAATTCATGTGCATAGTAACTGGTTGCCAAAATTAACTTGGTTTTAGGCTGTTGCGTCAACATTTCCTGACAAAATTCTAGCCCACTGATTCCGGGTAACTGCCAATCAACCAGAATAACGTCATAACGATTTTTTTGTGCCAGCAGCAGTGCTTCTTCAGCACTTCGGCAGGTGCGCACGTTGACCTCAAAACTACGCAATAACTCAGTCACCATTTCGCGCGTTGTTAAGTTGTCTTCAATCACTAAAATATTTTTACCCGCCAGGCGGGGCAGTAACAGCTGCCGGGCATCGGCGTCAGGCTGCGGCTGTAACGGTAGCCTGAGTTCGAGAAAGAAGGTAGTACCCTGACCGACACTACTGGTTACGCCGATACCATGTTGATTCATCAGTTTGACAATGCGCTGACTGATGGCTAAACCAAGCCCGGTACCACCGTATTTTCGCGTGATTGAACTATCGGCTTGGCTAAATGCTTGAAATAATTTGGCGCGTTGTGCCTCATCCATACCGATACCGGTATCAGTCACCGATAAGCGCAGGTAAACTTCGTGTGCGGTTAAATCGAGTAAGGTTGCGGATACGACTATTTCACCATGTTCGGTAAACTTGATAGCATTACTAACTAGGTTAACCAATACCTGATTAATCCGTAGCGGGTCACCGATCAGTCGAGTGGGAATATTGGTCGGTAGGTTAATGATAAATTCAAGATTTTTATCGTAGGCCCGAAAGGCAAACATGTCAGCCAAGTTACCTAAGACCGCTTCGAGGTCAAAAGGTATTTTTTCTATATTTAATTTATCGGCTTCGAGTTTGGCAAAATCGAGTAGGTCGTTAATGATACCCAGCAGAATTTTTGACGAGCTTTCAATAGATTTTAAGTAACCATATTGTTTGTCGTCGAGCTCAGTTTTTAGCGATAACTGGGTCATTCCTAAAATAGCGTGGATCGGAGTTCTGATTTCGTGGCTAATATTTGCGAGGAACTCACTTTTCGCCTGGTTCGCTTGTTCAGCCTCAGCAATAGCTTGCTGCATTTGTTGTAGCTGTTTATTCAAGCGTGGCTTGGCGTTCATGGTGGTGACCCAATGTGAGCAAAGTGAGCCGTTATCATGCCACGACTCCTAGCTTGCGCCAAGACAGTAAATCGGCAGATTTCGGTGCGCTAACCTAGACGACACGAGCTTTCCCAAGTAAGCTTGCGATTATCATGAGCATCAAAATGACAAGTAGGGTTTAATTTTGCAGTTAGCTTTTCAACATGCCTTGCAACAGCTCGCGCAACCAGCCAATAAAAACGCCTTAACGCAACTCAGCCGCGGTATTGAACGTGAGGGCTTGCGTATTACCAGTGAGGGTCATTTGGCCCAAACTGGACATCCAGAGGCGTTAGGCTCAACTTTAACACACCCGTATATCACCACCGATTACGCCGAGAATTTGTTAGAGTTTATTACTCCGGTTGCTCAGAGCATTGAGCAAACTTTGGCGCAACTGACCGATATTCATCGCTACACCTATCAACACCTTGGTGACGAACTGCTGTGGCCATTAAGTATGCCGTGTGTGGTTGGCGCTGCCAAAGATATTCAAATTGCCCGTTACGGTAGCTCGCATAGCGGCCGTATGAAGACGCTCTATCGCCGTGGCCTGACCTATCGGTACGGCGGCGCGATGCAAATTATCGCCGGTGTGCACTACAACTTTTCATTGCCAGCGCCACTGTGGCAGAGTTTAGCAAGCTTACAACAGCAGCAAGCAGACACTACATTTATCTCCGCCGGCTATTTAGGCTTGATCCGCAACTATAAACGGGTGTGCTGGTTGATTCCCTATCTGTTTGGCGCCTCACCAGCACTCTGTCAGTCATTTCTAAAGCACACCGACGGTGCCATTGAGCTGGAAAAACACGCCACTGGCACCATGTATCGACCGTTTGGTACGTCGTTGCGGATGAGCGATTTGGGTTACACCAATAAAGAACAAGCTGACTTAAATATTAGCTATAACTCAATCAATGAGTATGTAGCGGGTTTGCGCAGCGCTATTTCAACGCCATCAAAGCAATTTGCGTCGATTGGCGTCAAAGTTGCTGGGGAATATCGCCAACTCAACAGTAATATTCTGCAGATTGAAAACGAGTTCTACTCTACAATTCGGCCCAAACGCGTCACGAACGATGGCGAAACGCCGACGCAAGCGCTAGAACGTGGCGGCATCGAATACATTGAAGTGCGCGCATTAGATGTGAACCCGTTTAGTGCGATTGGGATTACCGCAGAGCAAATCCGCTTGTTAGATATGGTGTTGTTGTATTGCGTATTGCAGCCTAGTCCAGACATGTCAAAGGCAGAGCAACAGCAAACTGAGCGCAACTTCAATCGGGTGGTACTCGATGGCCGTAATCCTCGTTTAACACTAGTACAGGGCGACTACGAACGGCCATTAGCCGATTGGCTGGAAGAGCTGTTTGCCGATTTTCAGGCGATTGCTCAGGTGTTAGATGACGCCTATGGTGGGCAGGACTATCAGCAAGTTATTGCTGAACAATATCGGGCAGTACTGAATCCAGAACTCACCTTGTCGGGTCAATTAATGCGCATATTAACCGAGCAGAATATTGATAACGGCCGCTTAGGTATGCAGTTAGCTCGCCAGTATCGCGAGCAATTACAACAACCAATGAGCTACTACAGCACTGAGCAGTTTGTCCAGTGGGCTAAGCAATCATGGCAACAGCAGCAGCAGCGAGAACTGCACGACCAAGCGAGCAGTTTTGACGACTATTTAGACGAGTACTTTCGAACAGCCAGCTGTGCCAGCCCGGAGTGTCGTGACGCATGGCGACCCGACTAGCCTCAAGCATAAAACTATCGGTAATGGCTGGTGTGCTGATAGTCGCCGGCTGCAGTACGTCGCCGCCGAAACAGCCAGATAACCTGTGCGAAATATTTTATGAAAAACGTGACTGGTATGATGCCGCTGCAGCAATGCGGGATAAGTGGGGCGTACCTATCCATGTGCCGATGGCCATGATGTACCAAGAAAGTTCTTTCAAACACGACGCTAAACCACCGAAAGACTATATTCTTTGGGTCATACCTTGGGGTCGAGTCAGCAGTGCCTATGGGTATTCGCAAGCGAAAACTCCGACCTGGGATGACTATCAACGGGAAACTGGGCGCAGTTGGGCTTCACGGACTGACTTTAACGATGCGATTGACTTTATGGGCTGGTTTATTGCCAAAAGTCACACTATCAATGGTGTATCTAAATGGGATGCCTACGGCCAGTATCTGAACTATCACGAGGGCTGGGGTGGCTATAAACGAAAAACGTATCGGCAAAAGCAATGGCTGATCAACACCGCCAAGCGTGTTGATAGCCGAGCCAGCACCTATGCAGGCCAGCTTAAAACCTGTGAGGACGACTTAAAACGCGGTTGGTTCTGGCGCTGGTTGTTTTAAGCGCGCTATTTTTTCTTCGCTTTAGCTTTACCGGTCGGCAAAAACTTCAAGCGCTTGACCATATTCTCACTGCTTTCCAGCACTTCTATGCGATGTCCGACAATCTGTAAACAGAGCTGAGAACGCGGAATATCGCCCAGTTGTTCAATCACTAACCCACTTAAGGTTTTGGGACCATCGGTGGGTAATTTCCATTTCATTTCTTTGTTGAGATCACGAATGTTTGCGGCACCCTCAACAATGACTGAACCATCGTTTAAGCGCTGCACTGTCTCACTCGGTTCCGGAGAAATGTTGGTAGTAAAATCACCGACAATCTCTTCTAAGATATCTTCTAGCGTAACTAAACCCTGAATATCGCCATACTCGTCAACGACTAAACCAATCCGTTCTTTGTTGCGTTGGAATTTCAATAACTGCACATTTAAGGCAGTGCCTTCTGGAACATAATAGATGTCCCGGGCCGAGCGAATCAGTTCGCTTTTATCGAGGTCATTGCTCTTACTGATCATTTGCATAATGTCGCGCGCGTGTAAAAAACCAATAGCGTCATCAATTTCGCCACGATAGAGCAAAATTCGGGTGTGTTGTGCTTGCGATAATTGCTTGATAATAGTGCGCATATCATCTTGCGCATCAATACCACTAATTTCTGAGCGCGGGATCATCACGTCTTCTACTGTCACCTTCTCGAGGTCCAAAATACTTAACAGCATATCGGCGTGACCGGAGGGGATCATTGATTTTGCTTCGTTGACCACGGTGCGCAGTTCTTCCGAGCTCAAGGCGTCTTGGCCGTTGGTTTTATTGGGGTTTATACCCAGCAAACGCATGAAGCCATTGGTGAAAAAGTTCACCGCGATGACTAAGGGGTGCATCAGCCGCAACAGCGGTTTTAAAATCAGCGAACTCGGGAAGGCAATGCGCTCGGGGTGCAAGGCGGCGATAGTTTTTGGTGTGACTTCGGCAAAGATCAACACAATTAAAGTTAGGCTGAAGGTGGCCACAACGATACCCGCGTCGCCAAACCAGCGTAAACAGATAATTGTAGCAACAGCCGAGGCGGCAATATTGACTAAGTTATTACCAATAAGGATCAAGCTAATTAAACGGTCGGGGCGGTCGAGCAAAAATTGAACCCGTTTAGCCCCAGCGTTACCTTGCTGTGCTAAATGCCTCAGGCGATAACGATTGACTGACATCATGCTAGTTTCGGAGCCGGAAAAATAGGCCGACATGAACAACAAAACACCCAAAATGATCAGTAGGGTGGAAGTGGTGATCTGGTCCAAGAAATAATCCTGTATTGGAAGTCTAGTTGCTTACTCTAATGCGCTGGTAAACCAAGTCAAGCGGAAAGTAACACGTCTTTAACGAAGCGACTACCAAAATAGGCCAAAGTAAGCACGACACTGGCAATCACGCTGGTTAACACCAGCACTCGTCCGCGGACGTGGAATAAGCCATGACAAACCACCACCACCAAATAGAGGCTAGCAGCAATTAAGCTTAAGATGGTCTTGTGGGCTTGACCCTGCGCGAACATGTCGTTTAAAAACACAAAGCCAGCTGCCAGAGCAATAAATAATACTAACGTTCCGGTAGTCAATAGCCGAAAGAAGTAGCGCTCAACCGTCATCAAGGGGGGTAACTGCTGGCTTAGCATGCTGGCGCGGTGATGTTTCAGCAGATAGCTCAAATACAGCAATTGTACGGCATACAGTGTTGCCATTACCAAAATGGCGTAAGCCACCAACGACAGCACAATATGCAAGATCAAGCCTTGCTCATGGCTTACTTGTGCGCCCCAGTTGGTTGGGCTGAAATACATCAGTGCAACACTGGCAGCAGCAAACAGATAGATCACTGGGCGCAGCAACAGGCCGCCGCTACGGCCGCTGCGGAGTATAGATAATAACGCCACGATAAAGGCTACGGTACTTAAGCTCGTGGCAATATTAAAGTGGTCAAACTGGTCAAGTTTAAGATGATTCCACAATAACCACGCATGACCAACTAGCGCTGCGCTGGGGAACGCCCATAGCAACATTGAGGTAACGTGCGGCTGGCGTAACTGACGCCACAACATCACCGAGCTGGCGCTATAAAGTGCGAGAGTGAGAACCAACAAGCTAACCATGAGAACACCTTTTGTAGAACACGCATGCAGTATATGCAGGATTCTTACGAAACCCAATAGCAACAGGAAACTTTGCTTGAATTACGATATACTCGGCCACATACATTTACTCAGTCGCAGTCAATGAGAGTCATTGCATGTTTGAAAATCTAAGCCAAAGGCTGACCCAGTCGCTACGTAGTATTGGTGGGCGTGGTCGCTTAACTGAAGAGAATATCAAAGATACCTTGCGCGAAGTGCGTATGGCGTTGTTAGAAGCGGATGTAGCGCTGCCGGTAGTGCGCGAATTTATCGAGCGAGTAAAAATTAGAGCAGTAGGTACCGAAGTCAACAAGAGTCTTACCCCGGGTCAGGTGTTTGTAAAGATTGTTCAGCAAGAACTTGAACACGCAATGGGTGCTGCCAATGTCCCGATTAATCTCGCGACCCAGCCGCCTGCTGTGGTGTTAATGGCGGGTTTACAGGGTGCTGGTAAAACCACCAGTGTGGCTAAATTAGCGCGCTATCTTCGCGAAAAACTAAAGAAAAAGGTATTAGTGGTTAGTGCCGACGTGTATCGGCCCGCTGCGATTAAACAGTTACAAACCCTTGCTGCAGAAGTCGAGGTTGAATTTTTCCCATCCTCGACTGAGCAACAACCCGTCGCAATAGCCATTGCCGCAATCGATTTCGCGCGCAAGAAGTTTTTCGATGTGGTGTTAGTGGATACCGCCGGCCGCACTGCTATCGATGATGAGATGATGGCTGAGATTAAGCAGCTCCATGCAGCAGTTAAGCCGATAGAAACACTGTTTGTAGTGGATGCGATGACCGGCCAAGATGCCGCCAACACCGCTAAGGCATTTAGTGAAGCATTACCGTTAACCGGGATTATTTTAACGAAAACTGATGGCGACGCACGTGGTGGTGCAGCTCTATCTATTCGTCATATTACCGGGCAACCGATTAAGTTCTTAGGGGTGGGTGAAAAAACCACGGCGTTAGAGCCATTCCATCCGGAGCGCATCGCTTCGCGCATACTCGGTATGGGCGACGTATTATCGCTGATTGATGAGCTAGAAAGTAAAATTGATCGGCAAAAAGCTGAGCAAGTGGCCAAGCGGGTGATGAAAGATGGTCAGTTCACGCTGGAAGATTTTCGCGACCAATTAGGGCAAATGCGTGCCATGGGCGGGATGGCGGGCTTGCTGGATAAAATGCCAGGTATGGGCCAAATGAGCGGCCAGATGAAAGGCCAAATGGATGACAAAATGACCGTGCGCATGGAAGCCATCATCAGCTCCATGACGGTGAAAGAACGGTCACACCCTGATTTAATTAAAGGCTCACGCAAACGTCGTATTGCACTCGGCTCAGGTACCCAAGTACAAGATGTCAATAAGCTGCTGAAGCAGTTTATGCAAATGCAGAAAATGATGAAAAAAATGAAGGGCGGCGGAATGGCAAAAATGCTGCGCAGCCTGGGTGGCATGGGTGGCAAAATGCCACCTGGGATGTTCCCGAAACGCTAGGATTTACTTGCATTCAAGCGAAAAATCAGTAGAATTGCCGAGCTCTCTGACTCAGACCCGTGTCTAGTCGGAGGCATTTTTATTTACTTAACATTAAAAACTGTATCGAGGAACGTAATGGTAACCATTCGTTTACAACGTGGTGGCGCGAAAAAACGCCCCTTCTACCAGATGGTAGTAACCGACAGTCGCAATGCCCGCGATGGTCGTTTTATTGAAAATGTAGGCTTTTTCAACCCAGTCGCACGCGGCCAGGAAGAAAAGTTACGTGTTGACTTAGACCGTGTTGACCACTGGGTTTCTAACGGTGCTGGTCTGTCTGAGCGCGTAGCAAAGCTAGTAAAAGACGCGCGCAGCGCGGCTTAATAGAATTAACCAGAAGCACGTGGTGGCAATGAGCACAACAACAGAAACTGTCGTATTAGGCCAACTTGGCGCTGTTTACGGCGTGAAAGGTTGGTTGAAAGTGCAAAGTTACACCGACGATGCGGATGCCATTTTTAATTACCAACCGTGGCATTTAGTAAGGCAGGGTAAAACACAAGCTGTGCAAGTCGAGGAATGGCGTCGACATAATAAAAGCCTGATTGTGAAACTTGTTGGTGTTGATGATCGTGACCAAGCGCAGGTAATGACCGGTGCTGACATTGTCATCGATGCAGAACAACTGCCCGAGCTAGCTGCGGATGAATTTTATTGGCGCGACCTGATTGGCATGACCGTAGTGAATACTGAAGGTTATGACATGGGGGTAGTTGACCAATTAATGGCCACAGCATCGAATGATGTGATGGTTGTGAAAGCGAATAGCAATGATGCGTTTGGTCGAAGCGAGCGGCTGGTGCCGTTTATCCAAAGCCAATATGTGGTTGCGGTTGATCGCAACACAAAACGCATTACTGTTGACTGGCCGTCGGATTTTTAATGGCTAAGCAGCTACAGGTTGGGGTGATAAGCCTCTTTCCTGAGATGTTTCAAGCAATTACCGACAACGGTGTGACTGGCAGGGCAGTACGAGATGGGCTGTTATCGATTCAGGTAATTAACCCACGCGACTACACCCATGATCGTCACCGCACCGTAGATGACCGCCCCTATGGTGGTGGACCGGGCATGTTGATGATGGTACAACCGCTAACCGATGCGATTGCTGCCGCCAAACAACAACTCGGCGAGCATACCAAGGTGATTTACATGTCACCGCAAGGGCGCCAGTTAGATCATGTTGGCGCAGGTTATTTAGCGCAACATGAACGCTTAATCGTGATTGCCGGACGCTATGAAGGCATCGATGAACGGGTTATTAAACGTCACGTTGATGAAGAATGGTCGATAGGCGATTACGTGTTGAGTGGTGGCGAGTTGCCCGCCATGGTGTTGATTGATGCAGTAGCACGATTGATACCTGGGGTACTTGGGCACCAAGATTCCGCCAGTGAAGATTCTTTCGCTAGCGGCTTATTGGATTGTCCCCACTACACACGACCGGAAGTTTTAGATGGTGAGGCGGTGCCGCCAGTATTGCTGAGTGGTAACCATGAACACATACGTCGGTGGCGGTTACAACAGTCGCTAGGTAGAACCTGGTTACGCCGTCCCGATTTGTTAAACAAGCTAGCTCTGACTGACGAGCAGCAGCGGTTGTTGAGCGAATTTATCGCTGAACACCAAGCGACTGACTCAAACTCGGGCAGTTAATCTAGATTAGCGAGGCTATTATGGCAAAAGTAAGTCAAAATTTGATCAAAGCGATCGAAGACGAGCAATTAAAAACCGACCTTCCGGCTTATGCTCCGGGCGATACAGTGGTCGTAAATGTTAAGGTTAAAGAAGGTAACCGTGAGCGCGTTCAGGCATTTGAAGGCGTGGTTATTGGCAAGCGCAACCGTGGCCTGCACTCAGCTGTAACGGTACGTAAAATTTCTAACGGTGAAGGTGTTGAGCGCTCATTCCAAGTGCACAGCCCAATTATTGATAGCATCGTGGTGAAACGCAAAGGTGACGTACGTAAAGCTAAGCTTTACTACCTGCGCGAGCGTTCAGGCAAATCTGCGCGTATTCGCGAGAAGTTGTCGTAAGCCAAGTTGGTTATCTGGCCATAGCCTGATAAAAACCCGCTTCATTAATGAAGCGGGTTTTTTTATGAAAAAAATCAGGCACAATAGAGTTTCTTTCGGTGGCACGTACGGAGTTGATATGGCGCATTTAACGCAGCAGCTGCAGCAATTGCGACAGCAAATTGACCAAGCAGATAGTGAGCTGGTTCACTTGTTGCTGCGCCGCCGTGAACTGGTTGCGCAAGTTGGGGTGATAAAGCGTGAAGCGGGACAACCGCTCTATGTGCCCGAGCGCGAACAGCAGATGTTGGCATCGCGTCGCGACCAAGCGCAAGTGGCCGGCTTATCGCCCGATTTAATTGAGGATGTTTTACGCCGAGTGATTCGTGAGTCGTATCAGCAACAACAGGCCGCTGATGTGCATTTGCAGCATAAAAATATTGTGGTGGTTGGTGGTGAAGGTGCTCTTGGTAAGCTCTTTATGCGCTTATTTCAATCAGCAGGTGCGGTAGTAAACAGCTTGGATCGTAACGATTGGGACCGAGCTGAAGACCTGTGTCAAACTGCCGATCTGGTGCTGTTGGCGGTTCCCATTACCCGCACTGTGGCGGTGATTGAGCAGCTACCACCGTTACCTAAGCATTGCATTATGGCGGATTTGACCAGTATCAAAGGCCAACCCCTAGCGGCGATGTTAGCTAAGCATAACGGCCCGGTTGTTGGTTTACACCCGATGTTTGGTCCGCAGCAAGCTACGCTCGCAAAACAGTTAGTCATTGTGTGCCATGGTCGCCAGCGTGAACACTATCAATGGTTACTGGATAGTATTATTCGTTGGGGCGCTCATATTCGCGATATTTCCGCGGCACAACATGATGAGGCGATGGGTTTTATTCAGGTTCTGCGGCATTTATCGACCTTTGTTTATGGCGCTCACTTGGCTGAGCAGCAGGTTGATTTAGCGCAGTTAGTGGGCTTAAGTTCACCTATCTACCGCTTAGAGTTGATGATGGTAGGGCGGCTATTTGCGCAAAATCCTGAGCTCTATGCGGATATTATATTATCGCAGCCGCATACCTTTGCCATGATGAATGACTATTTACGCAGTTTTGAAACCATTTTAAGCAAACTTCAAGCCGGGGATAAACAAGCTTTTATCACCAAATTCGCCGAAGTTAAGGCTTATTTTGGTGATTTTTCGCTACGTTTCCTAGAAGATTCACAACGTTTATTAGATGCAGCCGGTGACGCGCAGCAGATCAGCTAACTGACTTGGCTCCAACGGTTTACTCAGAACATGAGCAATGCCGGCCACTTGTGCGTCGTCAATTAGCAAATCGACTGCGTGCGAGCTGATTAATGCAGCAGGGGTGTTGGGCAGCTGTTCAATGAGTAATTGATACAGCGCCACCCCGGTCATATCAGGAAGTTCATGGTCGAGCAGCAATAGCTGTGGCGTTTGCGTTGCTATTGCAGCAAGCGCTTCAGCACCACTTTCGGCGCATTGCACGGTGACCGGGTAACAACTCAACATCGCTTTTAGTACTTCACGAGATATAAAATCATCCTCAACGATCAGTATGTTAGGCTTTGCTTGAGTCATAGGGAGTACCTCGATTATGCTACCACTGTCACCCTAGCAAAAGCGGAGAGCTCATGCAACGCGTCAAAATTTGGGATAGTTTCGTACGTTTAAATCATTGGCTATTGGTCGTGTTGTTGGTCGCTATGTGGTGGACCGCTGACAACGATTATATGGAATGGCATTTACGTATAGCCCCAGTGCTAGGAGCATTGGTGCTGGTGCGGATTGTCTGGGGCTTGTTCGGCAGCGAATCGGCACGTTTTAGTCGTTTTCTGAAAGGTCCACGTGCGGTAGCCTCCCATGTTCGCGAATTACGCCAAGGTCAGGTGACGCCGCATAATACTCATAATCCTGCCGGTGGTTGGGCCGTAGTGGTATTACTCGGTTTATTACTAGCGCAATTTGTCAGCGGCTTATTTGCCGCTGACGGTTTTTTCTACCAAGGTCCGCTGGCCTCGTCGATTGGCTTAGACTTAGCCGAGCAAATCACCGACGTGCATAGCTGGATTTTTGATCTGTTGGTCATTGCGGTGGCACTCCACATTATTGCGATTGCACTGTATCGCTGGCGTGGGATCAAATTAGTAGGTGCCATGGTGCATGGCTATCAATATCAGGTGCAAGCGCCCAAATTAGTCAATGGGCTACTGGCAATAGCGCTGGCAGCCGTAGCTGCCTACGCGCTATTTCAATGGATTCATTAATCTTTGTACTGATCGTGACAGGCTTTGCAATTGCGTGCAGCGTTCATAAAGGCTCTGCGCGTATCAGCTTCGACGCCAGCAGCGGCAACCGCAGCGAGGTTTTTTGCATCGGCTTGGAGTTTTTCGGCGCGCTCGGTAAAGTCAGCCCAATTACTCCAGATTGCCGGCAGGGCATCTGAGTTGTTACCGGGCTTGGCGCCTTCGGTTGCAAAAGCTGGCCAAGGAATGCTAGTCATGGCCGCAAAGTCTTGTGCTCGCGCAGCAAAAATACTGGCATTAAAGGGGGTATCGCCACGCACCATGTCACCCATCGCAGAAAAGTTATTCTGCATCACTGAAAACGCTTTTTGCCGATATTCAACGGCTTTGTTTGCATCATTGAAGGCATTTTGTGCCAGCGCAATGCTACTTGTGGTAGTCATCATTAAGGCACCTAAAACAATTATTTTTGTATGCTTCATTGTAATTCTCCTCCTAAAAAAAATTTTTCACGCTATCTGCCGTTTGCAGTACGCTTTTCATCCCTAAACGGATTGCGCTAGAGCAGCAACTCGCTTTACTGTAGACGATGATAACGGGTATTAATTCTAAAAGCTAAACCTGACCAAGGGGAATCAGATGAATCGCAGCAATCGCCTCAGTAAACTGGCGTTGGCGCTCGCCGCAGCTTTACCAGCTGTCGTTATGGCGTCGCAAACAACGACGGTGCAAGGGTTGCATGATAACTCGTCGACATTTGTCGCGCTACAAAATGCAACCATAGTGACCGAACCGGGGAAACAATTGACCAATGCAACATTGGTTATTCGTAATGGTCGCATTATCTCTATTGATCGCAATAATCAAGCACCTGCAGGCGCGCGAGTGATTGATTTGAGTGGTCATATGGTCTATCCGGGCTTTATTGATGCCTACAGCAACTATGGCGTGAGTGCTGCAGCGGCAGGCCCGCAGCGAGGACCTCGCAGTGCGCCACCGGTTTACAACAATAAACGCGAGGGTGGTAATGCCGCTAATGATGCGATTCACGCTCAGCGGCATTGGGTTGACACCCTAGCAACGGATAAAAAGGCGGCACAAGTTTACATCAGCCAAGGCTTCACCGCGGTGCAGAGTGCGCGTCTCGATGGTATTTTTCAAGGCCAAGCGGTGACCGTATCATTGGCGGATAAAATACCCAACGATATCGTATACAACCCCCAAGCCCGCCATTTTGGTTCGTTCGATAAAGGTAGTTCGGTACAGCAGTATCCATCGTCATTGATGGGTTCTATCGCGCTTATTCGGCAAACGCTATCGGATGCCAATTGGTATGAACAAGCCTATGGTAAAGATGCCCATAATGGTCCGGTAGAGTATAACGCTGCGTTGGCAAATATCACCAACATCGAACAAGAAGGAGTGGTGTTTACAGTCAGCGACGATAAGTCATTATTACGCGCTCATGAGGTGTTTAGCAGCTTTAAAGTGCCGGTGACTTATCTTGGCTCGGGTTATGAATATGCGCGGGTTGATGCTATTAAAGCCACCCAATCGCGGATAATTTTACCGTTGAATTTTCCGGCTGCACCGGAAGTATCGGGTATTGATGATCATTTAGATGTCAGTTTAGCCGACTTACGCCATTGGGAGCGTGCGCCGGGCAACGCCGCTGCGCTTGCCAGTGCTGGTATTGATTTTTCCTTTACCCTGCATGAGTTGAAGAAAAGCGAAGATTTCTGGCCGAATCTGCGTAAAGCAGTACAGCATGGGCTTGATAAAGATCGCGCCTTGGCAGCACTAACCACCGTACCGGCAAGTATTGCTGGGGTGGCCGACCGTGCCGGTAAGTTAGCACCAGGTTACATGGCTGATTTCGTCATCGCTGACGGCGACCTGTTTACCAATGGGCGGATTAAATCAGTCTGGCTGCAAGGTCAAGAAGTCGAACTTGAGCCGTTAAGCCGAGCGGTTTTTGCTGGTAAATTTAATGCCACTATCGCGGATCAAGAGGTGGCTCTGAGTATTACTGAAGGCAACCGCATTAGCGGTGAACTCAAAATTGCAGAGCAAAGCGCTAAGATCCGTGATGCCAAACGTGATGACGAAAGCTTACAGTTCGTGGTTGATGGCAACTTCAACGGTATCGAAGGCGCTTGGCGTATGCGTTTACAGCAGCAGACCGCCAGCGGCTATAGCGGTGTCGCAGTTGCCCCGAATGGGCAAGAGCTGCGCTTTAACGCGAGCATGGCGGAAGCCACGGCAAAGCCAGCGGCAGAACTTGCTAAAGTCGAATACATCAGTAAAGTGACTTTTCCGAATGTGGCCTTTGGCTTAGCGAGCTTGCCTGAGCGTCAGAACCTGCATATCAAAAATGCCACGGTATGGACCGCTGATGACCAAGGCGTTTTAGAAAATACCGATATTATTGTTCGTAACGGTAATTTTGAACGCATCGGTCAAAACTTACGCACACCATCGGGTTATACCGTCATTGATGCGAGTGGTATGCATATCACCCCGGGCATTATTGATGAGCACTCACACATTGCTATCGATCGCGGTGTCAATGAAGGCTCTGAGGCGATTACCGCAGAAGTACGGATTGGTGACGTTATTAACCCAGATGATATTCATATCTACCGCTCATTGGCAGGCGGTACTACGATTGCTCAGTTACTGCATGGTTCAGCCAACCCGATTGGCGGCCAAGCACAGATCATCAAATTGCGTTGGGGAGCCACCGGCAGTGAACTGAAGTTTGATGCGGCACCACCGAGCATTAAGTTTGCCTTGGGTGAAAACGTCAAGCAAAGCAACTGGGGTAATAACTTTAGTATCCGTTATCCACAAACCCGTATGGGTGTGGAAACGGTGATGCGCGATGGCTTTACCGCAGCGGTTGAATACCGTCAGCGGCAACAAGCCTACGATAAGCTAAGTCGTGCCGAAAAAGCTAAAACAGCGCCACCACGGCCGGATTATCGGTTGAATACCTTACTGGAAATTCTCGATTCCAAGCGCTTCGTGCACGCTCACTCGTATGTACAATCAGAAATTCTGATGTTGTTGCGTTTAGCCGAAGAGTTTGACTTCACCATTACCACCTTTACCCACATTCTTGAGGGTTACAAGGTCGCTACCGAGATGGCGAAACATGGTGCTGGGGCGTCGTCATTCGCGGACTGGTGGGCATTTAAGTTCGAAGTGTACGATGCAATCCCACAAAATGCCTGTTTGATGACAGAGAAGGGCGTATTAACCAGTATCAACTCCGACAGTAACGATCTACAGCGACGCTTGAATACTGAAGCGGCTAAATCGATCACCTACTGTGACATGGACGCCTATAAAGCCCTGCAAATGGTCACGTTGAATCCTGCCAAGCAGCTCAAAATTGACCAGTACGTAGGCAGTATCAGTGCTGGTAAACATGCTGACTTTGTAGTGTGGAACGCCCACCCGCTGAGTGCGTACGCACAAGCGCAGCAAACCTGGATCAATGGCCGGAAATATTTCGACCGTGAACTCGATAAGCAACTGCGTGTAGCCGTTGAAAGTGAGAAACAGGCCCTCATGCAAAAACTGTTAGCAGCTCCTGAACAGCAACGCCAAGGTGCTGAACAAGGCTACAAAAAACCGCAGCCAACCTGGCATTGTGAAGACAATCATGACGTTTGGTGGCAGGTATACAGCGATCATAGCCATGCGCAACATGGAGGACAGCACTAATGAAAAAACTACTGACTGCCGTAGCTGCGGCAACGCTATCGCTGGCCGCTACAGCCCATGACATGGTGCCTGGCGCGCCACAATCACAACCGATTCTGTTGCAAGGTGGTACCTTACACACCGTCACCAATGGCACCTTAGCAGCGACTGATCTGTTGTTTGAGAACGGTCAAATCATTGCCATTGGTACGGACATTCCGTTACCGCCCAATACCGCAGTGATTGATATCTCCGGGCAGCATGTCTACCCAGGTCTAATCGCCTTGGATACCACCTTGGGTTTAATCGAAATTGAAGCGGTGCGGGCCACTGATGATCAGCAAGAAACCGGCATGGTCACACCGGAAGTAAGTGGCCATATTGGTTATAACCCAGACTCAGAAATCATCCCCACGGTGCGTTTTAACGGCATCACGCATGCGCAAATCGTACCACAAGGAAACTTGATTCGTGGTCGTTCGAGCTTGCTGAAGACCGATGCGTGGACCTTCGAAGATGGTGCTGAAGCCCTCAACGTAGGCGTCCATGTGAGCTGGCCGCGGGTTGGCTTGAGCAATGCGTGGTGGGAGCGTCGTAGCCCGGCTGAACAGCGTAAAGCCAATGCCGAAGCGTTGAGCAATTTGCAGCGCGCCTTTGTGCAAGCGAAAGCTTATTACGATGCCAAGCAAGCCGGTGTGCAACAGGGTACCGACCTGCGCTGGGAAGCGATGATGGGGCTGTTTGATCAATCAAGTAAGTTGTTCGTGCATGC
>DIVC01000082.1:0-252 GCA_002423905.1 Idiomarina sp. UBA6142
ATTATTTACAGACTGTGGTGCCAAATTTGCGGCACTTATTTTTACAACTCAAGGTAAAGCAATGACTACAGCCTCTCCTGTCGCTCTAATTACCGGTGCTGGCCGCCGCTTTGGCCTAGCACTGGCGCATGCGCTCCTCGATGAAGGCTATCAGGTGATTGCCCATTACCACACCTCCAAGGCTGGCGTGCTGGAATTGGAGCAACGTGGTGCCCACGCCATTGCCGCTGATTTGGCCAATCCAGCTGCGGT
>DIVC01000082.1:300-479 GCA_002423905.1 Idiomarina sp. UBA6142
CCATATTTACTGATCAATGGCCTACAGGACTTATTGCAACGCAGTGATAATGGGCTGGTAGTAAATATCACGGATATCTATGTCGATAGCCCATCCACTCACTATATCGCTTATTGCGCCGCCAAAGCTGCATTGGCTAACCTAACACTAAGCTTTGCCAAACAGCTGGCACCGAAGGT
>DIVC01000082.1:501-5115 GCA_002423905.1 Idiomarina sp. UBA6142
AAGCTTGAGGGCGGCTTACAACCGATGATTGATACGGTGCGCTTCTTACGCGATAACCGCTTTATGACCGGTGACTCAATTAAAGTAGATGGTGGCCGCGGGCTCAATATTTAATGCCCGCGCCTTCAGGCGCGCAACATTTGCCGCAGCACGAAGTGTAAAATGCCACCGTTCTTGTAGTAGTCCAACTCGTTGCCGGTATCAATACGACACAGCACTTGAAACTCAGACACCGAACCATCATCGCGCTTAGCGTATACCGTCAGTAATTGGCCAGGTTTTAAGTGATCGTCAATACCAACAATGCTGAGCTGTTCCGAGCCATTTAAGCCTAACAACTTGGCGTTTTTACCATCAATAAATTGTAACGGTAATACCCCCATGCCGACTAAGTTCGAGCGGTGAATACGCTCATAGCTCTCGGCAATGACGGCTTTTACGCCAAGTAAGGTGGTGCCTTTGGCGGCCCAGTCACGGCTTGAACCACTGCCGTACTCCTTGCCAGCTAGAATGACCAGATCGGTCTGTTCTTGCTGATAGCGCATGGCGGCATCGTAGATAGCCATGTGCTCGCCGCTCGGTAGATGCTTGGTGAAGCCACCCTCGACGCCATCGAGCATTTGGTTTTTGATACGAATGTTGGCAAAGGTACCGCGCATCATCACTTCGTGATTACCACGTCGTGAGCCATAGGAATTGAAGTCGGCAACCGCTACCCCCTTTTCTTGCAGGTATTTACCTGCTGGTGACGATGGTTTAATCGAGCCGGCTGGCGAGATGTGGTCGGTGGTGATGGAATCCCCGAATACCGCTAATACCCGCGCATCGATGATTTCTTTGAGCGGTTCCAGTGGCTTGTCGATAGCATTGAAGTATGGCGGATTCTTCACATAGGTCGAATCATCGCTCCAATTGTAGGTTTGCCCTTCGCCAATCGGAATCGCCTGCCACTGCGCATCACCATCAAAGACCGCGGCATACTCACGTTTGAACATGGCATCATCCACCAACGCAACGGCATCAGCAATGGCGCGATTAGACGGCCAAATATCTTTTAAATAAACCGGATTGCCCTGCTGATCCTGCCCTAATGGGTCGTTGGTTAAATCAATGCGGGTGGTGCCGGCCAAGGCATAAGCTACTACCAGCGGCGGCGATGCCAGCCAGTTGGCTTTGACATCCTGATGGATACGCCCTTCAAAGTTACGGTTACCGGACAGCACCGACGATACGGTTAAATTGTGTTGCTGGATGGTCTTACTGATGGCATCAGGCAGCGGCCCAGAGTTACCAATACAGGTGGTACAGCCATAGCCAACGAGGTTAAAGCCCAGCGCATCAAGCGACTCACTGAGACCCGATTTGGCCAAATAATCGGTGACTACTTTAGAGCCCGGAGCCAACGACGACTTCACCCATGGTTTGCGCTGCAAGCCCTTAGCTAAGGCGTTTTTGGCGAGCAAGCCCGCCGCCATCATCACCCCAGGGTTGGAGGTGTTGGTACATGAAGTAATTGCGGCAATCACCACATCGCCATGACGTAAGCCATAGTCTTCACCCTCTACCGGCACCGCTTGGGCGGCTTGTTCTAATTGGCCTAAGGTTTCGAGATATAAATCGAACTGTTTGCCCAGCTGCGGCATGGTGACCCGATCTTGTGGCCGTTTTGGCCCTGCCAACGAGGCCACAACATCGGCTAAATCTAATTCCAAACTGTCTGTGAAGACTGGTTCGGCGGCGCTATCACGCCACATGCCCTGCGCCTTGCTATAGGCTTCGACGAGCGCAATGGTATGGGCATCGCGGCCGGTGAGCTGCAGGTAACGCAAGGTTTCTTGGTCAACCGGGAAGAAGCCACAGGTGGCGCCATATTCAGGTGCCATATTGGCAATGGTAGCGCGGTCGGCCAGTGGCAAATGATCCAGCCCCGGGCCATAGAATTCAACAAACTTGCCCACTACGCCATGCTTACGCAGCATTTGTGTGACTGTGAGCACTAAGTCAGTAGCGGTTACCCCTTCGGCTAATTTGCCGCTCAAACGAAACCCAATCACTTCAGGGATCAGCATCGACACTGGCTGGCCCAGCATCGCCGCTTCGGCTTCAATACCACCAACGCCCCAGCCTAAAACGCCAAGACCGTTGATCATGGTGGTGTGTGAGTCGGTGCCTACCAGTGTATCTGGCATCACGTAGGTCTTGTCGTTGATGGTTTTGGTCCACGCCACTTTGGCTAAATATTCGAGGTTCACTTGGTGACAGATGCCGGTACCTGGCGGCACTACGCGGAAGTTTTCAAAAGCCTTCTGGCCCCAGCGCAAAAACTGATAGCGCTCGAAGTTACGCTCCATTTCAATCGCAACGTTCTCGGCAAAGGCGCCTTCGGTGGCAAATTTATCGACCATGACCGAGTGGTCAATGACCAAATCAACCGCTGATAATGGGTTAATCTGCTGTGGATCATGGCCGGCTTTGGCTACCGCATCACGCATGGCGGCTAAATCAACGACCGCAGGCACACCGGTGAAATCTTGCATCAGCACTCGGGCTGGACGAAATTGAATTTCGCGGTCGGAACTGCGTTGGTTCAGCCAAGCCACCATGGCTTCAATATCATTACCCACCACGGTTTTGCCATCTTCATAGCGTAATAAATTTTCTAATAGTACTTTCAATGAAACCGGAAGTTTAGCCAGTTCGCCCTGCTTACTGAGCTGTTTTGCAAGCGCTGGAATACTGTGATAGTGATAGGTTTTACCTTGTACCTCGAGGGTTTGATGGGTGTTGAAACTATCCTTACTGGTCATACGGTACTCCTAGTTGTAGCAATTCTTTGTAGCAATTCTTCGAACCACCACGAAGACTAACTATGGGTGTGCAGTTCACGAAGATCAACCTTATAATAGACCAACTTGCCATCAGCGCCCAAAAGGATTAACCATGAGTCAGGTATTAGCTGACCTTTTGAACTTGTTAAAACTAGAAACCATTGAGCAAGGTATTTACCGCGGTCAGAGCCAAGATCTGGGCTTTGCCGCGGTATTTGGTGGTCAAGTGATTGGCCAAGCACTGTCAGCCGCGAAAGAAACCTTGCCTGAAGATCGTAAAGTGCACTCGCTGCATACTTATTTTTTGCGCCCAGGCGATGCACAAAAACCGATTATTTATGATGTAGAAACCATTCGTGATGGCCGCAGTATTTCCACCCGGCGAGTGCAAGCCATTCAATTTGGCAAACCGATCTTTTACATGACCGCATCGTTTCAAATTGATGAATGTGGCTTTGAGCACCAAACCACTATGCCTGAAGTACCCGGCCCAGAAGGCTTAGTCTCCGATCTAGACATTTACCGTGAACATGCCGAGCTAATCCCTGAAGCTATTCGCAATAAGTTTATTTCGGAAAAGCCGATTGAGATGCGTTTTGTAACCGCCAACAACCCGTTTAAACCGCATGTCGATAAGCCCCAGCGTTATGTGTGGTTCCGCGCTAATGGCGCCATGCCGGATGACCCGCGGGTACACAAATATCTGTTGGCGTACGCGTCTGACTTTAATTTTCTGCCGACGGCGCTGCAGCCCCATGGCACCAGCTTTGCCCAGCCCGGCATTCAAATGGCGACGATTGACCATTCCATGTGGTTTCATCATGATTTTCGCATGGATGACTGGCTGCTGTATGCCATTGATAGCCCGATTGCCTGCGGTGCACGTGGTTTAGTGCGCGGGCAATTTTTTACCCGCAGCGGCAAGTTGGTGGCATCGACGATGCAAGAAGGGGTGATGCGAGTGCGCAAATAACGCACTCGCTGTCAGTAACCATTAACCCAGGGTAAAGAAGAAGCCAGCGATTGCTGCACTCATCATGTTGGCTAGCGTGGCCGCTAGCAGCGCTTTCATCCCCAAGCGGGCAATATCCGGTCGACGGCTTGGCGCCATGCCGCCTAAGCCACCGAGCAAAATAGCAATGGATGAGAAGTTGGCAAAACCGCACAGTACAAACGTGATGATCACTTGGCTGTGTTGACTGAGCTGGTCTTTGTAATTGACAAAATCAAGATAGGCGACAAACTCGTTAATGACTAATTTTTGGCCGATAAAACTACCGGCCAACTGCGCTTCATCCCAGCTTACACCGAGCACGTACGCCACGGGTTGGAAGATATAACCGAAGATCAACTGCAGCGATAAATCCGGGTAGCCAAACCAGCCGCCAACCCAACCAAACATACCGTTGATCAGCGCAATCAACGCCACGAAAGCAATTAACATGGCACCGACATTAACCGCGAGCTTCATACCGCTGCTGGCACCGGTTGCGGCGGCATCGATAATATTCACGGCACGGTCTTCCACTGGGCTTGCTGCCGGCTTGGCACCATGACTAGCCGTGCCTTCAATGATGCTATCGATATCATCACGCGGTTGGTCGATTTCCGGCATGATCATCTTGGCCATTAACAAGCCCGCTGGTGCGGCCATGAAACTAGCGGCAATCAGGTATTTCAGTTCAACCCCAACACCGGCATAACCGGCCAGCACGGAACCAGATACCGAGGCCATACCGCCCACCATCACCGCAAATAACTCTGATTGGGTCATGCTTGGAATAAA
>DIVC01000082.1:5236-9104 GCA_002423905.1 Idiomarina sp. UBA6142
GCAAACACAAAACCAAAATCAGCTGAAGCTAAACCGCCGAACATGAAATCAATGCCGGCATTGGTAAAGGCAATTACACTGCCAACCCCTGATGCCACGCCGTATAACACGTCCTGGCCAAAGGGTACGTACAACACAAAAGCGCCTAAGGCTAATTGAATAGCAAACGCGCCGCCGACGGTACGCCAACGAATAGCACCACGGTTGCTGGAAAAAGCGTAGGCAACGAGAAGAATAATGGCAATGCCAAAAATACTATGCATAAAGTTAGGCCGTTGTTATTGTTATTCAGCCAGCAGTTGGCGAATTTTAGATTTAATCAGGTCGATGGCAATTTCATTCTGACCACCGCGCGTGACCACCAAATCAGCAAACTGTTTCGACGGTAAAATAAACTCAAAAAATGCCGGACGAACGGTTTCATGGTACTGCTCAGCGACTGACTGAATTGTCCGCCCACGTTCTTCCACGTCGCGAATCATCCGTCGCAATAAACACACATCCAGCGGGGTATCCATAAACACCGAAATATCGAATAACTTACGCAAATGCGGGTCGGTTAACAACAAAATTCCTTCCACCATGATCACTCGGCCAGGATTTACTTTGATGGTTGCGTCGATACGGGTGTGTGTTTTGTAGCTATATTGGGGCATTTGCACGGAATTGCCGGCGCGTAACTGATGCAAATGCTGCACCAATAACTCGTGTTCAAACGCCGACGGGTGGTCATAATTGGTCAGTTGCCGTTGATCGAAACTCAAATGACTTTGGTCACGGTAATAGGCATCTTCTGCGAGAATGGCGATACCTTGTCCACCTAGCTCAGCCACTAGCTCACGATAAACGGTTGAAGCAAATAAACTTTTACCTGAAGCTGAGGCGCCAGCGATGGCGATGATGGTCGTTTTTTCCACGCGATTGCATCTTTGTTGAGGCGACAATAAGGGGCAATTATCGTTGATTCGTCAAGGAATTGGAAGCGCCTATAAAGGCAGAACAATCTTGTTACATTTAAACTAAGATCGAGCGTTGTATCCTGTGTTTAACCCTTTATTATCGTGGTACTGGTTTTTTTCTGTGACATGAGTCAATTCACCTACGTCAACAATGGAATTTTTCTATGCGTTTGTATAAATCTCTTACCGCCCTCGCCGTAGCATCAATTTTACTGACCGGCTGCCAAGCCACTGCTGAACAAGCAAATCGCGGTGCATCAGCTGCGTTGGTGCAACAACAACTGCCGGAAGTGAACATTGCTTATGATAGCTTCACCTTAGATAACGGTTTGCGAGTGATTGTTCACACTGATCGTAAAGCGCCCATTGTCGCTGTAAACGTATGGTATGCGGTCGGTTCAAAAGACGAAAAACCCGGCCAAACCGGTTTTGCGCACTTGTTTGAGCATTTAATGTTCAACGGTACCGAAAACTACGATGACGAATTTTTCGGTCCGTTCGAACGCGCTGGCGCGACTGACCAAAACGGTACCACCAACAACGACCGTACTAACTATTTCCAAAACGTGCCAACACCGGCTTTAGATATGGCCTTGTGGATGGAATCTGACCGCATGGGTCACTTACTCGGTGCGGTCACGCAAGCGAAGCTTGATGAGCAACGGGGTGTAGTACAAAACGAAAAACGCCAAGGCGAGTCGCAACCATATGGCCGCGCCTTCGAGTTTATTGCCAGTCAAACCTTCCCTGCTGGTCACCCTTATTCATGGTCCGTGATTGGTTCAATGGAAGATTTAAATGCGGCGTCACTTGATGATGTGCACCAATGGTTCAATGATTACTACGGTGCTGCCAACGCGGTGGTGGTGCTGGCCGGCGATATCGATGTTGACACCGCCAAAGCGAAAATGAACGAGTATTTTGGCCATATTCCTGCGGGTAAGCCATTGCAAAAACTCGATGCCTGGGTGGCCAAGCGCAGCGGCACGAAGCGCGCGACCATGGAAGATAACGTACCAGCAGCGCGTATTTACAAAATTTGGAATACCTCAGAAATGGGCACCAAAGATGCCGAATACCTGAGCCTGCTGAANNGATATTTTAGCCGGTGGTAAAAACTCACGCTTGTATCAACGGTTAGTGTATGACTTGCAGATCGCTAGTAGCGTATTTGCCTTCCAATATGATCGGGTGCTTGCTGGCCAGTTTTTTGTTGTTGCCGATGCTAAACCGGGCGTTGAGATGAGCCAAATTGAAGCCATTATCGATGAAGAAGTGGCGCGGGTTTTAGCCGAAGGCCCTACCCAAGCCGAACTGAACCGAGTGCGCTTCAGCAGTGTCGCGAGTTTCGTTCGTGGCGCTGAACGTATTGGCGGGTTTGGTGGTAAATCAGATATCTTAGCCGCCGGTGAGGTGTATCAAGGCAATCCTGGTGCTTACCAAAAGTCGCTCGAGATATTACGTAACGCGACACCGGCTGATGTGCAAGCGGCGGCGCAACGTTGGTTAGATGATGGTGCTTTCGTGCTCAATGTGTTGCCACAACCACGCTATACCACTGCTGAAGCGCAAGCCGACCGCAGTAAGCTGCCAGCAGTCGGTCAACTACCTGAATTGGATTTACCCGAACTGGCCAGCTTCACCCTATCGAACGGTCTTGAGGTTTATTTAGCTGAACGGCATGACGTGCCAACGGTGCAGATGCAATTGGTGGTCGATAGTGGCTATGCCGCTGATCAAGGCGCTACCCTTGGTACCGCAAGCTTCGCGATGGCGATGTTGACCGAAGGCACCACCTCACGCGATGCCCTGGCGCTAGCGCTTGAACTCGACACCTTAGGTACTAATCTGAGTGCCGGCGCGTCACTAGACACCGCCACCATCGCAATGGATACCTTGACCACCAACTTAGCGCCGAGTTTGAAGATTTTTGCTGATGTCGTGATGAATCCAGCATTCAAGCAAGCTGATATCGATCGTCGTCGTGGTTTGTGGATGGAAACCATCAAGCGTGAAAAAGCCTCACCACAGTCGCAAGCATTACGGATCCTACCGGGGCTGATGTTTAGTGATGACCATGCGTATAACGCGCCGCTCACCGGCTCGGGTACCGAGGCGTCGATCAGCCGCTTAACGCGTGATGATTTGGTTCAGCACCACGCCACTTGGGTGCGCCCTGATAACGCTCGCTTAGTGATTGTGGGAGCGACTACAGAGGCACAGATCAAGCCGTTACTGGAACAAGCTTTAGTAGCTTGGAATGCCCCAGCAACTGCCAAGCCGGTCAAGCAGTTCCCAACGGTTACCCCACCAACTAAGGCGCGGGTGTTCTTAATTGATCAGCCAGGCTCACCACAAGCGATGATCATCGCCGGCCAATTTGCGCCATCAAGTGATGTGCCAGAAGCAGAAGCCTTTGATGTTATGAACACCATCATTGGTGGCAGCTTCACCAGCCGTATCAACATGAACTTACGTGAAGATAAAGGCTGGTCATACGGCGCACGTACTAGCTGGTTTGGTGCTGATGCTGCAGGCTTGCTGCTAGCGGTCGCACCGGTGCAAGCCGATAAAGCCAAAGAGTCGGTGCAAGAGTTATTGGCTGAATTCAATGGCTACATGGGCGACAACCCAGCTACGGCAGATGAATTAGCGAAGACCAAAGCCAACAAAACTGCCCGTTTGCCCGGTGCTTATGAGACTAAAGCGGCGCTGTTGCGCTCAGTCGTGAGCACGCTCAACAAAGATAAAGACATGGCTTGGTTAGAGTCTTACGGTGAACGTATTGCAGCGCTCGAGCTTGAAACCATTCAAGCGACCGCTAAACAATACCTCACTCCGGACGTGTTAACCTGGGTCATCGTCGGTGACTTGACTGCCATCGAAGCACAAATTCGCGAACTGAATTT
>DIVC01000032.1 GCA_002423905.1 Idiomarina sp. UBA6142
ACCGCCAGGATTAAGCCAAAATAGCTCATCATTGGGGTGATAATATTGGTGACCGAGTCGCCAATACGGTAGGCCGCTTGAATAACTTCTGGGGCGTAACCAATCAGCATCAGCATCGGAATGAAAATTGGTGCAAAGATGGCCCACTGTGCCGACGCTGAACCTAATGATAGGTTCACGAACGCACACATGAAGATAAACACCACAAACAATAACGGCCCAGTTAAGCCGATGTTCTGGAGGAATTCGGCGCCATTTACGGCAAAAATAGTACCGAGATTGGTCCAGCCGAAAAATGCCACAAACTGCGCGGCAAAGAACACCAACACGATGTACATGCCCATGGTGCTCATGCTGTCTGACATGGCGTCAATGACATCACGGTCGGTGCGCATGACTTTGGTAATGCGGCCGTAAACATAACCGGGAATGGCAAAGGTAATAAAAATAAATACCACAATACCTTGTAAGAAAGGCGAGTTAGCCACCAAACCGGTTTTTGGGTCGCGCAAGATGCCATCGACCGGAACAATAGTCCAAGCTAATAATGCCGCAAGTACTAAGAACGCTAGCAATGCACCCCATAAGCCGCGTTTTTCCAAAGCGGTTAGCGCTTCAATGGTTTGTTCTTTTAAGTTAATGGTGGCTTCTTTAGGGTTATATTTGCCAAGTTTCGGCTCAACGATTTTTTCAGTAACAAAAGTACCCATCAGGGCAATCAAGAAGGTCGATGCCGCCATAAAGAACCAGTTCGCCTCGGCACCGACTACGTAGTCAGGATCGAGCAAATTGGCCGCCTGAGTGGTGATGCCGGCTAATAACGGATCAACTGTACCGATGGCTAAGTTAGCGCTGTAACCGGCCGAAACACCCGCAAAGGCGGCAGCTAAACCAGCTAGAGGGTGGCGACCAAGGGAGTGGAAGATCATCGCTGCCAGCGGTACCAGCACTACATAGCCCAATTCAGCCGCAGTATTTGAGATCACCCCAGCGAACACCACGGCTACCGTGACTAAACGCGGTGGGGCGTTCATGACGAGGCCGCGCATCATGGCCGATAACATGCCTGAACGTTCGGCAATACCTACACCAAGTAACGCAACCAACACTGTGCCTAAGGGGGTGAAGCCGGTGAAGTTGGTGACTAGGCCCGTGACAATACGCTGCAAACCTTCAGCATTCAGCAAGTTAACTACTTCAATCACGCCGCCACCGGGGCGCGGATCTTGTGCCGTTACACCAAAATAGCTGGCAATACCGCTACCAATAACGATAGCAATAGCGAATAAAGCGAATAGGGTAATGGGGTGGGGCAACAGGTTACCAAGATACTCAACGGTGTCTAAGAAACGGGTAAAGCCACTGCGCTTAGCGCTGTTCGGTTGCTGCGGTGATTGCGTCATGCAGACTCAGCTCCATTATTGTATGTTGTTATTTGAAGGCCGATTGTACACCAAAAAAAACGGCGCCACAGGCGCCGTTTTCGATTAATTGCAGCACTTAGGCCGCATTAGGAGCCGCTTTGGGCTTTTTCTTCGTATGCGCTAACGCATAGTCGCGGGCGGCTTTGCCTGCCATCAAGTCTTCAGGAGCGAAGTCATCGACATTGATGGTGCGCAAACGACCTTCTTCGGCACGAATGAGGAGCGCCACGTCGTCGTCGTTCAACACCCCTAGCTCTTTGCCTTTGGCAGCGATCTTATCCAGGAAGATAAAGCTCATGCGTTGATTCGCGGCTTTACGCACGCGGTCAAATAGCTCTTCCGCTTTGATAATATCGCGCAAGGTGGTTTCTAGGTAACCAAATGCACCGTCCGGACTTAGGAACTGTCCGGCACCTAAACGCTCGCGTGAGGCGTTCGGTTTCAGCAACAATTTAGCGACTTTATGATCGAGTTTATCGCTCGGGCGTTTTGCTATGCGGCCAAATGGGTACATCACCACTTTCAAGGCTTTGCCGATGCCACCGAAGTTATCCAGCAGCGCCAGCTGACTTTCTTGGAGTTTGTATAACGTGTCTTGCAGTGCCCAGTGAACCAACGGCAGGTCGTCTTTCTGACGGCCTTCTTCGTCAAAGCGTTTCAAGGTTGCAGACGCTAAGTATAAGTAGCTCAGCATGTCACCTAAGCGTGCAGAAATACGTTGCTTGCGCTTCAAGGTTCCACCTAAAACGGCCATGGCCACATCCGATAGCAAGGCTAAGTTGGCACTAAAGCGGTTCATCTGTTGGTAATACTGAGCAGTGCTGTCGCCAAATGGCGCCGAGCTTAAGCGCCAGCCACCGAAGCCTAATACCAATGAGCGTACGAAGTTGCTCATGGCGAAGCCAATATGGCCAAACAGCGCTTTATCGAAGCGTGCTAAGCCGGCGGCGTTATGCTCAGCCGAGGCTAACATTTCTTCCAGTACATAAGGATGGCAACGGATAGCCCCTTGACCATAGATCATCAAGTTGCGGGTTAGAATGTTGGCACCTTCTACCGTAATGGCAACCGGCACGCCTTGATAGCCGCGACCTAAGTAGTTGTTTGGCCCTAAGCAGATACCTTTACCACCATGAATGTCCATGGCGTCGTCCATGCGGGCGCGCAATTTTTCGGTCATGTGGTATTTGACAATGGCAGAAATCACCGATGGCTTTTCACCTAAATCGATGGCTTTGGTCGAGAAACGCGTGACCGCATCCATCAAGTAAGCGTCGCCAGCAAGGCGAGCTAGTGGCTCTTCCACACCTTCCATTTTACCAATAGGTAATTTGAACTGCCGGCGAATGTAAGCATAAGCACCAGTTGCTAAGGCTATGGATTTCACCCCACCGGCGCTGTTTGATGGCAGTGTGATGGCACGGCCTACTGACAGACACTCAACCAGCATACGCCAGCCTTTACCGGCCATTTCTTGACCGCCTATGATGTAATCAAGGGGTACGAAAACGTCTTTACCGCTCAACGGACCATTTTGGAATGGCACGTTTAACGGAAAGTGGCGACGACCAATGTTTAGGCCTTTGGTATCACGTGGAATAAGCGCTGCGGTAATACCGAGCTCAGCCTTGTCACCGAGTAACTGCTCGGGGTCGTACAGTTTGAAGGCCAAACCAATCACCGTAGCAACCGGCGCAAGGGTGATATAGCGCTTATCGAAATTCAGTTTAATACCAACAATTTCTTCGCCTTGCCATTGGCCTTTACACACCACGCCAGAATCTGGAATAGAACCGGCATCGGAGCCCGCTTCTGGGCTTGTCAGGGCAAAGCAAGGGATCTCTTCACCTGACGCCAAACGCGGCAAGTAATGGTCCTTTTGTGCTTTGGTACCATAATGCTGCAATAACTCGCCCGGGCCTAAGGAGTTCGGTACGCCAACAGTCGAGGCAAGCACGGTGCTAGCACCAGAAAGCTTTTGCAAGACGCGCGATTGGGCAAACGCAGAAAACTCTAAACCGCCATATTCTTTCTTGATAATCATGGCAAAAAATTTGTGGTCTTTCAGGTATTGCCACACGTGTTCAGGCATGTCTGCCAGCTCGTGGGTGGCTTCCCAGTCATCCAGCATTTTACAAACTTCTTCAACCGGGCCATCCAAGAACGCTTGCTCTTCAGCAGTTAACTCAGATTTCTGAATGCTGTGCAGTTTCTTCCAATTCGGTGCGCCACGGAACAAATCGCCTTCCCACCAGGTGGTGCCAGCATCAATCGCATCGCGCTCAGTATCCGAAATCTCTGGCATAATCTTGCGATAGGTGGCAAGAATGGACTTGCTGAGCACACCACGACGGAATGCTGTGACATTGAGTGGCACCAGCACTAGGGCCAAAAGAACCCATAGCACCACGCCAACAGCACCGATCATGTTGCCGACAGCAAATAGACCAACGAGGACTAAACTCGTGATCAGCAAACTGCTGCGGTAATATAATAAGCCAGCAAAAATAGCTAGCGTGGCGATGATCCAAAGCGTTGTAAACATGCTTTACTCCGTCTCTTGATTAGAGGTCTGACCAGTAAATGAGATACCTTAAAAGGTAGTCGCTTTAGCGCTATTTTTCAAGTGAAATTTGAACAAGCGTTTGAAATTCTAAACCTATACGTAAATGTGCGGTCATAAGATGACTTGCTAAAGCACCAGTCGCATGAACAGGAAGCAAATTTATCATGAAGTTAGCGTTATTAATGGTGACCAGTCTGTGGCTAACCATGCCAGCGTATGCCACTGCAGAACTGACCCCTTACAGTGCCAGTTATCAGGTATTGCGCAGCGGTTCAGACTATGGCGATGCGGTGCGCGAACTCAAACAAGGGCCAGACGGGTTGTTCTCGCTGTACACTGAAACTGAGATCTCATGGATGTTTTTGACCGATCGCCGGCGCTACTGGTCCAGCTTTGAATGGCAGGAACAGCAGATTGTGACCCGCAGTTTTTCATACAAACGCTCTGGTTCTGGGCGTAATAGACAATTCAACGGTACTTATGAGCCAACCGAACGGGTATTGGATGAAGCCGCCATGTTGGAACAGTTGCGAGTTGACCTACAAGATCCTAGCCGTACTCAATTTCGTTACAGCATGATTGATGCCAAAGGTGAGGTCGACCAGCATCTTTATGTGCGTGCTGAAGCAGAATTACTGCGCTTACCTTATGGCGATGTTGAGAGCATTAAGATCATTCGAGTGCGCGAACACAGTACTCGTGAAACGCTCTACTGGTTCGCCCCGCAGTTAGCATTTGTGCTGGTTAAAATGCAGCAAATAGAAGATGGTGACGAAGTGGCTACCTTGGTATTGCGCAGGCTAGTGCGCCACGATTAGTCGGCAGCGTAACCTTGCGAACCAAGCAGCGCGCCATCAAGTTCTGCGCCGTTTGTAGTTAACCGCAAGCGTCCACTGCATAACCAATGAACCACCAGCGGATAAATGCCGTGTTCTTGCACTAGCACCCGTTGCTGTAAATCGTCAGCGCTATCTTCCGGAAAGATGGGCACGGTCGCCTGCAAAATCACCGGGCCACCATCGAGCTCTTCGGTCACAAAATGCACACTCACGCCATGCTCACTATCACCAGCGTCCAGCGCCCGTTGATGGGTGTGAATACCTTTGTATTTCGGCAGTAGGGATGGATGAATATTGAGCATGCGGCCCTGATAATGACGGGTAAAGCCAGCGGTTAAAATACGCATAAACCCAGCTAACACCACCACATCGGGCTGAAAGCTATCGACTAACTGTTGCAATGCGGCATCGTAGTGTTCGCGCTCGGCAAAGTCACGATGGGAGAGCACCGCGGTAGCAACGCCGGCTGCTTGTGCTTTCGCCAGACCACCGGCATCGGCACGGTTACTAATCACCGCCACCACATCACCAGCAATTTTTCCGGCTTGGCTGGCGGCAATAATAGCCTGCATATTGCTACCAGAACCGCTAATTAAAATCACAATGCGCTTGTTGCTCATGCGCTGATTTCGACCCGCGCATCATTGTCGCCGCGCGCGGCCACGTGGCCAATCACCCACGCTCGCTCGCCATGTTGTTGCAAAATACCTAACGCTTCATCGACCTGCGCGCCCGGCAGCGCAATAATCAAGCCAACGCCACAGTTAAAGGTGCGGTACATTTCGCGAGTGGTGACGTTACCTTGTTGCTGCAACCAGTTGAAAATAGCCGGCCATTGCCAGCTATCGCCGTCGATGACAGCTTTGGCGTCATTGGGTAACACGCGTGGGATATTTTCCCAGAAACCACCACCGGTAATGTGCGAAATAGCATGGGCTTCGCAGCGCTCAAGCATAGCTAAAACTGATTTCACATAAATACGTGTTGGCGCCATCAAATGTTCGGCAAGTACTTTATCGCCGAGCATTTCGGTGCGCACATCGGCCCCGCTTACTTCAATAATTTTGCGAATCAGCGAGTAACCATTGGAATGCGGACCGGAAGAGGCCAAGGCAATTAAGGCATCGCCAGGAGCTACTTTGGTACCATCAATAATGCGTTCTTTTTCCACCACACCGACACAGAAGCCAGCAATGTCGTAGTCGCCATGCTCGTACATGCCTGGCATTTCTGCCGTTTCACCGCCAATCAGTGAGCAGCCAGCTTGCAGGCAGCCTTCGCCAATACCGGTGACCACGTCGGCAGCAACGTCAACGTCTAGTTTGCCCGTGGCGTAGTAGTCGAGAAAGAATAGCGGCTCCGCGCCTTGCACGATCAGGTCGTTCACNNGCTAAACGTAGCTTGGTACCGACGCCGTCGGTACCAGACACCAGCACTGGATGTTTGTACTTGGTGGGTAGTTCGCACAACGCGCCAAAACCACCAATATTACCCATTACTTCAGGGCGCTTCGTGCGTTTGGTCACGCCTTTGATACGCTCCACTAAAGCGTTACCTGCGTCGATATCAACGCCGGCATCTTTGTAACTTAACGAAGGTTTTTTGTCGCTCACAGTGGGTCCTTATGTGCTACAGATGTTGCTGCACTAGCTGGTGCTAAAAATTGCGCGCAAGTTTACCACTTTTGTTACCGCTTCGCGATATATGAAACAAAAATCCACAGACAAAGCGGTCCGACGCGCCTTTCACAAGTTTATAGTGCAAGGCTTGAAATAACTGGCAGTATCTCCATATAAGCGTATAATTAGTGTTGCTTTGGGGCTGATTAGGATTCGACGGGATACACGAAACCCAAGGTGCATGCCGAGGTGAGGCTGGCCTCGTAAAAAGCCTCAACATAATAGTTGCAAACGACGACAACTACGCTTTAGCGGCTTAATAACCCGCTATGCCCGACCCCTAGCGCTTTGTCTGTGAGACTAGGACCAGTCGGCTAACCCTATAGCAGACTCGCGTGGAGGCTTCGCCCGTAGCCAAAGCGTTAAAACCAATCGGGATCGTCACCTTAAGGAGCCTGTCTGTCGGCGACTTGGTGATTAACTAAATGACAGACTAAGCATGTAGTACCGAGGATGTAGGTATTGCGGACGCGGGTTCAACTCCCGCCAGCTCCACCAATACTTAAGCCCCAACTGTTATCAGTTGGGGCTTTTTCTTGTCTATTTGCGCC
>DIVC01000031.1:0-3583 GCA_002423905.1 Idiomarina sp. UBA6142
TGGCTGACAGCGTGTATGTTAGTTTGTACAAAGATCTAGGTGGTATTAGCGGTGCAATCTTAGCTGGCGAGACAGCATTTATTGCGCAGGCAAAGATCTGGGCGCGCCGAGCTGGTGGTAATCTGGCAAGTGTTTATCCACTGGTGCTGGCGGCTCAACAAGGCTTGCAGCAATATCTTGCCAGCATGCCGACAGCGGTGGCCTATGCGCAGCGATTAGCTGCCGCACTCACTGCCATCAGCCCCATCGATATCAATCCAAACCCGCCGCAAGCAGCCATGTTTCACCTGCATATACCGCTGTCAGCCGAGCAACTTTTGCAAGCTGTGGTCGACTATGCCGAGCAGCATGGGGTGCTGCTGTTACCGCCGCCGCGGTCCCATCAGCAGGGCTACAGTTGCTGCGAAATAACCATTGGCACAGCAACTATGGCGCATGCGCCGCAATTTTGGCTACAGCACTTACAACAGTGCTTGGCGTCGGCCTTTACCGACTCGGGAGATTGACTATGTTCAGGCTTCATCGCTTACTCATGCTGGCGCTTGTAGTGTTCACCAGTGCTGGCGCCAACGCCACCAATCAAGGCTACGATGTGATCACCGCAAAAGTCGGTGAACAGAGCGAATTATTGGTGATTAATTTAGCCGACCGCAGCAGCCACTGGTACGTAGTGGGTGGCGTGGGTGGCAACCGCATGCTGGGTACTGATTTCGCCGGTTTCCACTTTCTTGCAGAGCTAGCGGCCAGCAGCGACTATCAATACTTAGCCGTGGTATCGGTCGGTGAGGGGCATCCACTGTTAGAGATTATCGATTTGCCGTTGTGGCTCGAACAAGGGGTGTACCAAGTACTGCATGCGCTCAATCCGTATCCCGGAGATTTTGAACTGCAAGGTTGGCAGGGCCANNGGTTCAGTATCAATTTGACGTAACCAGCGGCCGCCTCACCAAGCCGCCGCAGTGATTCCCTAACCATTGTGGAGCTCAACCATGTCACGACTTGTTGCCCAGCGCGACCTTGAATTTTTGTTGTATCAGGTGTTTGGCGCCGAGCAACTAACAGCTTATCCGCGCTATGCCGACTATGACCGCGAGAGCTTTTCGCACATTTTAAGCACTGCCGAAGGCGTCGCTGAAGACTATTTTCTGCCGCATTTTCAAAAGGCTGACGCCAACGAGCCGCACTTTGATGGGCAACGGGTGACCACCATAGCTGAACTCAAAGTCGCTTGGCAAAAGTTTGCCGACACCGGGCTACTGTCCGCGCGGCAAGATTATAAGCACGGTGGCATGCAATTACCGGCGCTGATTCACATGGCCTGCAATGCCTATTTTATGGCGGCCAACCCAGCCAGTGCGGCCTATCCATTTTTGACCAGTGCCGCCGCTAATGTCATTCGAGCCTTCGGTTCGGCTGAGCAACAGCAGCTCTATTTGCCGGCTATGCTCGATGGCCGCTTTGCCGGCACCATGGCGCTCACTGAGCCTGATGTCGGCTCATCACTGGGAGATCTCACCACCAAAGCGGTCAAGCATAGCGATGGCAACTATCGGATTAAAGGCCAAAAAATGTATATCTCGGGGGGCGACCAAGATCTGACCGAGAATATTGTGCATTTGGTGCTGGCCCGTATTGACGGTGCGCCGGTGGGGGTGAAGGGTATCTCGATGTTTATTGTACCCAAGTTCCGATTGCACCACGATGGTGCAATCGCTGAGCGCAATGACGTGCAGCTGGCTGGCTTGCTGCACAAAATGGGCTACCGCGGCACCACCTCAACGGTTCTGAGCTTCGGCGAACAAGACGATTGCCATGGCTATTTGGTGGGCGAAGCCGGGCAGGGCTTGAGTTACATGTTTAAAATGATGAACGAGGCCCGCATTGGTGTGGGTTTGGGCGCAGCGATGATCGGCTACCGTGGTTATTTGGAATCGCTCGCTTACGCCAAAGACCGGCCGCAAGGCCGCGCACCAACAAATAAAGATCCAGCGAGCAAACCGCTAGCCATTATTGAGCACGCCGATGTAAAACGCATGTTACTGCAGCAAAAGGCCTACGTGGAAGGCAGCTTGGCACTGTGCCTGTTGGCGGCACGGTTAGTTGATGATCACGAAGCCAATCAGGATGAAGATGCGGGTATTTTACTCGATTTACTCACCCCCATCGTGAAGTCTTATCCCTCGTACTACGGTCCAAAAGCTAACGATTTAGCCATTCAAGTGCTCGGTGGCGCCGGCTATATCCGCGAATATCCCGTTGAGCAGTTATACCGTGATAATCGGTTGAACCCTATTCACGAAGGCACCCACGGTATTCAATCGCTGGATCTGTTGGGGCGTAAACTGTGGCAGCATCAAGGACGCGGGCAGAAGCTGTTGTTCCAGCGCATTCAAGCGACTTTGCAACAAGCTCAGCAGCACCCTCAGTTGCAGCCGTTGTGCGCCCAGTACAGCCAATCGTTGCAAAAATTTATGCACACTATGCTAACCCTTGGTGAGCAGTTGCAACAGGGGCAGGTGGACAAAGCGCTGGCCAACTCGGCGGTGTTTTTGGATGTCATGAGCCAGTATGTGGTGGGCTGGTTATGGTTAGAAATGGCGCAGCACGCACTGGCAAGCTGCAGCGCCGATGACCCATGGCTACAAGGCAAATTACACGCCGCCCGCTACCAAATTGAGTGGGAACTTCCGCTCGCCGAAGCACAACTGCCGCAGCTACAAAGCTTCAACGACAGCTGGGCTAGTATGCAGCGTGACTGGTTTTAACCAGTGCGCTGCTGAGCGGCGAGATACTCGTCGTAGCTGCCGACGAAATCACGCAAACCATGCTCGGTAATCTCAATGATGCGGGTCGCCAACGACGATACAAACTCACGGTCGTGGCTCACAAACAGCACGGTACCCTGGTAATGTTCAAGGGCTAAGTTTAACGCCTCGATAGATTCCATATCCAAGTGATTGGTCGGCTCATCCATCACCAGGATGTTCGGCTTTTGTAGCGCTAATTTGCCGAAAATCATACGGCCTTTTTCGCCACCCGAAAGAATGGTCACTGGTTTCTTGATATCGTCTTGTGAAAACAGCATACGGCCTAACACACCACGTACCGCTTGTTCGTCGTGGTACGGCTGTTTCCATTGCGCCATCCAATCAAACACGCTGATGCGATCTTTAAACAGATAAGCATGGTCTTGCGCGCAGTAACCGATGTTGACGTTTTCAGACCACTTAATCAGACCGCTGTCGGCTTGATAGTCACCCATTAAACATTTCAGTAGGGTGGTTTTACCGATACCGTTCGGGCCGAGAATTGCGACTTTCTCGCCAACCTCGATAATGGCGTTGAGATTCTTTAATACGTTAACATCGCCAAAGCTCTTGTTGACACCTTCGAGTTCCAACGCTAAGCGGTACAACTTTTTGTCTTGCTCAAAGCGAATATAAGGGCTTACCCGGCTAGAGGCTTTCACTTCAGCCAACTGGATCTTTTCAATTTGCTTAGCGCGCGAGGTGGCTTGCTTCGCTTTTGAAGCATTGGCTGAGAAGCGGCTAACGAAGCTTTGTAGCTCAGAAATTTTATCCTG
>DIVC01000031.1:3604-6534 GCA_002423905.1 Idiomarina sp. UBA6142
GTTGGTTCGTCGAGCAGCATGATATCGGGATTCGAAAACAGCACTTGAGCCAGCAAGACCCGCAACTTTAAGCCGGGCGCAATGGCTGACATCAAACCAAAATGCTGCTCAACCGGAATACCGACACCGAGCAATAACTCACCGGCGCGAGATTCGGCGGTGTAACCGTCCATTTCGGCGAACTCGACTTCCAGATCGGCCACTTTCATGCCATCTTCTTCACTCATGTCTGGATCAGAATAAATGCGGTCGCGTTCAACTTTGACCTGCCACAGGTGTTCATGCCCCATAATGACGGTGTCAATGACGCTGTATTGCTCATAGGCAAACTGGTCTTGGCGCAATTTACCCACGCGCATATTCGGTTCGACCGAAATATTGCCCGCTGACGGCTCTTGCTCGCCACTGAGAATGCGCATAAAGGTTGATTTACCACAACCATTGGCGCCAATCAGACCATAGCGATTGCCATTGCCAAACTTGACCGATATATTTTCAAACAGGGGTTTCGCACCAAATTGCATGGTGATATTCGAAGCAGAAATCACAACCAGATACTCGCACAAAAATTGAGCGCGCAATCTACTCGTTTTAGCGGCAAATTACAAAGGAAGTTTTCCTTTAAAGGATATTTCAGTGGCTTTCTCATTAACCATTCTCTGGTCCACATTACGCCCGCCATTTCTGCTATTAGCGTTATTGTGCAGTTGGCTGGGGGTTAGCTTGGCGGCAGCCCAAGGGCATGACCTCCCGATAGAGCTGGTGTTACTGACTCTGATTGCAGCTGTGTTGGCCCATGCCGCGGTTAATTTGCTCAACGAATACCACGATTTTCAATCGGGTTTGGATAGTATCACCACGCGCACACCTTTTTCGGGTGGCAGTGGTGCTTTACCGAACAATCCGGAGGCAGCACAGTATGTGCTGAAATTCGCCCGTATTTGCTTAGCGCTAGTGTTGATCATGGGCGGCTATTTCGTGCTGTTACGCGGTTGGCCATTATTGCTCTTGGGCTTACTTGGGCTGCTGTTAGTCATTACTTACACGCGCTGGTTAACGCGTAATCCATGGCTATGCTTATTAGCGCCCGGGCTCGGCTTTGGGCCGGTTATCGTCATCGGTAGCGTGATTGCTGTGGGTGGACAATTAACCGCTGCAGTTGTTTGGGCGGCAGTATTTAGCCTGCTGTGGGTCAGTGCCTTGTTGTTGTTCAACCAGTTGCCAGACGCCGAAGCTGATGCACAGGTGGGTCGCCGTCACTTGGTGATTAGTCATGGTCCACTGCATGCTGTTCGGTGGTTACAAGGGCTCATCATTACACCTTATGTGTTGCTGGTAGTGAGCATCAGTCAGGGGGTCTTTTCTATCTTAGCGGGCTTAGTCTGGATGACCCTACCGCTGGCACTGTGGTTAGTGATTCGCCTGACACACCAGCACCAACCTCCCTCGCATCGAATGTTGGCGGTCAATGTTGGCATAATCCTACTTAATATCAGCCTACTTTGTGCTAGTTTATGGCTATGACTTTATTCGCTGGATGAGACTAACAATGTCCGCAGTAATTACCGAAATGCAAGCGTGGGTGTCGGGGTTAATTGTGAAATACAATATTTGCCCCTTTGCCCGTGCTGAAGTAGAGCGTGAGGGCATTCGCTATGTACAGGCACACAACAGCAATACAGAGCTGGTATTAGGGTTGCTGATTGAGGAATGCCAATGGCTCGATGAACATCCAGAAACAGCAACCACGTTAGTGATCTTAGCGCATGGTTTTGGCGATTTTTATCAGTATCTTGATGTACTGGATATGGCTAACGAATTACTTGCTCTCGAAGGCTACGAGGGTATCTATCAATTGGCGAGTTTTCACCCTGATTATTGTTTTGCCGATAGTCCCGCCAGCGATCCCGCGAATTTCACCAACCGAGCGCCTTACCCAGTGTTACACCTATTACGCGAAGCAGATGTAAGCCGGGTGATGCAAAACGCTGCGGATGCTGACGACATCGTAGCCCGTAACATCGATTTTGCCCGGCGCAAGGGGACCACTTTCTTTGTCCAGTTATTAGCCACGTGTAAGCAGTCGCAGCACAGCTAATGGAGCCAGCGAATTGTAATTTAAGTCAGTAGAGGGAAGCGGTTTCATGACTAAGTGTTTACCCATCGTAAGGAGCTTGGTGCTGGTTGGTATGAGTGTGCTGATCAGCGCCTGTAGCAGCATCTCAAGTCAGGCAACAAAAGCTGCTGAACAGGCGGCATGGCAACAATACCAGCAGCAAGTCAGCTGGATAAAAAGTGGTGATAGCAACGCCAACTTTACCACCTTACGTGAAGCATTTAGCCGCACAGCGCGCTATGCTCCTTATTCAGTAAGGCCGGTTGAAGCTGCCATTGCTGAGTACCAGCAGCAACAATTTGCTCAATGCGTGACAGCTGCAGAGCAGACGTTAGACCGCCAATTTGGTCATATCCAAGCGCATTTTTTAGCGATGATTTGTCAGCGTGAATTAGGCAATCTGGCCGCCGCGGAGTTCCATGATAGCGTGGTGAGAGGTTTGCTCACGTCGATTGATCAAAGCGGTGATGGTCAGTCAATAGCTACGGCAATTACTACCTATGACATGCAGGAGCTACATACCTATATTGAGCTTATGGGGTTAACTATGGTGCGGCAAAGTTTGGTCACCGAGAACGACCGCTGGTATGACGTGATCACCGTCACTTATGAGGACGAAGAACGCGAATTCGATCTGTATTTTGATATCACCCAGCAGTTCCAGCGCGGCTTTTTGTAGGGATAGTCAGCGCTAGCTAAGCATCACGTGGCAGACCACGTTCAACCGCTCTCACCAATCGCAACACCTGCTTTGCCGGTTGCGCCAAACCACTGCGTTGACGCACCAAAGCCCACTCAATGTGCTCAGCAACCA
>DIVC01000065.1 GCA_002423905.1 Idiomarina sp. UBA6142
ACCGCCGGGGCTTTTTCTTTTTGGCAAACGCTAGCACTCGTTTCAGTCCTCACATACAATTACAGCATGATCGTGACGAAACAAAATGCCCCTTTAAATCAACTCCATACCTTTCGCCTGCCGGGCGTTGCTCGTGTGGTCTATTACTTACGCGACAAACAGCAATGCGTTAGTCTGCCCAGCGAAAATTACCTGGTTATTGGTCATGGTAGTAATACAATTTTTACTGCCGATTTTGAGCGCCCATTAGTGCGAATCGAATGTCGTGGAATTAGCGTACAGGAGTCAGCTGAACACTGGTTACTGACAGTTGCGGCTGGCGAGTCTTGGCATGATTTTGTCACTTACTGCTTACAATCAGGCTACTTTGGCCTTGAGAACCTTGCTTTGATTCCCGGTACAGTGGGTGCGGCGCCAGTCCAAAATATTGGCGCTTATGGCAGTGAAGTTGCAGAGTTCATTGACTCAGTCGAGGCTTGGGATCGGCAACAACGATGCTTTGTGACACTTAACCATCAAGCCTGCCAATTTGCTTATCGTGATAGTGTTTTTAAACAAAACCCCGAGCGCTGGTTGATTACTGAAGTGCAATTTCGTTTACCAAAACAGTGGTGTGCGAATACTCAGTATGCAGAGTTAAGCGATCTAATTAACCCTACTGCCGCACAAATTTATCACCATGTGATTGCTGTGCGACAGCGGAAGCTGCCTGATCCTCAGGTTATTTCGAACGCTGGTAGTTTTTTCAAAAATCCAACTATATCGGTAGCACATTTTCAGTCGCTGCTACTTCAATACCCTAATATAAAAGGCTATTCAAATGCTGATGGTAGCATCAAACTAGCTGCGGGCTGGTTGATTGACCATCGCGGTTGGAAAGGTGTCCAGCGCGGTGCTATTAGTGTACATCAACAGCAAGCGTTGGTTTTGGTCAATACCGGTCATGGTAGCGGTGATGATCTCCTTGCCTTGGCGGCTGCTATTAAAAAGGATATTCAAGAGTATTTTTCAGTCTCTTTAGAGGTTGAGGTACGGCTGTTTAATCAGCGGGAATTGATTCAATTATGAAACAAAAGCAACAGAATATTATTCGCTTGATTGAGTTGTTATCCGATGGTGATTTTCATTCAGGTGCAGCTATTGGCACTATCCTTGGCGTTAGTCGTACAGCAGTCAGTCAGTATGTATTTGGGGTACAGCAACTTGGGCTTGATGTTTTTAGGGTCACTGGACGCGGTTATCGTTTAGTGGAACCTATTCAGTTACTCGATGAAGCCAAGATTATTAGTCATCTTAGCGATTATGGTCCACCTGACATTCAACTTCAGCGAGTTGTTAGTTCAAGTAACGATGTGGTACGAGAATTATCCAGCGAGCAAAAGATTGCCGGCTATACAGTTCTCGCAGAAGCCCAAACAGCGGGGCGTGGTCGGCGTGGTAAGCAATGGCAATCGCCATTTGGCTGTAATTTATATTTAAGTATGCATTGGCCATTAAGCAAGGGTATGCAGGCGGCTATGGGATTAAGCTTGGTCATCGGTACGGTGCTGGCAGAAGCATTGCAGGATGCTGGAATATTAGGAGTTCAGGTGAAATGGCCCAATGACGTTCTGATTGATGGCTGCAAGATAGCCGGAATATTGGTTGAACTTGAAGGACAGGCTAGTGGTGACGCCAATGCCATTATCGGTGTGGGAGTCAATCTGGCTATGCCATCCTGGCTCAGCAACCAGATTGACCAACCCTGGACTGATTTGCGTTCGGCACTAGAGGGTAGTTTTGATCGTAATTGGTGGGCAGCTGAATTGATTCGCCGTTTCCGAACCGCCTTAGCAGAGTTTGATCAGTTCGGTTTAACGCCATTTATAAATCGCTGGCTGCACTTTGATTTGCTTGCCTTACAACCAGTTAATATCCTGATGGGTAACCAAGTACTCGAAGGCGTTGCAGAAGGAATAGATACGCAAGGGGCATTGTTAGTTCGTCGCAATGGTATACTTGAAACATTTCATGCAGGGGAAGTTAGTTTACGCCATGCCAAAAAAATTATTAATTGATGCCGGCAATACCCGTGTTAAAAGTGCTCTATTAGACGCTGAGGGTCATTTAGAACCATTATTTAATGTTAGCTATGCAGAGTTAGAGGGTATCCCATTAACTGCCGCTGTAAGCGCAGTTTGGTTGGCAGTGGTGAGTGGCGGTGAGCGTCATCAAGCAGTTGAACGGTGGATCGAACAACAAGTACAGTTGCCAATCCAACAGATACAGTCTGAGGCGTCTGCATTTGGAGTCACTAACGCTTATGCGCAGCCAAATAGTCTTGGCGTAGATCGTTGGTTGGCGATGATCGGCGCCTATAATGAGCAGGCAAAGGCAACCTTAATAATTGATGCTGGAACGGCCATAACTGCTGATTGGATTGATGCTAACGGAGTACATTTGGGTGGCTGGATAGCCCCTGGGGTAGATCTCATGCAGCAGTCTGTTACCAGTCGCGCACCGCGTGTGTTTAAAGACCCTAATGTGGCTTGGGGTAAAGCTAATCAGCTTGGTTGTAGTACCCCAGAAGGTTTGGCAAACGGTGTCGTAAATGGTTTTGTCGGTTTAATTCGACAGGCGATTCATGTCACTGAAACTGAGCTTGATTGGTTCGACTATCGGGTTTTGTTTAGTGGCGGTTCGATGCCTTTATTACCCGCTGATATTAAGCGTCGTGGTGAATTGCGCACTGAGTTGGTGTTGCAGGGGCTGAGTTATTACGCGGCGCAATCCTAGCGTCATAAAAAAATAAGCGCCTTAAGGCGCTTATTTTTTGTGTGAGACAGTCAAGTGCACACTAGGATAACCGCGCGCGGAAATCTTCGTATTGAAAGCGTCGTATCAAATCGAAACGACCATCTTCTCGGAGGATACCGATACTTGGATGCTCAACGCCATTAAAGAAGGTTGATTTCACCATAGTGTAATGCATCATATCTTCAAAAATGATCCGCGAGCCCGGTTGTAATGGCTCGGCAAAACTGTACTCACCGATCACATCACCGGCTAAACACGAATTACCGCCTAGCTTGTAGGTATAGGGTAACTGATGCGGTAGTTCAGCACCGGTTACAGCGGGGCGATAAGGCATTTCTAACACGTCAGGCATGTGGCCCGTAGCAGATACATCAAGAATGGCAATTTTGCCGGCATTTTCAACAATGTCTACTACTTCAGCAACCAACGGACCGGTTTGCCATGCAACAGCTGAGCCAGGTTCTAAAATGACCTCAATCTGATAGGTTTCACGCACTCGTTTTAATTGCTTAATTAAATGCTCAATATCATAGCCAACGCGCGTCATTAAGTGACCGCCACCCAGATTTAACCATTTCATTTGATGCAATAAGTGACCGAATTTTTGTTCTACCGCCGCCAAAGTGCGTTCTAAAGCTAAGGAATCACACTCACACAGATTATGGACATGCAAACCCTCAACTCCGGTTAGGTCAAGACCGTCTAATTCAACCGCACGGATGCCAAGGCGTGAACCTGGTGCACTTGGGTCGTAAAGTTCGGTTGCGGCTTCTTGATGCTCTGGGTTCACCCGCAGACCGACTGATACGCCCGCTGCGCGTGTTTGCTCTGCGAAGCGCTGCCATTGGCTGACACTATTGAATGAAATATGGTTCACCAGCGGCAGTAAGGTATCGATATCAGTTTGCTTGTAACCGGGCGCGTAGGCATGGACCTCACGGCCAAATTCTTCATACGCTAATTTGGCTTCCCATACCGAACTTGCGGTACAACCGACTAAGTACTGACGTACTAGCGGAAAAGCACTCCACATGGAGAAGCCTTTCAGCGCCAGAATAATGTGCGCGCCACTTTGCTGCTGCACATACTGCATCAGTTCAAGATTACGCTTCAACAACGCCTCGTTAAGAACATAACACGGCGAGGGGATAGCTTGGCTTACATAAGGATTGCTCATCAGTTACCGCTTAAAAGGAGAGTCACATTCCACCACCTGCCATGGCAGACCGTATTGATTCAGACGATTCATAAACTCATCTGGGTCGAATTGTTCCATGTTCCATACGCCGGCTTTCATCCAATGACCTTGCACCATCATCGAAGCGCCAATCATGGCTGGAACGCCGGTGGTATAAGAAACAGCTTGTGCGCCAACTTCAGCGTTACAAGCAGCATGGTCACAGTTGTTATAGATGAAGATGGTCTTTTCTTTGCCATCTTTCAAACCAGTCACATAAGTACCGATGCAGGTTAACCCCGTGTAGCCCTCTGCTAGTGAACCTGGATTGGGTAGTACTGCTTTCAAAAATTCGAGCGGGACAATTTTATGCCCTTGAAAGTCAACCGGTTTAATCGAAGTCATACCGACGTTTTCGAGTACTCGCAAGTGAGTTAAATATTGCTCACCAAAAGTCATCCAGAAGCGTGCGCGCTTAATTGTGGGAAAGTGCTTAACAATCGATTCCAATTCTTCATGAAACAGCAAATAGGATGCTCGTACACCAACGCCCGGGTAATCTAAGTCTTCGCGCACACTGATAGGATCAGTTTCATGCCATTCGCCATTTTCCCAGTACTTACCACGTTGAGTAATTTCGCGAATATTGATTTCTGGGTTGAAATTGGTCGCAAAGGCTTGGCCGTGATCACCACCATTACAGTCAACAATGTCTAAGTAGTGAATTTCATCAAAGTAATGTTTCGCCGCATACGCAGTGAATACGTTCGTTACACCTGGGTCAAACCCTGCCCCAAGTAAGGCCATGATACCTTTTTCTTTGAAACGCTCATGGTAAGCCCATTGCCACGAATATTCGAATTTTGCTTCGTCTTTTGGTTCGTAGTTCGCAGTATCCAAATAGTGTACGCCGGTTTCTAAACAGGCATCCATGATCGGCAAGTCTTGGTATGGCAAGGCAACATTAATAACCAATACAGGCTGCACTTGGCGAATCAAAGCGGCCACTTCAGCGGCGATGTCGGCATCTACTTTGTATACACCAACTACACGGTCGGCGCCGGCTTCTTGTTGTAACGCTTCACACTTAGATAATGTGCGGCTAGCCAAGTGAATTTCATCAAAATACTCAGGCAACATGGCACATTTTTTCACCACCACACCAGCGACGCCGCCAGCACCAATAATTAACACTCGAGACATGTGAACAACCCTTTTTGTGATCCATGGAGGGGTTAAATTTAGACCGTAACGATAGCATAAAATTGCTAATTTCGCATGATCTGGATAGAAAAATTCTAGCGCTCTAGCGGCACGCCTGGGTACTTCAGGGCAATAAGCTGACGCGCTGCTTCAGTGATCCCAACGGCAACCATTGCATTGACATAGCCGCTGGCCATTTGCCGCTTGTAACCTCGATGCACCAGCTGATAATTGTTGGCCTGCCAAAATGCTAGCACCTCGGCAGCATCACCAAAGCTGCTGCCGATTGCATCTATTTGCTGTTGTTCGGCACGGTGTTTGATCTGCACTAGCAATCTACTGCCATGTCCTTGTCGGCGGTGTGTTGCTGACACAGCGATACGTACAATTCGCCACCAACGCCATTGCATAGGCGCTTGTTGTTGCCAATTATAGGCCAATGCTTGTGGCAGTAAATCACCTGCAGGGCGGCGTACGCCAGCCAGAATATCCGGCCAAAGATGCTTTGCTACTGGACCTTCTTCGGCAATCCAGATTAGCCCAATCAAGTTGTCATCTTGGCACCATAACAGTAGTTTTTGACGACGATCGTCGAGTAACAACCTCAAGTCATTCGGGCTGCTTTGATAATGAGCGTGTAATAAGAGCTGCATAACTTGGTTGAGTTGGGTGTCGGTCAGACTTGATGCATGTAGCCAGTGATAGCCATGTTCCCAGACACTAGTTTCAGTGCTTGTCCGCAAACACAGGAGTTGGTTCAACCAATCTTCGCAGTTATCTGGGTTGCGCCAACGCAGGGACTGGTGCAATTGATGTTGTTGATAGAGGTGATGCTGACCGAGCCAGCCAAGAAAGCGAATAACAAAGCCACGACCGCAGCCTTCATAGCCCTCTACCGTGGTCGCGATAGCCCACACCCGATAATGTTGGCACAGTCGCTGTAAAATGTGGATAGGAAGCCCTGCAGCTTCATCGATCACCAGTCGAATGCCCGCCGATGGAAGTTCGAGTAAGCGTTCCCAAGCGACAAATTCTGCTCGGCCCTTGGCCTGTTGCAGCACTGCTTCGGCTTGGCTCCGTTTAGGCGCGGTCAGCAGCAATCGATCGGTTCCGCAATAATGCGCCAGTGCAATGCCTAAAGTGGTGCTCTTACCGCGCCCACGATCAGCCAGCAACACATGGGTGGTATTTAATTGTTCCTGCATTGCCCAAATGATGCGCTGCTGCGCTGCTGTCGGGAAGCTCAGCGCGGCAATGTGTCGTTGCGGCGATGCCGCAATTTGTTGATAGGCTTGGTTAAGCGCCTGTTGGTGATTGATGAGAAAAATCAACTCGAAATCATCAGCGAGACGCAGCAAGCGTTCAGTGAACGCTGCCTGTTGTCGGGGTAAATTTATGATCAACAACCCGCCAGCAGCCACAGTACCTGCCAGTGCCGCCAGCGCATCAGCGTGAATAGTTTGCGCAAAGTTAAGCACTACGAGAGTGTTACTTACCCCGAGGTAATCGCGGTAGCGGTGCATAGCAAACTGATCACTAGCTTGATCATCGAGTGTTAACGGCTTTAGCTCGTGAGCATCTATGTGGTAATCAGCATCACACAATAACACCGCTCGCTGTTGGCGTTGTACTAACTCATCCTGACAGGCCTTTAACAGCGCAGCGGTAGCGGTCACCTATGAAAACCAGCGCAGCAACTTTTGCTTGAATGAGGTGTAGGGTGGATAACGGAAACTTGGATCCGACCAGAACGGCCTCACCATGACGGCTTTGTGATGGCTGAAGGTGTCAAAACCAAACTTGCCGTGATAGCGCCCCATGCCACTTGGCCCAACGCCACCAAATGGTAGCTCGGGGTTGAGCATAAACATGAGGGTATCGTTATTGCATTGATTGCCAGCATGGGTTTGCGCGGTTAGCTGCTGCAAACTGCGGGTTGATTTACTAAACCCGTAGAGCGCCAAAGGTTTTTCTCGGCCATTAATAAAATCAATTGCCGCAGCCAAGTGCGGCACTTTCAATATGGGCAGTAATGGACCAAAGATTTCGTCCTGCATAATCTTGCTGTCTATGCTGACGTTGGTGAGTACGGTTGGTTCAATATAACGCAGCTCTTTGTCATAGCGCCCACCAATGGTGATGGTACCGTCACCTAAATAATCAATTAAGCGCTGACAATGCTGGCTGTTGACGATCCGACCATAATCACTAGCATGTTCAGGATCCGCACCATAGAACTCCGATATTGCAATTCGTAGTTGCTCAATAAATGCATCATGTACGCGCTCATCGATTAGAATATAATCGGGCGCAATACAAGTTTGCCCAGCATTGATCCATTTACCCCAGGCAATGCGTTTTGCAGTAACCGCTAAATCAGCATCAGCGAGCACTACTGCGGGGCTTTTACCGCCGAGTTCAAGAGTCACTGGGGTGAGATATTCAGCGGCTGCTTTCATGACAATCCGGCCGACTCGACCGCCGCCAGTGTACAAAATATGGTCAAAGCGCTCAGCCAACAGTTGTTGCGCCACATCGGCACCGCCAGTGACGACTTGGACTGCGGCTGAATCCAAGTAATCAGGTAATAATCGTGCTAGTTCAGTAGCAGTTGCTGGGGCTAACTCCGATGGTTTAACCACGGCGCAGTTGCCGGCAGCTAGCGCCGCTACCAGAGGGCTTAACAACAATTGAATGGGGTAGTTCCAAGCCCCAATAATCAGCACTACACCTAACGGTTCAGGCTGCAAGTAGCTGCGCCCTGGAGCGGCTAATAATGGCTGTGATACACGTTTGGGTTTACTCCAGCGTGATAAATGTTTGAGGGTATGCTTGATGTCACTTTTCAAGAATCCCAGTTCAGTTAACCAGCCTTCAGCGGATGATTTTCCTAGATCAGTGGCTAAGGCCGCGAGCAGGACCTGCTCATGATCATCGATCATTTGGCCGAGTTGGTTTAATTGCTTCACCCGCCACGACAGTGGCCGAGTTAACCCGCTTGCGTAGCTGCTGCGGAGGCGTTGCATCATCTCGTTCATTCAAATCCACCTAAGGTTATGGTTTTGGTTACTTGGTATTCGGCTAATCCGAGCGTTGAGCCCTCAACACCAATACCTGACTCTTTGACACCAGCAAACGCATTGTATGCATGTGAAATAGCGCCCGCGTTAATGCCTAACATACCGCACTGTAACTGCTCGGATACCCGCATGATCCGGCGATAATCTTGACTGCAAAAATAGCCGGCCAAGCCAAATGGGGTATCGTTGGCCAAGGCAATCGCTTCAGCTTCGCTATTAAAGCGTTGTAACGCAAGTATTGGCGCAAAAATTTCTTGCTGACTAATGGTCATGGTGGCGGAGACATTAGTTATTAACGTCGGCGCAAAAAACAGTGGTCCCAGTTGTGTCAATACCTCACCACCACACAGTAATTTCGCCCCAGCCTCGAGTGCTTGTTGTTGTAGTTGCAGAGCTTTATCAATCGCGTCTTGGTTAATGAGTGGACCATAGTCGATACCTGCTTCAGTACCGGCGCCGACTTTGAGCTTGGCTAAGCCAGCCACCAGCCGTTGCTCAACCTCGGGCATAATCGCATCATCGACTAATACGCGATTGACACTGATGCAGGTTTGCCCAGCATTACGAAACTTTGCCGCAAGCAGTTGCTCAATGGCCAGATCTAAGTCAGCATCGGCAAAAATGATAAAGGCTGCGTTACCCCCCAGTTCCATCGAGATCTTTTTCATGCCGCTACTACATTGTGCCATCAACTGCTTACCAACTTCGGTCGAGCCGGTAAAGGTGAATTTTCGTACTCGCGGATGTTCGGTTAGCACCTGACCAATCGTCTTAGCTTGGCTACTCGGTAACATATTGACTACCCCGTGCGGAATGCCCACTTCAGTCGCTAATTGCATCAGCGCTAGCGCTGATAGTGGGGTTAGTTGCGCCGGTTTGACTACAATAGTGCAACCAGCAGCCAGTGCCGGCGCGACTTTGCGGGTGATCATGGCGTTGGGGAAATTCCATGGGGTTATGGCGGTACAGACACCAATAGGCTGTTTACTTATCCAGCTGCGCTTAGTGGCAGAACTGCGCGCCAACAACTCGCCATGATGACGTTCAGCCTCACCGGCGAACCAGTCAATAAAACTGGCACCATATTCAATTTCGCCAATGGCCTCGGCAATTGGTTTGCCTTGCTCTTGGCTCATCAGTTCACCGAGAACCTGTTTATTAGCCAAGATAGCTCGATACCAAGTACGTAAGAGGTCGGCACGCTGTTTG
>DIVC01000055.1 GCA_002423905.1 Idiomarina sp. UBA6142
GTAAGCGGATTACGCTGCTCACGCGGTATCCGACCACGGACGAAATAGCCCATCAGTACCGGTACTAAGGTAATGGCTAATAGTGCCGCAGCGGCCATGGCAAAGGTTTTGGTGTAAGCCAAGGGCGCAAATAATCGACCTTCTTGGGCTTCGAGCGCGAATACCGGCACAAAGCTAATAGTAATGATGAGCAATGATAGAAACAGCGCCGGCCCGACTTCACTGCTGGCTTTGCCAATCAACTGCCAATGTGCTGCTCCACGCGGTTCATGACCATGTTCATGGCGATACTGCTCAAGCTGCTTATGGGCGTTTTCCACCATCACAATTGCGGCGTCTACTAGGGCGCCAATGGCAATGGCAATACCGCCTAAACTCATAATATTGGCGTTAATACCCAACCACCGCATCACGGCAAAACTCATTAGTACCGCTAATGGCAGGGTAATCACCGCGACCAATGTCGACCGCAGATGCAGTAAAAACAGCAAGGTGATGAGCGCCACAAAGGCCATTTCTTCGAGCAGTTTTTGCCGAAGATTATCAACCGCCCGGTCAATTAAGCCGGAACGGTCATAGGTCGTGACTATTTCCACCCCTGCTGGCAGGCCATTTTGTAACTGCGCTAGTTTTTCTTGTACCGCGGTAATGGTTGCCCGGGCATTTTCGCCATGGCGCATCACCACGATGCCACCAACCACCTCACCTTCGCCGTTCAACTCGGCAATCCCACGCCGACTCTCTGGGCCGCGCCGCACGGTGGCAACATCCGCTAGAGTGATCACTTCACCGGCTTGACTCTGTATCGGTAACGGCAGTTGCCGTAAGTCAGCCAATGATTGCAAGTAGCCGGTGCCGCGCACCATGTACTCGGCCTCAGCCATGCTGATAATACCGCCGCCGACCTCGTTGTTAGCGCTGCGGATGGTCTGCTCAATAGCCTCGAGCGTTAGCCCATAGGCCTGCAACCGTCGCGGCTCTACCACCACTTGATAGGCTTGCACCATACCGCCGACAGTGGCCACTTCGGCCACGCCATTCACACTTTGCAATTCTTGCTTTAAGAACCAGTTCTGCAAGCTGGTCAGTTGCCCCAAGTCATGCTGACCGCTGCGGTCAACCAAGGCATATTGGTAAATCCAGCCAACCCCACTGGCATCAGGGCCAAGACTTGGATTCACCCCTGCGGGTAAGCGCTCGCGGGCCTGATTGAGATACTCCAGCACGCGGCTGCGAGCCCAATACAGATCGGTACCATCGGCGAATAACACATATAAATACGAATCACCAAAGAATGAATAACCACGCACATCAGTGGCGCCGGGCACCGACAGCATCACATTCGCCAGCGGCCAAGTCACTTGCTGCTCAACGATTTCTGGCGCCTGTCCTGAGTAGGAGGTTTTGATGATCACCTGCACGTCGGACAGGTCGGGAATGGCATCTACCGCTGTCGACAGCATGGCGCGCCAGCCCAACCATGCGGCCAGCATGGCAGCCAGCAGTACCAGCAAGCGATTACGTAGCGACCATAAAATAATATTAGTGAGCATGCCCGTCTCCAGTGCTGCTAGCGGCGGAGAAATTACTGCGTAGGCTGGCCTCAGAATCAAGTAAGAACTGGCCCGAGGTCACCACCCGCTCGCCCTCACTTAAACCATGCAAAATCTCCGCATAATCATTGATTATCAGCCCAACATGCACCTCGCGCTGGACAAATTCGCCGCTATCTTGCTGCACTATCACGCGATTATTGGCGCCGGTTATGATCAAACTCTCAAGTGGTATCGCCAACGCCTGACGCTTGGGCCCACCATACAACTCTACCTGTGCTTGCATGCCTACTGCCAAAGCCGCCGTAGCAGCTTGCTGTGGCAGCAGTATCCGCGCGCGCTGGGTGCGGCTGACTGGGTCAAGTTCGGGGTAAATGTAATCAATGCTGCTTGCAAAACCATGTAATGCTGCTACGGCCAAGCTAATATCCGCCGGCGCACCCACTCGCAACCAATCGGCATAGCGCTCTGGTATATCGGCAATCAGCCAAAACTGATTGGCGCCGGTGATGGTGAACAACTCAGTAGTGGGCTGCACGTACATGCCTTCAGCCACATTAAGTGCGGTCACCACCCCAGCATGGGGAGCGTACACCGGCACACGGTAGAGCAACTCGCCGCTACGTTGTAGCTGATTAATGAGTTCGGCGCTAACGCCCAATAGCTCGAGCCGCATGCGCGCATCGCGCAGCAAACGCTCACGTTGGCTGCCACTGGCCACCTCGCGAGCTTGCAGAAAATCTTGCTGGGCCACCACCAGTTCTTGACTATACATTTCGTACAGCAGGTCGCCTTGCTGCACCACCTGCCCTTCACTGCGAACGGCGAGCCGCTCTAACCAGCCCGAAGCCCGGGGGTGAATATGATGACGCGCGTTATCGTTCCATTGTACGCTGGCTAAGGTCGGGTAATAGCGCCAAAACGTGCGCTGTTCCGCGCTACTGGTGCGAATGCCAAGCTGTTGTTGCATACCTGCATCAACGCTAATGCTGACTTGCCGTTGGCTGCCGGTTTTACGAGCCACTAAGTCCATGCCACAGATCGGGCAGCTACCGGGCTCACCCTGCACAATATGCGGATGCATAGGGCACACGTAAAGGTTCGCCTCAGCCGGCTTGGTCGGCTCGAGTTGATGCGCTGAATGATCGTGCTGTTGTAGCACGAAGGCAGCTGATGATAACGGCGCGAGCACTAAGCTGGCCCAGCAAAACCACAGCAAAAAATAACGAATAGACATGATCACACACTCCAAAGCAATTGTTTAAACGGACAAAACAAGCTTTAGCTGTGGTGGGGTGGACGCTCTAACGGTGAGGTTGAATAATGTGGTGCAGTAATGAGGATAGTAGAACGTACACTATCGGCGTTGGCCGGTGAATAACTACTGGTGGTTAACAAACCAGCGCTGCTAGCACTACAGAAATGCTGACAATCGCTACAACTATTGTCACAACTGACATGGCTGACGGCTCGCTCCGTAGTCAGCTGTACCGCACTGCCTTCAGCTTCCGCCGGACAACAGGCGTGTTGCTCATCGGCCATCGCTTCGGCGCTGCCTTGCTGCGCAGTAGCGACTGGCTCCATCGGCATAGCAACAGCAGCTGGAGCCGAAATCGGCCCCAGCATCAGTATTACCATGAGCATGCGTAGCAAAATAATCATGCTGACATTATAGGCTCAACGCGCACAATTACCAAATTTTGACGCGATTTTCTGGTGCAACATACATAGCATCACCTTCTTGTACCTCAAAGGCTTCGTAGAATGCTGGTACGTTAACCACGGTGCCATTAACGCGGAAGTTTGGCGGTGAGTGTGGGCCGCGAACCACTTGGGTACGCATAGCTTCATCACGCATTTTGTTCTTCCATACTTGGCCCCAGCCTAAGAATACCCGTTGCTGGCCGGTAAAACCGTCAAGCACGGGTGCTTCTTGGCCTTGCAATGAGTTCATGTAAGCACGGTATGAGATGGTTAAACCAGCTAAGTCACCGATGTTCTCACCCAGTGCTAAATTGCCGTTGATGAACAAGCCCGGCAATGCTTCATAGGTTGAGTATTGCTCGGCCAATTTGTTGGCTCGTAGTTCGAACGCTGCGCGGTCTTCGTCAGTCCACCAGCTATTCAAGTTACCATCACCATCATATTTCGAGCCTTGGTCGTCAAAACCATGGCCTAACTCGTGACCGATAACCGCACCAATGCCGCCGTAGTTGACCGCATCTTCAGCGTTCATGTCAAAGAATGGCGGCTGTAAAATACCGGCTGGGAAGACGATCTCGTTACGCACAGGGCTGTAGTATGCATTCACTGTTTGCGGTGTCATACCCCAGTCTTCTGCTTTCACTGGCTGACCAATTTTGCCCACTGTTTCGGCAAAATCGAACGCCGCAGCGCGCTTGTAGTTGCCGACTAAGTCATCGGCAACCACAGCTAAGTCTGAGTAGTCACGGAACTCGCTTGGGTAGCCAATGTACGGCGTGAACTTGCTGAGTTTTTCCAAGGCTTTGGCTTTGGTATCGGCTGTCATCCACTCCAGATCGTTGATTGATTCGCCGTAGGCGGTGATCAAGTTCGCGACCAATTGTTCCATGCGCGCTTTGGCCGCTGGCGGGAAGTGTTTGGCCACATACAATTCACCCAGAGCTTCGCCGAGGACGCCGTCAGTGGCATCCACTGCGCGTTTCCATAATGGTTCTTGCTCGGGAGTACCGTTCAATACTTTGCCGTAGAATTCAAACCGGCGCGTGCTCATGGCTTCGGTTAAGGCGCCAGCAAAACGGTCTGCTGTTTTGAAGGTCATGTAGTTCTTCCAACTATCCACGCTGATGCCAGCAAATGCCGCACCGAAGGCTTCAAAATAGGACGGTTGGCGAATAATTGCTTCATCAACGCTTACGCCCATAGAACTGATGTATGTAGCGAAATCAAAGCTACCGAATAACGCTTGTACCTCAGCAATGGTTTTTTTGTTGTAGGTTTTGTCAGCATTGCGGCTTTCTACCCGCGTCCACTGCATCTCTGCTAGTTGGGTCTCTAAGGCTAAAATATCAGCAGCGGCAGCCGTTGCATTGGCGTGACCGACATAGGCTAAAATATCGCCAACGTAAGCTTGATAAGCAGCACGAATTTCGACAAATTTCTCATCGCTGCTCAGGTAGTATTCACGATCGGGCAAACCTAAACCAGACTGCGACATGTAGACCGCATTCACTTCTGGATTTTTGGCATCAGCATTGACCCAGAAACCAAACGGCGCGCTGATCCCTAATTTACCCAGGTTGGCCATTTGTACGGCAACCTCGGTATGGTTACTGACACTGGTAATGGCGTTTAATTCTGGGCTAATCGGTTGAATACCCAAACTATTGCGACGTTCAGTATCAATGTAGCTGTTGTAGAATGCGCCAATTTTCGCGGCGTTAGTGCCCTCGGCTTGGGGTTGCGCGGCGGCTTCTTCAATAATGGCGCGCAAACGTGCTTGATTTTCATCACGCAAATCTAAGAATGCACCAATGCGTGACTGGTCGCCTGGCATTTCGGTGTTGTTGAACCAAGTACCGTTCACAAACATGAACAAATCATCTTGTGGCCGCACGTTGGTATCAAAGTTTTCTAACACTAAGCCTGAAGTCAGCTGTTGCTGTACTTGCCCAGTTTGGTTGGTCTGCGTTTCAGTGCTTTGCGGCGAGCAGGCAGCAAGGCCAAGAGCCAAGGCCACGCTCAAGGCAATGGTATTGATTTTCTTCATAGTATTCCCCGTATGATGTTCGCTGGATGGTTGATGCGCATTTTAGCACGCGCTTTTACGTGTCCTAACATAGCTGATTCACTGCTTGTGGACAATAAAAAACCGGCCCATGCAGCGCACAGACCGGTTTGTTTATCGCATTAGCTAAACGCCATTTATTGCTTTTTCACGGCCTTTTTGTTCGGCAGGTCGGTGATTGAGCCTTCGTACACTTCTGCCGCCAAGCCAATGGACTCGTGCAGCGTTGGGTGGGCGTGTACGGTCAAGGCGATATCTTCAGCGTCACAACCCATTTCGATGGCTAAGCAGATTTCGCCGAGTAATTCGCCAGCGTTGGGGCCAACGGTAGCGCCACCGATGATGCGGTGATTCTTGTCGAACAACAACTTGGTCATACCGTCGGTGGCACCTTGCGCAATAGCACGGCCAGACGCTGACCATGGGAATACCGCTACTTCGTAGTCGATACCTTGCTCTTTGGCTTCTTTCTCCGTTAAACCAGCCCAGGCCAGTTCTGGATCAGTATAGGCAATAGATGGAATCACTTTCGGATCAAAGTAATGCTTCTTGCCAGCGATCACTTCGGCGGCTACGTGGCCTTCATGCACCGCTTTGTGTGCCAACATTGGTTGACCAATCAGGTCGCCGATAGCGAAGATATTCTTCACGTTGGTACGCAATTGCTTGTCCACTTCAATGAAGCCGCGGTCAGTGACTTTCACCCCGGCTTTTTCAGCAGCCACTTTCTTACCGTTTGGTGAGCGGCCAACAGCCACTAACACGGCGTCATATTTGACTGGATCTTTCGGCGCTTTGTCGCCTTCAAAGGTGACATAAATGCCATCTTTCTTGGCGTCGACTTTGGCCGCTTTGGTGCTGAGCATGATGTTGTCGAACTTCGACTTAATCATCTTCATGTAAGCTTTCATGATGTCTTTATCAGCGGGCGGGATCAGCTGGTCGGTCATTTCAACCACGTCTACTGTAGCACCTAAGGCGCTGTACACGGTGCCCATTTCTAGACCGATGATACCACCACCTAAAATCAGCATGCGCTTAGGAATAAAACGCAGTTCCAGCGCCGCCGTCGAGTCCCAGATACGCTCATCATCGTGTGGCACAAATGGCAATTTGATCGACTGTGAGCCCGTGGCAATAATGGCATGCTCAAAGTTTACTAGCGTTTCTTTACCGTCTTTGTCGGTGACTTTGAGTTGTTTATCGCTGACAAATTCGCCGTTGCCGGTGACCACTTGCACTTTACGCATTTTTGCCATTTGCGCTAAGCCACCGGTTAAGGTGCCAATCACTTTTTCGTCTTTGTGTTGACGAATTTTATCGAGGTCAATTTTGGGTGCGGCAAACTCAACGCCTTCGGCGCCCATGTGCTTGGCATCTTCAATGTGCTTGGCCAAGTGCAACAGTGCTTTTGACGGAATACAGCCGACGTTTAAACAAACGCCGCCAAGCACGTTATAGCGCTCAACGATAACAGCTTCTAGGCCTAAATCGGCAGCGCGAAAGGCAGCTGAATAGCCACCTGGGCCGCCGCCTAAAATAACGACTTGGGTTTTCACTTGATTGCTCATGACGACCTCTTTCTTTAAGAATGCATTGTGTTAGCACGAATGGGGCGCATTATAGCAGCCCCAGCGCCGATTGTTTACCCTCGAAAGGGACAACTTATGTACGACTTTCGGTTACAAGACTAATTTACGAATATCGCTCAGGACCGCGCTTAAATAGACACTAAAGCGTGCGGCAATGGCGCCATCGATCACCCGATGGTCGTACGACAAACTCAGTGGCAGCATCAACCGTGGCACAAACTCTTTACCATTCCACTGCGGCTTCATGTCGCTCTTCGATACGCCCAAAATAGCTACTTCTGGCGCATTGACGATAGGCGTGAACGCGGTGCCGCCAATACCGCCGAGGCTCGAGATCGAGAAACAGCCACCTTGCATGTCGGTCGCTTTGAGCTTGCCATCACGTGCTTTGGCGCTTATTTCGCTCAGCTCTTCAGAGAGCTGATAAATGCCTTTTTTGTCGACGTTACGAATGACCGGAACCACTAAGCCATTCGGGGTGTCCACCGCGATACCGATATGGATGTATTTTTTCATGATCAGGCTGTCGCCGTCTTCTGCCAGTGATGAATTGAACACCGGATAGGCTTGCAGCGCTTTGGCTGCGGCTTTCATGATAAATACCAAGGGGGTGATCTTGATGCCGTTTTTCTGCTTCGCTTGCAGCTCATTTTCTTGCTTACGGAAGGCTTCCAACTCGGTAATATCGGCTTCGTCAAACTGTGTCACATGTGGAATCGTCACCCAGTTGCGATGCAAATTCGGCCCCGAAATCTTTTGAATACGGGTCAACGGCACCTGCTCAATGTCGCCAAACTTACTGAAATCGACTTTCGGCTGAGCGATCACTTGCAGACCACCACCGCCTTGACTGGTGTTGTTGCCTGGGGTGGCTTTCGGCCGCGACAGTTCGTATTTGACAAAATCTTGCACGTCTTCTTTCATGATCCGTTGCTTGCGCCCGCTGCCGCTGACTTTGTGCAGATCGACGCCGAACTCGCGCGCTAAGCGGCGCACCGCTGGCGACGCATAAGCCACGCTGTCTTCGCGTTTGGCTTTGCGATCCAGCGGGTGATCAGGCACTGGTGGTTGCTTGCGCGTTTCGCTGACCGCCGGCTGTTCAGCACGTGCAGTATTGCTGGCCACAGTCTGCTCGTCAGCCTGGTCACT
>DIVC01000041.1 GCA_002423905.1 Idiomarina sp. UBA6142
CGCCCAGCATTTTGTACCGACAACGGGGCGATGATTGCTTTTGCCGGAGCACAACGGTTAGTGGCCGGTCAGTTTGATGATTTAAGCATTCTGACGCGACCGCGCTGGCCGCTTGAGCAATTGCCTAGCGTTTCTTGTTAAAACGTTGCTCTTCACCGCTGCGAAGACGCGCAATATTCGCTTGGTGACGCCATAAAATAAGCAATGAAATCATAATGGTGGGCACGGTATACAGAGGCTTTATCCAATACGCATAAAACGGCGCCAAACAGACTGTGATAATTGCTGCAAGCGAGGATACCCGACTGAACCGAAATACCACCAGCCAAGTAATTATCAGCAGTAAGGCCATCTCAGTCGCGACCGGAAACATTGCTCCCAAGGCGGTTGCTACCGCTTTGCCGCCGCGAAAGCGGAAATAGAGCGGAAAAATATGTCCTAGGCAGGCCGCAACGCCAATAATGCCCAAGAAAAACGGTTCAATACCGAGAAAGTAAGAGCCCCAGACCGGAATCATTCCTTTCATCACATCACCGGTGAGGGTCAAAAAAGCTGGCAATCGCCCGCCAAGTCGATAAACGTTAGTCGCGCCGGGATTGTTAGAACCGCTCGTGCGTGGGTCAGGCAAACCAAACAGTCGACAAACTAGCACCGCGCTACTGATTGAGCCGATGAGATAAGCGACCATAATGGCAAGAATGATAAGCGCGCCCATTTATTTTGTTTCCAGCCGAGTTTCCGTTACTATGCTGCTCCTTAGCATACGTGGTTTAGCGAACTTTTTCTATGATTACACCAACGAGTATTTGTATGGATAAGGTAATGATTGAAGGCCTGCAAGTGGATGCTTTTGTGGGTATTTATGACTGGGAACACGAGCAAGCTCAGCCGCTGGTCATTGACTTGACGATGGCGTGGGATAATCGCCCGGCGGCAGCAACTGAGCAGATCAGCGATGCCTTAGACTACGATCGTGTCAGCCAGGCGGTTACTCAGCTGATTGCCGCTAAACCCTGGCAGTTGATCGAAACTGTGGCGGAACAAATAGCCGCGTTAGTGCTGAGCGATTTCTCGGTGGTGCAGGTCATGGTGAAGGTAGCAAAGCCGCAAGCCGTGCCGAGCGCCCGTCAAGTTGCGGTTATGATTGAGCGCCAACGTTAAGATGGCTCTTGTCGTCCTGGGCGTGGGTAGTAACCGTCAGCGGCAGCTGCACATCAAGGCTGGCTTAGCGGCATTGCATGAGTATTTTGCCGATGCTCAGCACCCATTATATTGTTCAAGAGTGTTTGTTAGCGCAGCCGTAGGCTTTGCTGGTAGCGACTTTTACAATTGTGTGGTGGCATTTGAAAGTGACCATACGCTGGCGGCTATCAATGATTTTTGTAAGGCCACAGAACGTCAATTTGGGCATAGTAGTGAGGCAACAAAATTCAGCCCACGAACACTCGATATTGATATCTTGTTGTATGATGATTGGGTATGCCAGCAACCGATCAATGTGCCGCGCGATGAAATACTCAGCAATGCTTTTGTGCTATGGCCGTTGGCAGAATTGCTCCCGCTGCAACGCCACCCAGTGGTAGGCACAAGTTATGCGGAGTTATGGGCTAACTATGAGCTGCAGCAACGGATTGAGCCAGTTGAGTTCGATTTTGTGCCATTACCGTATCTAAGGATAGTAACCCCGTGAGTTTATTTGAATCTATTATTCTAGCCCTCATTCAAGGATTTACCGAGTTTCTGCCGATCTCAAGCTCGGCCCATCTGATTTTACCGTCACAGTTGTTGGGTTGGCCCGATCAAGGCCTAGCTTTTGATGTGGCGGTTCATGTTGGCACCTTACTCGCTGTGGTTATGTATTATCGGCGCGATGTCGGGGAATTATTGGTTAACTGGGTCGGCTCGTGGCGCGGTCGCCATAATGCTTATAGCCGCCTGGCTTGGTTATTGATTTGGGCAACTATTCCGGCCGGTCTGGCGGGTTTGTTGGGCGGTGGTTTGGTCGAGAACTACGGCCGCTCCGCGGCGGTGATTGCCGCTAGCACGATTATTTTTGGATTGCTGTTATGGTATGCCGATATCCGTGCCAGCGAACGTTCGGGTATCCATGGGTTAACGGTCAAACAGGCGCTACTGATTGGTATTGCACAGGCGGTTGCGCTCATTCCTGGCACGTCGCGCTCGGGTATTACTATGACAGCTGGGCTATTGCTTGGTCTGACTCGGGTTGACGCAGCACGTTTTTCATTTTTGTTATCCATTCCAATTATCATTATGGCTGGTCTCTACAATGGCTTGAAGTTGGTACAGCAGCCTGAGCCAGTGGCTTGGGGTCTGATTCTTACTGGGGTGGTGGTATCTTTTGTTGCCGCTTATGCCTGTATTTTCTATTTCTTAAAAATCATTGCGCGCATGGGAATGTTGCCTTTTGTCATCTACCGTTTAGCCCTCGGTACATTGCTGGTAGCATTACTCGCTTTCGGCTTCATCTAAACGCCTGGCAGTTACAGCGCTTGCTGCAATAAGCGCAAGCGTTGTTGCTGTACCTGTACGCCCACATCAGGGCCGCTGAGCTGCTGCCCCTTGGCGGCCGCAGCGGCAATTAAATCACCGGCTTTTATAGTTTGTAGCTGCTGCATAGCACGGCTCAGCACGTTGGCACGGGTTGCTGATAATCCGTGCGCTTGCCAGATGACTAACAGTTGTTGCCAGCGTTGTGGTCGGCGCCAGCAGTCAGCGCGATTCATCCGTTCCAAAATAATCTCAGCCGGCGCGTCACCGAGCTGCTTTACCGTGGTGAGCTGCACATGCTCGGTGAGTATGGCCGTTTCAGTGGGTACCCGCAGCCGTTGGTTCAGTGCTTGGGCCGACTCAGCGCTTAATCGACTCACTGCCGCCACCCAGCGTAACTCTGGGTGATCGGTGATGGCAGTAATGGTTGCTAAGCTTTGGAAAAAGTTTGCTTGGCAATCACCAGGTAGGAGCTCAATAAACCATGGCGCTAGGGCTTTAGCCGCTGCTAAGGTTTCAAAGAACACCACCGGAGAGGTTGTTTGCAAGGCCCGTTCGGTTTCTTTCCAAACGCGCTCACAGCTCAGTTCAGCCAGTTCATCGGCGGCGGCTAGCTGCTGCATCAACTCGAGCGTTTCAGTGGCGATGGTGAAGCCATCGATGGCAAACCGTGCGGCAAAACGAGCGACCCGCAATACTCGCAGTGGGTCTTCGGCAAATGCCGGTGAAATATGGCGTAATTTGCGCTGGGCAATATCATTGAGGCCGCCGTAAGGGTCAACTAAGTTGCCGTTAGCATCTTGCGCGATGGCATTAATCGTTAAATCGCGGCGCTGTAGATCTTGCTCCAGCGTAACACTCGGGTCGGCGGCAATGGCGAAGCCGGTATAGCCGCGACCGCTCTTGCGCTCGGTGCGCGCGAGTGCATACTCTTCAGCGCTCTGCGGATGCAAGAAGACGGGGAAATCTTTGCCAACTTGCCGATAGCCGAGGCTGAGCATAATGTCAGGGCTTGCACCGACTACCACCCAGTCGCGTTCATGCACTGGATAGCCCAGTAAGGTGTCACGAACTGCACCGCCAACAAGATATATTTCCACAGGCTGCTCCTAAAAGTTTAGCTGATGATCGCGAATCGCTGGCTCTGATGCAAGTCAGTCGTTACACTGAGTTATCTGTCAATAGAGCCGCATCATCATTATGAGCATGTATTTAAATTACTTTGGCTTACATACCGCGCCATTTTCTATCGCGCCGGACCCCCAATTCCTCTATTTGAGTGAGCGTCACCAAGAGGCGCTGGCGCATTTAAGTTATGGTTTGCGAGGCAGCGGTGGCTTTATTTTGCTCACGGGTGAAGTGGGTACCGGCAAAACCACTGTATCACGAGCGTTGTTAGAGCAACTTCCAGAACAGACCAAAACTGCTTTTATTTTAAACCCCATGCTCAATCAACAAGAGTTGCTCGCGACGCTCTGCGATGAATTTGGTATTCGTTATGCAAAGCGTAACATTACTGATAAAAAATTGACCGACAAACTGAGTGAATTCCTGTTGCAAGCACATGCCAATGGTGAGCAATGTGTGGTGTTGATCGATGAAGCGCAGCATTTGCAGCCACAGGTGCTAGAACAATTGCGGCTGTTAACGAACCTTGAGACCAATCAAGAAAAACTATTGCGGGTTATTTTGATCGGTCAACCCGAGCTGCAAGATCTATTGCGTCGCCGTGAGCTACGCCAATTAGCGCAGCGTATTACCGCGCGCTATCATTTATTACCGCTTCAGGCGGCTGATACCGAGCGCTACATAAACTACCGTTTACAAGTAGCGGGTGCCCAGCGCGGATTGTTTGATAGCAAAGCCATTGCCTGCGTTCATCAATTGAGTGAAGGCATTCCAAGACGGCTCAATTTGCTATGCGATCGAGCCCTATTGGCGGCCTATAATGACCAACAGCAAGTGGTCAATGCGCGGCATATTCGTCTTGCCAGTAAGGAATTAGATGGTCAGCCAGCAAGCACGGCTGCCATCACGTGGCGGCATAGCGTGGTAGTGATTGGCTTAATCGTTGTCGCAGCGCTAGTGGGCTGGCAACTGCCACACTGGTTTCAGAGCAGTGCGCAGCCGGTCACTGCCAACCAATCGGGCCATCGCAGTTTAGAGCATACCGACGGTGAGATAGATCCACTGATCGCGTTAACACGCAGTTGGCAATTACCCAAACCTCCGGTTGATCAACCACTGTGTCAATGGCTTGAGAATTATCAGTTAGGTTGTCTAGAAGGGCGCTTACGTTTTGATCAATTGCAACGTATCAACTACCCAGTATTGTTGCGTTTAGCTGACGGACGGCTGCAATTAATCACCAACACTAAAGCCACGCCGGACCCAAATTGGAATGGTGAGTATGTGTTGTTCTGGCAATTACCACCGGGCTATTTGAATGCCGATGAAAGTATTTATCAGCAATGGTTGGCGCGTGGTTTAGCGCGTTTTGGCGCCGATAGCAGTACCACATTAGAGCTGCAATTACGCACCATACAAGTTCAAGCTGGGCTCGCTATTAGCGAACAACTCGATGGCCCAACCTTGGCATGGTTGAGTGCTCAATTACTTACCACCGGGCCGCGCTTGCAGCTGAGCGCAGAGGAATAACCTGTCATGTCATCGGTATTAAAAGCACTTCGTGATCAGTCATCGCCGTTATTGCAACAACCGGCGCCTATTTGGTTAAGTTCGGCACAAACCAGCAAATCACTGCGTTGGTGGTGGTTCGCTGCGCTCGCCCTAGTGGTGCTGGCGCTGAGCAGTTTTTACTCTTGGTACAGCAGCAATAGCCCAGTGCTGATAGCGGCGCAGACAAACACTGAAGCGCTGGTACCATTGCTTCGTTATGAGTTAGGTCCGCCGACCGAGATCAAAGTACCGGTATGGAATACCGCGCAGTCTGAGACATCAGTAACCAGGGTCGTTGAGCGCCCACGCGAGGAACCGCAGGGGCAACTAACAGAGCCACGCCAGCAGCCATTAGATGTTCAACAAGGTATTGATTTGCAGCAGGTATCTCCGGATTTATTAGCAGCGTTTGAAGAAGCGGTAGCGGCACAACAGGGTCGACAACCGGTGTCTAGCCAACAAACATCGGTGTTACCGGCGATCTCCACCTTGACCGTTGATCTGCAACGGCAGATCCCGTCATTTAGTTATGATGCGCACCAGTATTCATCGCGTGATAGCGCCCGTAATGTCACTTTTTCTGGGCAGCGCCTCGTTGAGGGTGAGGTGTGGCAAGGTATGACTATCATGCGCATCACGCCGACTCACGTGGTGCTGTCGCGAAACCAAGTAGCTTTTCAACAACCCGCGCTGGAAGACTGGACAAGACCCTAATAAATCTGTTATTAAAACACCTGTTTAAATCTTCTGTTTGATTTACTGCTAGAGGTGTTGAGATGGCTGACTATCGTGTTCCCCGTGAAGATATGCAATTTGTGCTGCAAGAGGTATTTCGTGTCCAAGATGATTGGGCTCAATGTGCACAATTGGCCGATTTGGATATCGAGACAGCCGTCGCCATCATTGATGAAAGTGCCAAACTAGCGGAAGGCTTAATTGCCCCGAACGCGCGTGCTGCCGATGAACAAGGTGTCCGATTTAGTGACGGGGTGGTGACCACTCCGGCAGGTTATAAAGAAAACTTCCAGCAACTGGCCGCAGGCGGTTGGGTAGGCGTTACGGCGAATCCTGAGTACGGTGGCATGGGCCTACCAAAATCAATTTCAGCGCAATACGAAGAGATCCTCTGCGCGGCCGACATTTCCTTTTCACTTTATCCCGGCCTTACCGCTGGCGCCATTATGACGCTTGATTTGCATGCCAGTGACAGCCTCAAGGATTTATACCTACCCAAACTCATTAGCGGCGAGTGGACCGGCACCATGTGCTTAACCGAGCCACATGCGGGTACCGATTTAGGTATTATTCGCAGTAAGGCGATTCCAGCGGCCGATGGTAGCTTTCACCTTAGCGGCACCAAAATTTTTATCACCGGCGGTGAACACGATTTAGTCGATAATATTATTCATTTGGTGTTAGCCAAATTACCCGATGCGCCTGCCGGCTCAAAAGGCATCAGCTTGTTCCTGGTGCCTAAGTTTCTGCCCCAAGCCGATGGCAGCATCGGCGAGCGTAATGCCGTGAGCTGTGGTTCGATTGAACACAAAATGGGTATTCATGCCTCAGCGACCTGCGTGATGAATTTTGATGGCGCCACGGGTTGGTTGATAGGTGAGCCGCATAAAGGCCTTGCCGCCATGTTTACCATGATGAATTACGAACGCTTAGGGGTTGGTATTCAGGGTTTAGGTGCTGCAGCACGGTCGTATCAGAACGCCTTAGAATATGCCAATGACCGCCTTCAAGGCCGCGGTGCAAAGGCGACCCGCGCGACCAACAAAGAGGCTGATCCGTTGATTGTGCATGGCGATATTCGGCGTATGCTGTTGACCATGAAAGCCTTTGTTGAGGGTGGTCGGGCGTTCTCCACCTATGTCGGTCAGCAACTTGATATTTCTAAGTACAGTGGCAATGACAACCAACGCCAGCGTGCCGATGATTTGGTACAGCT
>DIVC01000099.1:0-4457 GCA_002423905.1 Idiomarina sp. UBA6142
TCAAGACCGGAATAAGCTGGCATGCGGCGGTTATCGTCGGTACCAGTAATAACCCGGTGGCGTTTGCCGGATCTATGGCTACGGTGCGGTAAGTAATGTTATCAATAAAACCGAGGGTGCCTTCTGAGCCAATAAACAAATGACTCAGTATCGCGACCGGATCGGAATAATCGAGTAGTGCATTGAGACCATAGCCCATGGTGTTTTTAAAGCGGTATTGCTGGCGTATTTTGGCACTAAAAACCGGATCGGCTTTGACCGCTTCGGCAAGGTGTTCGAGGTCATGCAACAGCGCTGCATGGCTGCGTCGAAACGCTTTGACACTGACGACATCAGTACTATCAACATGGGTGCCATCGGCCAGAATAAAGCTCAGTGCAGCCATTGTATGATAGCTATTATGTTGCACCCCACAGCACATGCCGGAAGCGTTATTGGCAGCAATGCCGCCAATATGGCAGCTATTGATTGAGGCCGGGTCGGGGCCAATTTTATAGCCATACGTAGCTAGCTGGCGGTTTACTTCAGCACCAATAACCCCAGGTTGCACTTGTACCTGGCGGCCTTGATCAAGAATAGTAACGTGTTGCCAGTCGCGGGTGAGTACGACTAATACTGAATCGGTAATGGCCTGGCCCGATAAACTGGTACCAGCGCCACGAAAGGTAAGGCTTATAACATGACGATTCGCTAACTGCAGGAGCTGTTGCATTTCCTCGCGTGAGGCTATGTAAACCACTAATTGAGGTACTTTATGGTAAAAACTAGCATCACCACTGACAGCCAGGCGCCGGCTCATGTCTGAGACAAGTCGTTCAGCGGGAAGAAGTTGTTGTAGCTGTTGGTAAAATAAATCCCAACGACTCATATTGATTTGGTTTGGCACAGCAATTGCTCAGTTAAGTTCATGGCAAAACGATAGTAATAGTTTATAGTCAAAAAAACCGTTTGAGGATAGAGCATTATGTCAGCACTGACGAAAATAAAGGCATTACAGTCAAGCTTGACCAGCAATGAGGCCAAGTTAGCCGCCTTTACCTTGGCGTCGCCGCGAGCGCTGCGCGATCTTTCATCATCGCAACTCGCCAAGCAGGTAGGTATAAGCCAATCGAGCGTGGTTAAGTTTGCACAAAAATTAGGCTACAAAGGTTATCCGGCATTTAAGTTAGCGCTGCTCGATGCGATCAATAAAAATCATTATGCGGCAGAACGTTTGCACGGTGAAATCACGATTGATGATCCACTGCCGACGATGGCTGATAAGTTACTGGCGGGTAAAATAAAAGTATTGCAGGAAACGCGATCGTTAAATGAACATAATCACGTTGAACAAGCCGTGCAGGCGTTATTGCAGGCCAAACGCATTCTTATTACCGGCGTTGGCGGCTCATCAATAGTTTGCGCTGATTTTTGTTACAAACTTCGTAAACTCGGATTGTATGCTCAGCATGACTCCGATAGCCATGTGCAGTTAGCGGTTGCAGCAACCTTAAGTGAACACGATTTAGTCTTTGCGATTAGCGAGTCAGGCGCCACCAAAGAAGTCCTGCGGGTTGTCAAAGAAGCGCGCCGCCATGGCAGTCAAGTTATCGCGTTAACCCACTACGGTAAAACGCCGATCAGCCAATATGCCGATATGGTGCTGTTTTCAATCGCCGAAGCCGACTCAATGCGCCTGGCATCTATTCATGCACGAACAGCCCAGAACTGGGTGATTGATTTGTTATTTATTGCCCTGATTCAAGCCTCTGAGCACGGTCGCTCGGTGTTAGCCTTAACCAACAAAGCGTTTGTGCGAATGCGCCAAAATTAAACCGCTTCAGCAGTTAGTCGGGATACAGTAAATACTGCTGACGCAGTTGCTTGAAAGCATCGAGCTGCGGTTGCCACTGTGCCCGAATTTGCTCGGCAGAAAGTCCCGCTTCAATGGCCAAGCGGAGCTTGTCGGTACCACTTAATTTATCCATAAAGTCAGGGCTGGTAAAAAATTTGATTTGCGCTGTTTGGAAGGCATTATGGGCGGCGATTAATAACGATAAATCAAAACCGCTCATGGCACTATTGCGCAGGTCAATGCCATATAGTTGCTGGTCCTGTAATTTCGGGGTCGGCGCACTGTGAGGTAAGCTTTTCGGGGTAAAGCTGAACTCCCCCAAATGAACCTGATCATGCCCAAGTACTTGAAACGGAAAGTCGGTGCCACGACCAATACTCATGGCGGTGGCTTCGAATAAGCATAACGAAGGGTACAGCTGAATAGCTTGGCTATTTGGCAAGTTAGGGCTGGGCGGTACCGGTAAATCATAGCGTTGCTGGCGCTGATAATCCTGCATGCCAATCACTTTGACATCGGCTTGCGCGGCGGCATTAATCCAGCCTTCACCAACAATCATGAGCGCTAATTCACCCAGCGTCATGCCATGCAGTAGCGGAATTTCATGCATACCAACAAAGGAACGAAATTCGGGCTCCAATACCGGGCCGTCAATAAATGCTCCATTTGGATTGGGTCGATCGAATATCAACACCGGTATACGCTGTTCGGCGGCCGCTTCGATAGCGTAGTGTAAGGTGCTCAGGTAGGTATAAAAACGGGTACCGACATCTTGTAAGTCAACCACTAGATAATCAATGTCGGCTAGCATGGCTGGAGTAGGCTTTTTGAGCGCTCCATAGAGCGACATAATGGGTATGCCGGTGCGGCTATCAACACTATCATCAATGTGTTCACCAGCGCCAACATTGCCACGAAAACCGTGTTCGGGAGCAAGTACGCGAACAATTTGATGGCCTTCGCCACGCAGATAATCCACCAAGTGTTGGTCGCCAACCCGAGCGCTTTGATTAACCACCAGTGCCAGTCGTTTACCAGCTAATAGTGATTGATAGTGTGCAGTTCGTTCAGCACCAACTATCACCGCCTGGCTGGGTGCCGTTAGCGTCAGAGCACTCAGCAAGCTGAGGGTAACCAGCACTAATTTAATCATGGTGTGGCTCGCTTTGTTGGGCAACTGCGCGGCGCAGAAAGCCATTATTTTCGTTCAGTAGCTGCCGCGCTTGGTTTGCCTCAGTGCCGGTTAGGATCATCAAGATCGCTAACTTGGCATGTTGCCCTGCACGCTGTAATTGCTGCTCGGCAATAGCGCTTGAGCAGCCGGTGGCTTGGGTGACGATGCGAACTGCGCGGGCATACAACTTTTCATTACTGGCATGCACATCAACCATCAAATTTTGATAACTTTTGCCGAGCTTGATCATCGCCGCTGTACTCAGCATGTTCAGCACCATTTTTTGTGCCGTTCCTGATTTCATCCGGGTTGAGCCAGTCAGAACTTCAGGGCCCACAATTGGGCAGATGCCAAACTGGGCTAACTGCAACACCTCAGTATTCGGATTACAGGTAATTGCAATGGTTGCGCTGCCGCAGCTATTGGCATAGCTCAAACCGGCGCTGACATAGGGTGTGCGACCACTGGCAGAAAGTCCAACCACGACGTCGTTGGCCGTTAAGTGGCGTTGTTGCAAATCAGCTTTGCCGGCCTCACGATCATCTTCAGCACCTTCAACTGCATGCTGAATAGCCCTTTCGCCGCCGGCGATAATGCCTTGCACCATCGATTCGTCGACACTAAATGTTGGCTTGCATTCAACCGCATCAAGAATCCCTAGTCGGCCACTGGTTCCGGCGCCCATGTAAAGCAAGCGTCCGCCCGTTTGTAAGCGGTCAACAATACAGTCTACTGCGGCCGCAATGATGTCCAGTTGTTGTTCAATAGCGCCAGCAATACCAGCATCTTCGCGGTTAATGCGTTGCAGAATAGCAACGCTGGAGAGCGTATCGATATCCATAGTATTTGGATTACGACCCTCAGAGATAAAGCTATCAAGTTGTTGCAGTAACGCCTCAGAGTGCGTTTGAGTTGATTGTTTCATACCGACGTTTCTGGGTTAGGGTTAGCTTTACCAAGCCAACATATAAAAGTTGAGACACTGGTACCGATAACAAGTTGCCAAGTGAAGCCAATATCAGTCACCCATGCAGCAGGCCATAATAAATCCATCATATAGGGTTGCAGACTCAGTGGTATGAAAAAGCCAATAATCAGTGCAGCGGTTATCGAGCGGCGGTTACCACGTTGACTAAATAAGGTAACAAAGTATACCCCAAGCAACCCGCTGTAGGAGAACACCATCACCCCCAAAGCAAATGCCAGTAGGGGTGTATCACTATACTGTTGCCAATAATAGCAAAGCATTGCCATGGCGCCGAGCACCAGTGCGACTAGCGCCATCGCCCCCTGCCCGGCACGAACAAAGTGCAGTGCTGGGGTACCTGCTTGGCGCGCCAACCGCCACGGTTTATAAAGATCTTGAATCAATACGCTGGCCATTGAATTGAGCCCAGAATTGAGCGTAGACAGTGCCGCTGCAATAATCCCAATGGTCACTAAACCGCG
>DIVC01000099.1:4574-7604 GCA_002423905.1 Idiomarina sp. UBA6142
AGCTTTGAAGGCGTTTGCTCAGTAGCTTGCTGTAAGATCGACACCAGTTCACTGACGTTCAGCGGAATAGCCTGGAGCAGGATAATCAACACCGCGATGGCAGCGCTGACATAAACCAGTGCTTGAATGAAATCTGAGTAGATTATGGTACGGATGCCGCCTACTACGGTGTACAGCAAGCCTGCCACGACGATGAGGGCGATAGCGCTGGCGACGCTGGTTGGCGCGATATTACCAAATACGATCATGGCAACGGCTATTGCCGCCATGTACAGCCTCGCGCCACTGGCGAAAACACGCCCAAATAAGTACAACATTCCGGCTTGTTGTTTGGCGACGCTACCAAAGCGCTGCTGCAGTAATTCATAAACGGTGAAAACCCGTTGCTCATAGAAACGTGGCAACAGCCATTTGGCAACGAAAAATACGGCTATAAACGCTGCGATATTGCTGGCCAAATAGGTTAAGTCACCGCGATAACCTTGGTCTGGACCACCAAGAAAAGTGGCTGCTGATTGCGAGGTGGCTAGCACCGAAACGGCGACCGCCCAGGTCGGCATGGCATTGCCGGCCAGAAAGTAATCGTTACTGGTGGCATTGCGTCGATTGAGCAGCCAGCCGCTGCCGAGCAGCAGCACTAAATAACCGATAAACACCCATAAGTCGGGCCAACTGTAGTGATTAAGCATCGGGTTGAGCAACCTTCTCGGCGTTGATCGGGCTTGGTGGCTGGCGCAGCAGCTGCAGGGTAGCTTGCTGGATAATGTGCTCGACCTTTAAACCGGCCTCTCCTACCCCGGTATAATCTTGTTTTTGGCTGCTGGCTTGCACCGCCATGGTGAACTCGCGGCTACCATCGGGCAGTGGTAAGCAGACGTGCAGCAAGGCAACAACCTCACCACTGTCGCGGGTTTCGCTCGGACCTGCCCCTAATTTATGTAAGATTCGCCAATCACCGTTGCTGGCTTGATCTAACGTTGCCTGAACAGATAACCCGCGTAGGGCTGGATAGTGTTGTTGCAAAGCGGCGGCGATAGCGCGATGCGGAGTCAAACTCGCCCCTGCCATCATGCCACCGGCAGCGATGTCGTGTTGACTATGACCAGGGCCGAAAAATAACATCGCGATCGCGTCCGCCGAGAGCCCGTTGAGCTGAATCAGAGGGTCACGCTGATAACTTGCTAAACGTTTGAGAAATTCTGCAAGCACCAAGGTCGTCATTGGCTTGTTGCCGGTTAAACCGCAATTATCGCAGCGATAGGGCAGCATACCTGGATCCGTGGTGGGTTGCGTCACCGTGAGCTGCTGAGCACGACTCGCAGTTTGCCAACGCGGTGGCTCTGGAGTATAGGGAGTTGGACCGTAAGCCCCCCGAAATTTAACCTGCGGCTGCCCACTATTGAGCCAACCTTCATGAAACAGTGCCGTAAGATAATCGCGACCGGCGAGATTAGCAAAGTAATAGGCGTAGGCATTAGAATCACCATCAGCGCCGCCGATTGGCTGATAGCTATGAATACTGGTGATGATATCCGCCAGTCGCACTTGTCCAATCAGCGTGTCAGGCTGGGCAAAATCAACGCTAAACTGGGTCATGGCACCAATAAAAGCGATAATTTTAGAGCTGCTCCAAGGTTCGAATAGCTGGCTTTGGGTTGCCTCGTTGGCTAAATAGCGATAGCCGAGCTGTTGGTTTTTATAGGCAAAATCAATCACTAAAATGTTGCCTTCGGCCTTGCTTATAGGGAAATAATGCCAATCATGTGCACTCTTTTCTAGCCATCCGGGTGCGCTTCCCATGGCTACAGTTGTCTGATAATCCGCGTTGTCTGCCGATACCGTCGTTGCACAATCAAACGGACCTGGCTGGTAATTTTGCGGCACGATGGGTAATGCACTGATGACCTGCTGGTAGTAATCTTCAGCGCTGATCGAATCAATGGCTGCTGGATAATAATCGTGCCCAAGTGCCACAACACTCAGCAACAGCTGCTTTATCATAAATTAATCCCTCAAATATAATGCTTTGAGAATAAAGTATTACAAGCCATTGTGCAAAATGTGGCACTATCATAGTGTATTTGCAGCAAGCTAGGGTTCAATGAGCGATGAACGCAATTCATTATTATGTGGGTGTTGATGGCGGTGGCACTAAATGCAGTGTGCATGTATACGATGACCAGGGTGAGCTGCTAGCGAGCGCCAAAGGCGGCCCTGCTAATATTGCGCAGCAGCCGCTGCAAGCACAAAGCTCTATTTTAGAGGCGTGTAGCGCAGCATTTAAGCAGGCAGGTATTGCCACCGATAGATTCGCCAAAACCACAGTCTGCGCTGGCTTGGCTGGCGCCAATGTTGCCGCTGCAAAGGCTACTTTGCAGCAGTGGGCGCATCCGTTTGCACACGTCCAGGTGATTTCTGATTTGCATGCAGCGGTCTATGGCGCGCATGCTGGTCAACCTGGGGCAGTTATGATTATCGGGACTGGCTCTTGTGCCGCTGGCTGGTCAGGCCATCAGCTAAAGCAATGGGGTGGTCATGGGTTTTTGCTCGGTGACAAGGGCAGTGGCGCCTGGCTTGGCTTGCGCGCAGTGCAGCACACCCTCGAAGTGCTTGATGGCGTGCAACCGACGAGTCTATTAGCGCAGCGGGTGCAGCAGCAGCTTCAGTTAATGAGCTCGCATGAAATCGTTACTGTGCTCCACCAAGCTACGGCAGCGCAGTTCGCCGCGCTTGCCCCATTGGTTATTGAGCTTGCGGTCGCCGCAGACCCAGTGGCACAGGAGTTGGTCACCCGGGCGGCGAGTTATCTTGATGCGATTGGTCAGCAAGCACGTGCTTATGCCGGCGGTCGTTTGGTGTTGGTTGGCGGCTTAGCAGAGTTGCTAAGCGAGCGTTTGAGTGCGGGCTTGCAACAACAGCTTGGAGTCGCTCAGCATGGTCCTGAATGGGGCGCAATTGCGTGGTTTCATCGAGGTCTTCTATGCCCAGCCGACTAGCCATTGAAATAGCTGAAACCCCCCAGGTTATCGA
>DIVC01000018.1 GCA_002423905.1 Idiomarina sp. UBA6142
CGCTCCAAGCTAATATCAACGTGATCGGTAGAATAGAACCAACCACGCCAGAACCAATCCAAATCGATACCCGAGGCTTCTTCCATGGTACGGAAAAAGTCAGCTGGAGTTGGCCGTTTGAATGCCCAGCGCTGGGCGTATTCTTTAAACGCGTAATCAAATAATTCCCGCCCCATTACCACTTCACGCAGAATATTCAGTGCGACTGCGGGCTTGGTGTAGGCGTTCGGGCCTAAGTTCAAGACACTATCCGATTGCGTCATAATCGGCACTTGGTTGGTCGATTTCATATAATCGATAATCGAGCGCGGCTCTGCACCCCATGGAATGCTTGGGTCCCACTCACGGCCAGCAATGCCATCCAAAAAGCTATTCAGGCCTTCATCCATCCAAGTCCATTGGCGCTCGTCAGAATTCACGATCATAGGGAAATAAATATGCCCAATCTCATGAATAACCACACCAATTAAAAAGCGTTTTTCCGCCAAGGAATAAGTCCGCGACCCGTCATCTTGCAACACCGTGCGCGGCCCATTGAAGGTGATCATCGGATATTCCATACCGCCCACTGGGCCATTCACTGACTGCGCGGTTGGGTAGGGGTAATCAAAAGAAAACCGCGAATACACCTCCATGGTATGAATCACCGACGCCGTGCTGTATTTTTCCCACAGCTCGCCGCCCTCTTTCGGATAAAATGACATCGCCATCACCAATGGCTGCACATTGCCGCCTTGCTGATAACCTTGTGCATCCCAAATAAATTTACGTGAAGAGGCCCAGGCAAAATCGCGCACATTCTCGGCTTTAAAACGCCATACTTTGCGTTCACTGGTGCCCTGCTTTTCGTTCTCAAGCGCCTCTTCAGGAGTAACCACAAACACCGGTTGGTCAGCCTTTTCAGCTTGCTTTAAGCGCTCGCGTTGTTGCTTGGTGAGCACTTGCTGCGGGTTTTGCAGCACTCCAGAGGCAGACACAATATGATCGGCGGGCACATCAATAGCCACCTCAAAGTCACCAAATTCCATGGTGAACTCGCCACTGCCTAAGAATTCTTTATTGGTCCAACCTTCATAGTCGGTAAACGCCGCAACGCGCGGATACCATTGCGCCAGCAAAAAGATATCGTTACCGCCCTCGCGCGCATCATTCGGAAAATTTTCATAGCCTGAGCGGGCGTTGACTGCATCTTCTTCGACCATGTTGTAAGCAAAATCAATGGCAAAATCGAATCGCTGGCCCGAGCTGATTGGGCGCGGCAGGTCAATGCGCAAATTAGTGCCAACAATGACGAAATCTAGCGGCTTATTAGTACCATCAACTATTTTATTGATGCTAAACCCAAGCTCGTTATCGGCCATAAATTGTTGCCGGCGTAACTGATTTAATGACAACCGTGCGGGACCATCAATACCGGCTAAATTTACCGTCGGCTTGCTGTTGAAGGTAGCGGTTAATTCTGCCATGGAATCATTTTTAAAAATGTTTTGATCGAGCTGAATCCAAATATATTTCAGCGTGTGCGGCGAATTATTGTAATAGCGAATAGTTTCATAGGCTTCGATACGACGCTTTTGTTCATCCAAACGCACCTTAATCTGATAATCAGCCCGCTGCTGCCAATATTTCTCACCCGGCTCTCCGGTTGCAGCACGATACACGTTCGGCGTCGGTAAGGTCTCATCCAGCTGGCGGAATTTATCCACAAAAGAGCCTTTGGTTTGACTAATAGCGCTCGCCTGTACCGTCGATACCCATACGTTTGATAGCCAAAAGCCCGCGATTAGCGTCAGCAGGATGCGTTGTGTTTGCATGTTTCAACCTTATCAGCAAAAAATTGTTTCGAATGTAGCAACCTTCTGTCATTGATACTATCCAACTAAGCGCAAAAACATTCCATTTGTCGCAAACCAAGGTTTGACATAAAGTACCGTTTCGCCAGTATGTTTTAAGGAAGTAACGACATGGCAGAAATAAAATATGGCGCATTAATTCTTTTTTGGGTGTGCGGCTGGCATTTAGCTGGATTAATGGAGTACGCGCCATACACCAGTTTATGGTATCTGCCGGGCGGCTTATCGATGGCCGCTTTTATTGTGCTAGGTAGCCGAGCCATTGCCCCAATCTTGATTGCCTCTATCCTCGTTAACCGCGATGTATTTGCGCTACTCGAAGGGCAAGTCGATACTGCGGCGATTACCGTAGGGCTGCTGTTTGGTCTGGTACATACCTGTGCCTATGCAATTGGTGGCGCCTTCGCGCGTGTCAGTTTTTCCCGCTTAGGTAGCGGTGAATTTCCTCGCCGCCTGATTATCATGCTGGTGGCGTTTGCGCTCGGAAGCTTTCTGGCCGCCTTAGGTGGCATGAGTACGCTGTTGTTTACCAGTTCAACCGTCATGGTGACGGCCATTGAAGGCCTCTTAGCCTGGTGGCTTGGTGATATGATTGGCTGCCTAGTGATCAGCCCATTAGCCATTGCCTTATTTAGTCGTTTTTGGCCCCAATACAACCCTCCTTTTCAAGCATTTAGTCGCATCGATCATCAAGAACGAAGCCATCTTTTACGGTTTGTCGCTAAAGTTTGGTTGGTGGTCGGCTTTGCAGCCGCAGTTATGCTGTTAAATTGGTTGAGTACTAGTGCTAATGTCGCCTATTTTATGTTCTTTGTTGGCATCCCTTTAACCTGGGTTATCTACACGGAACACCCCCTTCGTGGCGCGCTCGCGTTGCTAGTACTGAGCTTAATTATGGTAGCAGGGATTCAGCTATTAGAGCTTCACAACGAGGCGGTTATCTATCAATTCGCCTTGTGTTTGACTGCTATTAATTGCTACCTAGCCATGGCTGTGCCACGTTTAATGCAACAAAATCAATTACTCAGTGAAGTCACCATGACGGATACATTAACGGGGATATCAAGCCAAGCCTATTTTGTAAATGTCGTCAGCACGCTGCAACAACAGCAACCCAATAATCAACACAGTCTACTGATTCTTAGTATCGATAATATAGCGACCATTAATGCCACCTATGGCAGAGCTTTGGGAGACCATGTATTAATTGCTATCGCAAACGCGCTGCGGCAATCTATCGCTAAAGGTACTGTGCTCGCTCGTGCCGATAATGAAGCTTTCCTTATCTTTTTAACCAATACCGACAAAACCCAAGCGAAAGCCAAAATTCCGTGGTTCAAACGCTCTTTACCAGAAATATCACATGATGGCTTTGTGGTTCCTCTCCGTAGCAGTTTTTCAGTGCATACCGTAGACTCTCAACAATCCATTTCGCAGCTGTTAGTAACAGCTTCACCAACGAGTAAAAGCCATGGCACACATTGATATTCTCGTCGCCACTACTTCGGGTAACACCGAGTATCTTGCCGACCAATTAAGCGACCAATTGCTTGCTGCCGGACACACCACAACACTTCATTACGAACCAGACTACCAGCAATTGATTAACTCTGATCCGGCGACTTGGTTATGTTGTGTTGCCAGCCATGGCGCTGGAGAATATGCCGATTCTATGCTCGATTTTGCCGAGCAACTCAGCCAACATCAGCCAGACTTGCCGCTGCTTCGCTATGCCGTAATTGCTGTAGGAGATAGTAATTACGATACCTTTTGTGCCGCTGGTCGTGATTGCGATGAGCGTTTACAAAAAAGCGGTGCAGAATGCTTAGTCGAACGCTTAGAAATTGATATGTCTATCGATGATCCTGAACAAAAAACATCCACCTGGATAGAATTATTCATTAAGGCTTTGTGAATAACTAGGGCATAACTAAGCCTAAGGGCTGTAAATAAGGTATGGATAACTATGTGGATAACCACCATTGTGGATAACTAGCGATCTTACCCACCGAATGATCACAACTAGGATCGCTGGTTACCCACAACAAACCTGATCGTTGTGATCCTTACCCATAATAGTCTCAATGCAGTTATCCACAGAATGTCTGTGACTAGTAGTAAGAGCAGTAAAGGATCAAAAGAAAAAGATCTAAGTTCTTTTTTTTTGATCTTTAAATCAGAGAGCGGATTCAAACTGGTTAAAATTTACCCGTTCCGATCCATATCAATTCGCGCTAAAATACCAGGCTATATTTTTTAAGGATCAGCGCATCATGACAACCCAACATTCCTTCCATCAGCATTATGACGTGATCGTCATTGGTGGCGGTCATGCCGGAACCGAAGCCGCTCTTGCCGCAGCGCGCATGGGTAGTCATACCCTATTGCTCACGCACAACATTGAAACGCTTGGACAAATGTCATGTAACCCAGCAATTGGTGGAATTGGTAAAGGCCATTTAGTTAAAGAGATTGATGCATTAGGTGGCATCATGGCTCACGCAGCTGATCATGCCGGCATTCAATTTCGCACCTTAAATTCATCCAAAGGCCCAGCTGTTCGAGCAACTCGTGCACAAGCAGATCGTTTATTGTACAAAGCTTACGTGCGAAGCTTTTTAGAAAACCAAGAAAATCTGACCTTATTTCAGCAAGCTTGTGAAGATTTGATCGTTCATAACGATCAGGTTATTGGCGTTGTTACGCAAATGGGACTCAAATTTTCAGCGACGTCAGTAGTGCTCACCGTAGGTACATTTTTAGGCGGCGTTATTCATATTGGTTTAGAAAATTATCAAGGCGGTCGCGCCGGCGATCCGCCTGCCAATGCGCTGGCCAAACGCTTACGTGAATTGCCGTTACGGGTGGATCGATTAAAAACCGGTACACCACCACGTATTGATGCGCGCAGTCTCGATTTTTCAGTAATGCAAGAACAACCCGGTGATAAACCCACACCAACTTTCTCATTTATGGGCAAAAGCAGCGATCATCCGCAGCAAATTTCATGCTATATCACTCATACCAATGAACAAACCCATGACTTTATTCGCGCCGGTTTAGATCGTTCGCCAATGTATTCAGGTGTCATTGAAGGAGTTGGCCCGCGCTACTGCCCATCAATTGAAGATAAAGTTATGCGTTTTGCTGACAAAAATTCACACCAAATTTTTGTCGAGCCTGAAGGGTTAACCACGCATGAAGTCTATCCAAATGGCATCTCCACCAGCTTACCGTTCGATGTTCAGGTTAATTTGGTGCGTTCGATCAAAGGCTTTGAAAATGCTCACATTACCCGCCCCGGTTATGCCATTGAATATGACTTTTTTGATCCGCGCGATCTAAAGCAAACGTTAGAAACCAAATATATTCATGGCTTGTTTTTCGCCGGCCAAATTAATGGCACCACAGGCTATGAAGAAGCCGCTGCACAGGGTCTTATTGCTGGTTTAAATGCTGCATTGCAAGCGCAAGGCAAAGACGGCTGGGCGCCACGTCGCGATCAAGCCTATATGGGCGTGCTAATTGATGACTTATCTACCCTAGGTACCAAAGAACCCTACCGTATGTTTACTTCGCGCGCCGAATACCGGTTGTTGTTGCGCGAAGATAATGCCGATGCTCGCTTGACCGAACAGGGTCGCCAATTTGGTTTGGTCGATGATCAGCGTTGGGCGCGATTTAATGAAAAAATGGAAGCCATAGAACAAGAACAACAACGTTTGCGGGCAACTTGGGTGCATGTAAACCATCCAGCGACGGAACAATTGAACACCCAATTGAAAAATCCAATTAGCCGAGAAGTGAATGCTGAAGAGCTGTTACGCCGCCCGGAAGTGAGCTATACAGAGTTGATGATGATCGCCAGTTTAGGGCCTGGGCTTGCCGATGAAGAAGCCGCCGAACAGGTTGAAATTAAAACTAAATATGCAGGTTATATTGATCGCCAACAGGATGAAATTGCGAAACAATTACGCCATGAAAATACCCTGTTGCCGCCAAGTTTTGACTACAAAACCATCAAAGGTCTGTCTAACGAAGTGGTGGCTAAATTGAACCAGCATCAGCCAGAAACCATTGGCAAAGCGGCGCGAATATCTGGCATAACACCGGCAGCTATATCCATGTTGTTGGTGCATTTAAAGAAGCAAGGTTTATTGCGCAAAAGCGCTTAGTGAAAAAGGGTTAGAGCGCTATGCAACAACGCTTACAACAGCTGCTTGAGCAAGCCGGCATTGAGTTAACGCCAGCACAATTAGCCCAACAAGTGGCGCTGGTTGAGCAACTGCATAAATGGAACAAAGCCTACAATTTAACCGCCGTGCGCGACCCACAACAGATGCTTAGTCGGCATATTGTGGACAGCCTGGTGGTGTTGCCGCATCTCACCGGTCAGCATTTTATCGATGTTGGCACTGGGCCTGGCTTACCGGGATTACCGCTGGCGATAGCGCGGCCTGATTGGCAGTTTGTGTTGCTTGATAGTCTGGGCAAACGCATACGCTTCATTCGCCAAGTGTGCCATCTGCTGAAGATCAACAATGTAACCGCGGTGCAAAGCCGCGTTGAAGATTACCAACCAGAGCAACAATTTGATGGGGTGATAAGTAGAGCCTTTGCCTCGTTAAATGATATGCTCAGTTGGTGTGCTCATTTACCGACCAATAATGGCAGCTTTTACGCCTTAAAGGGAAATTATCCCGGCGCTGAATTAGCCTGCTTAGCAGCGGCTTATCAGACCTCCGAGGTGATCAAATTGCAGGTACCAGAAGCCGATGGTGAACGCCATTTGGTGATAATAAAAAAAAGAGGTTGATAGCCAGTGGGACGAATCATTGCAATTGCGAATCAAAAAGGTGGTGTGGGTAAAACCACCACGGCAGTGAATTTGGCTGCATCGATGGCAGCGACACGACGCAAAGTGTTGTTGATCGATCTTGATCCGCAAGGCAATGCCACTATGGGCAGTGGAGTGGATAAATACGATGTGGCAAATACAGCTTATGAGCTGTTAGTTGAGAAAAAGCCTATCAACGACGTTATCATTACCGAAACCACCGGCAAATATCACTTGATAGCGGCGAACGGTGATACCACCGCTGCCGATATTAAATTAATGGAAGAATTCGCCCGCGAGCAGCGTCTAGCTCAAGCCTTGCAGCCGATAGTGCATCACTACGATTATATTTTCATCGACTGCCCACCGTCACTTAGCATGCTCACTGTCAATGCCATGGCAGCGGCTGATTCGGTGTTGGTACCCATGCAGTGTGAGTACTTTGCCTTAGAAGGTTTGACCGCGTTAATGGATACCGTTGAGCGCTTGGCCGAAGCGGTCAATCCACGACTGAGTATTGAAGGTATTTTGCGGACCATGTATGACCCCCGCAATCGGCTGGCTAATGACGTTTCGGAACAACTCAAGGCGCATTTCGGTGATAAAGTCTATCGAACCGTCGTTCCACGTAATGTGCGGCTGGCCGAAGCACCAAGTTTTGGTATGCCAGCCATGTATTACGACAAAGGCTCATCGGGCGCCAAAGCCTATTTGGCTTTGGCCGGCGAAATGATTCGTCGAGCCGAACAACTCAAAAAAGCCGAAGCAGCGGCTAAAGCACAAGGATAAGCAGACCCATGACAGCGAAAAAACGCGGATTAGGGCGTGGCTTAGAGGCCCTGCTCACCAACAGTAACAAACAGCGCGACAACGAGCTACAGGTACC
>DIVC01000042.1:0-638 GCA_002423905.1 Idiomarina sp. UBA6142
TACCCATGGCTGCGTAAGGTGGTACAACGATTACCGCGCATGATGCGGCCGCAGGCGACGAGCTATGGCCATGTGGTTAAAATCAATAGCGCCGGTGCGGTGTTAGAAAGCTTACAAGACCCCGCAGGGCTGTATCCACAAACCACCGGTGTGCTAGAAACTGCTGATTACTGGTACATTTCGAGTTTGGCCGCTCAGGGCGTGGCGCGCTTAGCGCGCCCGCAATGAGCTCATTAGGCCTTTTTGACAAACTCTGTTTTCAGTTTCATCGGCCCGATACCATCGACCTTACAATCGATGTCATGGTCTCCTTCATCGGTAAGGCGGATATTTTTCACTTTAGTACCAACTTTAACCACCAATGATGAGCCCTTGACCTTAAGGTCTTTAATCACCGTCACGGTGTCACCATCGTGCAATTCATTGCCGTTGGCGTCGCGATAGACCTTGCCAGCACTGGCAGCCGCGGTATCCTGTTCAGTCCACTCATGGCCACACTCTGGGCAAGCCCAAATGCGCCCATCAAAATAGGCATAATTAGACTGACACTGAGGGCATGGGGTCGGATTGTCGCTCATGATTTTTTTCGCTCTGGTTTTTTTGACACATAAATAGTGATGTGACCTTCGATCACAGCC
>DIVC01000042.1:712-3574 GCA_002423905.1 Idiomarina sp. UBA6142
CCAAAAGGCCATTTCAATGCCTTGTCATACATCGCCAATAAATAGTTACGACTCATGCGTAGTGCTCCCGAGATCGCTGCTTAAAATTTCAACAATAGAAAACCTAAACCAATGCGGTTCTGGCGATGATTGTAGTCCAACAAGGTTTCACCATAGCCGGAAAACAACTGTACGTAAAAGCGCAAACCATCGGGTTTACCACTATGAAACGGCATCGTGAAGTCAAACTGCCAAGAGCCACGGTGTATCGATAAATCACGCGAAATCCGCGTTAGACTATAGGTATGCGTGCCGTTTATCCATGCTACACGGTTCTCAAAACTACCCCGGTAACGGACTAAATCAGGATTATCGTCGTCATCGCCCACTTCGTTAATGCGCTGTTTAAAGGTGCTTTCCCAAATAAAGTCTCGAAACTGTGCGGCACCGCCAAAGTGCAGATAGTTCCAGCTACGTGAATCGGGTTCGCGGTTGCCATTCGATTCATGTGCAAAGCCCACCTTGGCATAGCGAATACGGGCATCACCCGGCAGAAAATCAAATTCCTTGGTCACCGGCACAACATAGAAAATATCTGGATTATAATCAGTACTACGAAATGGCGCCGAGTCTCTAGGATTCCACATTTGCCACAACGAGGTTTGCTGAAAAGCGACCCAAACATCAGCATTCGGTAACAGAAAATCTTCAACTATTTTAGTACGTAACGAAATTTGTAGCTTCACCTCATTCGGCTTATAACTGGCGATCGGTACTGATGGACCTCGAGTGGGCGAAGTCGGTTGTTTGTTGATATTGGAAGTATGATGGGCGACTAAAATAAAGTTTGGTTCATAAGTGCGTAACTCAAAAGTGCCGCGTTTTTTCTCCGGTTCTAACTCCCAAAAAGTGCCGATAATGTCGAATTCATCAATCAGCTCAATGTCCTTTTCGAATTCTCTTGAATCTTGCGCCAATGCTGTCACAGGAACCCATATGGCCAAAGTAATTAAACAGCATAAAAGCTGTAACTTGCTAATCAACCACATAACGTTGCACCCACTCTTTGCCACACAACAATGAGGGTGTATAAAAACCACCTTTCGGTTGCTGTGCTAATACGTACAGCGCAATATCGACCGCTCCATAACTGGTTAAGCGATAGCCATTCATAACTTTTAAGCGCAGCTGCTGTTGCTCACCTTGGTCATTGCGAACTTCGCCCCACACATAGGTGATCGCCTGTTCGAGCTGTTTCTCACTTGGCCCCGCCGGCTGTTGGTCAATTTTTTTCGCCAACCACTGCTTGACCCATTCAAAACGCAACAGCCAACGTAAATAATTCAACCTCTTTAAGCGTTTCACTAAACCTGGTGACGCCGGAATGTAGACCTCGATGGTACCAATACCGGTGCTGTAATAGGCGGTGGACACGTCACCCCATGGAATAGTCATTGCAAGCTTTTCACCGCCGCCAAAGTCAATCTGACGGGTACGATAGGCCAACGGAACTTTAGTAATGACGCCTTTTTTGCGTACTGCGCCTCCTTCGCCCAAGCGACGCACACTGGTTTTGGCAGTACCACGACTCATGCGCGAGGCAGAATCGAAGCCTAATGTAAGTTCGCTCGCATCGGGAAGAAGTTCCTTGAGCTGTGCGGCAAGACAATCGGTAGGGATCACATCAAAACCCACGCCGGGACACAACACCACGCCTGCCTCCTGTGCTTGCTGATGGCGCTGATGCGCCGCTTCAAACACCGTGAGTTCGCCGGTAATATCGAGGTAATGGGCTTTGCTAGCGATACAGGCATCCATCATTGGCTCAGCGGTTAGCTCAAACGGACCCGCACAATGCACCACCAAGTCAACATCACAAAGCGCCGCTTGCAGCGCTTCGGTGTCGGCTAAATCAATGATCTGATAGGGTAATTCGAGTTGCTCTGCTAACGCTTTAATTTTTGCTTCGGAGCGGCCGGCCAAGAGCGGACGTTGACCGAGACTTTTCGCGTACCGAGCAATCAGTTCGCCGGTGTAGCCGTTGGCACCATAAATCATCCATTGCATGATCGTTCCCACTCCTCTGTCAATAGTGCTATATCTTATAACGCGATAATCGAAATGCGCAGCACGCTTTCGGTTAGAATAATGTCACCGTCAATTAGGTGTGAGTCGTATTATGCGCGATATCGTTATTATGCACGAAAACGAGGAATGGGTGGTGCCATTACGTCAAGCCTTTGCTGATCGTGGCGTTTCACCGAACGAATGGTTTCTTGATAGCGGAGCCGTTCACTTCGATCAGATGCCTGCCAATGCCGTGTATTACAACCGCATGAGTGCCTCATCACATACGCGGGGCCATCGCTTTGCGCCTGAATTAACCCGGATGGCGCTGACGTGGCTAGAAAGCCAGCAATGCACTGTGGTAAATGGTACTCGGGCATTAGCGCTGGAGATCTGTAAGTTATCCCAATATGCAGCGCTACAAAAAGCTGGCTTGCGAGTGCCGGCAACCCGCGCCGTGGTCGGTCGTAATGAGTTGCTGCCAACAGCAGCCGATTTCAATCAGTGGCCGCTGATTTTAAAACCTAATCGCGGTGGAAAAGGCCTCGGGGTTACCTTATTTGACAGCCTCGCCGCCTTACAATTGTTTATTGATGGTGACCAGTACGCTGAGCCTCTCGATGGTATTTGGTTGCTCCAGGCTTATATTCAGCCAGCCGCACCTTACATCACTCGAGCTGAGTTCATTGGCGGAAAATTCTTATACACGGTGCAAGTTAACACCGAACAAGGGTTTGAACTCTGCCCGGCCGATGGCTGTGCCATTGGTGAGGCCTTTTGTCCAACCACTGCGGCGCCTGCTCTCAGTGAGCAAGC
>DIVC01000042.1:3597-10765 GCA_002423905.1 Idiomarina sp. UBA6142
GAGTAGCTGTAGCTGGTATTGAGTTTATTGAAGATCAGCATGGGCAGCTCTATGTATACGACGTCAACACCAATACCAATTACAACAGCGCCGCCGAACAACGTGCCGGTGGTACACGAACTGGTATGGGTGCCGTAGCAGATTACTTGATTGGGTTAGCGCGGCTCGATTAGCCTGGTGACCGCGCCGCCCAGTGTTTATCCCCCACGCCGACGCGCCACACTAGCTTGCGCGTTAGCCATGCGGGCCGCTTGTGCTTCTTCGATGCTGACCACGGTTTTACCAATAGGCACCAAGGCTATGCCGGCCAGTTTCAAATGTTGAATAGCAAACGGAATACCGATGATGGTGATGAAATTCACTAACGCCGATAACACGTGGCCAATCGCTAACCACCAGCCGGCCAAGATAAACCAAATAATATTGCCCAACAGGCCGAGACCGCCGGTGCCAATGTCTTCACGGGCATAAAGCTCATCGCGACTGATCGCTTCTTTGCCAAACGGGAAGAAACAAAATGAGCCGATCACAAAGCAGGCCTTAGCCCATGGAATACCGATAATAGTAACCACGGCGACCAAGCCAACCAACCACCAGCCCAAGCCCATAATCACGCCGCCGAGAATAAACCACAAAAAATTGCCAATCAGTCGCAACATAACGCCGCCTTGTTAAACAGAGATGGCGCTATCTTCAAAGACTGCCGCGCGCTTGTAAATAGCTATTGCATACATTGGTGTTCTAGGTATATGCTTTCTATACCTTGAGCATCTAGGTATAGATCATGAATTTATCCAAAGATTTGATGGCAGCCTCGTCCACACCATTAGTCCTCGGCATTTTGGCCGATGGCGAAAGCTATGGCTACGATATCGCCAAACGGGTGGAACAGCTGTCGGGCGGTGCCTTGAATTGGACCGATGGCATGTTGTACCCGTTGTTGCATCGACTTGAACAGCAAGGCTTATTAGCAGCGCGCTGGCGCGTCGCTGATAGCGGCCGTAAACGAAAATATTATGCGTTGACCGAGCAGGGTATGAACAGCCTGCGTGAGCAGCGTCACCAGTGGCAGCTGATCACCCAAACCCTCAATCGCGTGTGGGATGACGCCCAACAAGTACAAGGAGTCGATGGCCATGGCCAATTCGCCTGAACACTTCGATTTAGAGCATCAACTTGAGGGTTGGCGCACCTATTTGCAGCAACATCGTGCCATAAGTGTCGCCGACGCCGATGAGCTGGAGGACCATTTACGGGCCGAAATTGAGCGCCTACAGCGTGCTGGTTTAAGCGCCGATGAGGCGTTTTTAATCGCCAGTAAACGGCTCGGCAAACTCGACCACGTGGCTGCTGAATATGCCGAAGTCCATTCGCGACGGCTGTGGCAGCATTTAGTCTTGAGTCCAGCGAGCACGCAACCATGGTGGCGCTGGGATTTGCTGTTGGTATTAGCACTGGCGATAGCCGCAGCCATGGCGATTAAGCTGCCTGATTTGCTCGGTTGGATGCCGTTCGACGATTATCGCGCCGACTTATTTTACTCGCGCAATATGGCGTTTTTTGCACTACCGTTTGTTGCCGCTTATTTTGTCAGCAAACACCAGCTTGGTCGCCAGGGTTGGTTGTTCCTGCTGGCCAGTAGTGTAGTGCTAGTGAGCGTTGCCAACGCTTACCCCTACGCTGATTATGGCGATACTTTCACACTGACCATTATCCATTTACCCATTGTGATGTGGTTTGTGGTGGGCGTCTGCTATAGCGGTGACTTTTGGCAAAGCCAGCGCCGCCGCATGGATTTCATCCGCTTCTCCGGTGAGTTTGCCATTTATTTTGTGCTCATTGCATTGGGTGGCATGGTATTAGTCGCGCTAACCATCGCTCTGTTTAGCTTTATTGGCTTTGATCTGGAACACCTCGTCATCAGTTGGATCATCCCCTGCGGAGCCATGGGCGCACTGGTGGTCGCCGCCTACTTGGTCGAATCAAAACAATCGATACTCGAAAGCATGGCACCGGTACTGACTCGTGTATTCACACCCTTATTTACCGTGGTGCTGGTCACCTTGCTATTAACTATGCTGATAAGTGGGCAGAGTTTTGATCTCGATCGCGAGGTGTTGATTGGTCTAGATCTGCTGTTAGTGGTGGTGCTTGGCTTGCTGCTTTATGGCGTATCATCACGCGATCCAGAGCAACCGGTCGGTATCTTTGATCAGCTGCAATGGCTATTAGTCAGCGCCGCTTTGCTGCTTGATGTGCTGGCACTGGTGGCCATTTCTGAGCGACTATTTGCTTATGGTTTCAGCGCTAATCGCGTCGCCGCCTTGGGTGAAAATTTAATCCTACTGTTCAGCCTCAGTGGTTATGCCTGGTACTACTGGCGTTTCATTCGCAACCAGCAGGGCTTTGCCGCGTTAGAACGTTGGCAAACGGCGATGATCCCACTGTATGTCGGCTGGGCACTGGTGGTGGTGGTAGTGTTACCCTTATTATTTCGCTTCAGCTAGGTTGGTTCAGGTAACGAGACCCTAGTGGGTCTCGTTCTTGTAAATCACGCCATCTTTCATGATCAGCACAAAATTACGTTGTGGGTCGGCAATCAGCGACAGGTGTTCCAGCGGATTGCCTTGTACCAGCAGTAAATCGGCCAACGCCCCTTCTTTCACCACGCCAAGTTCGCCTGAATAAGGGTTGCGTGGCCCCGACAGCGCCAGCAACTGAGCATTCTTGCTGGTTGCTAAGGCGAGTACTTCAGCTGCACTCAACCAGCGACTCATGGTCGCGAGCATGGCGCCTTGATGCTGCGGTGCCTGTGGGTTAAATAGAATATCAGTACCCCACGCTAGTTTGATTTTATGCTTTTTTGCCAGCGCTATAGCGCGGTCCGTGCCGGCTTGCACCATTTGCTGTTTGAGCCGCGCTTGACCGCTTTGTGGATTGGCAAATTCATTATCGATAAAGGCCTGTATACTAAGCCACACTCCTTTTCTAGCCATCAACTTGGCCGTCGCTTCATCCATCAGCTGTCCATGTTCAATGACTTTCACGCCAGCATTCACCGCGGCAGTAATGGCTCGCGCGGTATAGGCATGGACCGCCACGTAAGTACCCCAGTTTTCAGCGGCCTCAACCGCGGCGCGAAATTCATCTTCCGAATACTGTGCCACATCAATCGGATCATACAGCGAAGACACACCACCACCGGCAGCCAATTTGATTTGCGTCGCACCCAACATTAATTGCTCACGCACGCGCTTGCGAACCTCGTCGACGCCATCGGCAATCACTCCAGCATTAACGCTCTCTCCCCGCGTTAACCCAGCATTTTGAGCGGCAGGCACTTCATACGGAAAACGAAAATCACCATGGCCACCAGTTTGCGAAATCATCGCACCCGACGGCCAAATACGCGGGCCTTTGATGACGCCATCGTCAATTGCCTTTTTGAGTCCAAACGCAGGGCCACTTAAGTCACGGACACTGGTAAAACCGCGCATCAAGGTCTGCTCGGCTTGCCGACCAGCAACTAAGTTAATATAACCAATATCGGCCACCATCAACGCCTGCATGGGCAGCGATGCCAACATGGCGTGCCAATGTGCATCGATTAAGCCCGGCATTAAGGTGCGTCCATTACCGGCAATAACCTGCACTTGCTCGTCATCGCCGAGAGTAATAGCAGTGCTACTGATGGTATCGATACGGTTACCGCGCACCAACACGTTCATGGGGTCGGACAGCAGCAATTTTTCACCATCAAAAATGCGCACTTGCTCAAATAAGGTCAACCTAGCCGGTTGCCCAGCGGCCGTGTTGAAGACGCCGAACAGGATTACAGTGAGGAGTAGTCGGGTGAACATGTTTATTCTCTTGTTAACTGCTAATGACTCGAGAAGAGCCATAGCACCAGCCATGGCACGACATTGAATACTAGTACCAAGATCTTATAAAAAGCCATACCAGCATAATGAATTATGGCGAATTGCTCATTGGTTAAGGCGAACCAACGACGATGCATCTGATAGATACGCTCGCCAGCTAGCAGTAACATCAACCACCAGACTAACAGCACGGCGTAATTGATCACCAAGCTGTACCACAGAAATTGTTGTAGTTGACTAAGCATCATGAGTTTTCTCCTAATTCAACGAAGTCAACTCTAGTTATAGCAGATAAAGCGCACGCCGCTCGATATTTACAGACAGTAATGCGCTCGAACCAAGGATCGAGTTACCAGTGCCGCATGCGATAGCCGCGCCAGGCATAACTACCAATCACCGCATAACCGAGCAATAACAGTGCATAGGCACTCTGCATACTCGACTGCTGGGCAAGCCAGCCATACAGCAAGGGTAATAGTGCACCACCGGCAATGCCCATGATTAAAATTGCCGAGCCGCGCGCCGTGAAGGACCCGAGCCCGGCTAATGCTAATGGCCAGATAGTAGGCCATACCATGGCGTTGGCAAAACCTAATAAGGCTAAAAAGGTCACGCTATTCGGTGTGGTTGGAATACCTGACCAACCCCATATGAGTTCAGCTACCCACTGATCACTGGCTGAACTAAATAGCAGCAACACCGTAAGCAGTAAACCCAGTGCGGCCGACCAGCGCAACGCCGCAACTTGGCTCAACCACCGCGGAATCAGCAACAGCCCCAGCAGATAGCCAAGTACCATGGCGACCATCACATAGGAGGTCAGTACGCTATAATGCGGCAGCCCCAGCTGGGCGCCATACATACCAATGGTATCGCCAGCAATCACCTCGACACCCACGTAGAAAAATAGTGCGACTGCACCCAAAATAAGCTGCGGAAACTGCCAAATACTTTGTGCATTGTGCGCTGGCTGTTGTTCTTCAATAGGCGGCAATCGAATGGCAGCAAATAGTCCCGCCAGCAGCAGTAAAAATAGGGCCATACCAACATAAGGCGCGATCAGCTGACTGGCCATCTGCTCGATCTGCTCGCTACGCTCAAGCTCCGGTAAGCTGGCTAGCATGGTTTGTGAAATTTGTGGCAAATCAGCAAGCACGAGCCAGGTAAAGAACAGCGGCGCGAGCACTCCAGCACCTTTGTTCAGGATCCCCATAACGGCAATGCGCGCCGCCGCCGACTGCTCCGGGCCAAGCCGAGTAATGTAGGGATTAGAAGCGGTTTGTAAAATAGTAAGACCGGAACCGACCACAAATTGTGCCGTTAAAAAGATCGCAAACCATTGTGTGAGTGCGGCTGGAACAAATAATAATAACCCCACTGCAATCAAGCCTAAACCAATCACAATTCCGTGTTGATAACCGGTTTTATCGAGCAGCCACGACATGGGTAACGCCATCACCACATAGGCAATATAAAAACTAAAAGCAATCAGCAGAGCTTGAAATTCAGTCAAGTTGGAAATGATTTGTAAAAACGGAATCAGCGCACCATTGAGCCAAGTAATAAAGCCGAAGATAAAAAATAATACCCCGAGGGTAAGCATTGGGAACCAGCTTTTCATTGCTTTATCTCCGTGTAGAGCGGTCGTCCGCGCTGCCATACTTGTTGTAATTGCAACCGGTCATTCAACAACACCATGTCAGCCTGCAAGCCTGCAGCAAGATGGCCCTGCTGCTGATCTAAGCCGAGCAAAGTAGCCGGTGTGGTACTGGCCATACGCGCGGCATCGGCCAACGAAATACCGCACATGCGCACCGCATTTTGCAATGCCGCCAGCATGGTTAAACACGAACCGGCTAAGGTCCCATCAGCAGTGGTCAGGCGATCCTGCTGGCGGCGAATGGTTACCCCAAATAAATCACACTGGTCATCGTCAGTCGCTGCCAGTGCCATCGCATCAGTGACTAGCATGAGCCGTTCAGCACCCTTTGCTTTATAGGCGAGCTGGCAGGCCTCGGGCGCTACGTGGTGACCATCCATAATGATCCCGGCGTAACTGTCGTTAGCCAAGCAAGCACCGACAACTCCGGGTGAACGACCCTGCAGCTGCGACATCGCATTAAATAAATGGGTACAACCCACAGCACCTGCAGCAAAGGCCTGATTGGCCAAGTCGGCACTGGCATCGGTATGGCCAAGCATGACGCGAACACCGGCTTGGGTTAATTGGTGGATAACTTCAGGGGCAACCATTTCTGGTGCTAAGGTCACCATCACCACGCCTAATTCTGGGTTGCTCAATAAAGCTAACTCAGCAGCACTGGGGGTGCGCATGTAATCAGCACGATGCACGCCTTTGCGCCCGGCAAATAACCAAGGGCCTTCAAAATGCACGCCAATGATACCGGCCACACCGTGCCGACGGGCGGCAATTATTGCCTCGGCTGCGCGTGTCATCGCGGCAAAATCATCGGTAATAAAAGTAGGTAACAATGCGGTACTGCCATAGCGGTGGTGAGCCTGCATGATCTGTTGTAGAGCGTCGACGCTGCAATCATGATTAAACAGCACACCACCGCCGCCATTCACCTGCACATCGATAAAGCCGGGCAATAAGCTACCCCGATAGTAAGGCAGTTGATGCTGGTTTGGTGCCGGCTCAATGCACACAATTTGACTGTCTTGTAGGGTGATTTGTTGCTGGTAAAGCCAACCGTCACGCGTCAGTACACGTTCACAAACAAACACTAGTAAGTCTCCGTTATCTTTTTTAGGCCCGGCGGCGCATCAGGATCGAGACCGCGGCTGCGGGCAATAGTTTCTAACGCCTGATAAAAGCGCCACATCAGCGCGAGCGGTTGCAGTCGCGGATGGATTGCCGCGTCACTACGAACATGAATGACACGTGCACCACGCGCAGTAATTTCCCGCATTTGTTGTTGATGTGCTTCGGCGCTTTCATCATCAATAGTCAAATCAATGATGGTTAACGGATGTCGGGTCAAGGTAATCGGACCATGCAAAAATTCAGCACTACTAAACGCTTCGGCGTGAAGGCCAAGCACTTCTTTTAGTTTGAGTGCCATCTCACGTGCTATGGCATAGCCAAAACCACGGCCGAGGACAATACAATGCTGCAAATCCTGAAACTGACTTGGTTGCAGCACCAATGGGTGTTGCTCGAGCGCTGCAAGCTGTTGAGGAAATTGCTGCAAGGCTGCCAACAATTCAGTATTGCCTTGCCATTGCGCGGCAATATGCAGCAATACCGTTAAACTGGCTAAGTA
>DIVC01000047.1:0-5404 GCA_002423905.1 Idiomarina sp. UBA6142
ACCTTCAGGACAATGTCATCACCGCGTTTACCGGTACAATTATTGGTCATACCGTTTTGCCCACGCATGGCTTTATGAATGCGCACAAAACGGTAATCAATCAAGGTGTTGAGGTTCTCATCGGCTTCTAGATAAACGTCGCCGCCATCGCCGCCGTCACCGCCATTGGGGCCACCAAACGGAATGTATTTCTCACGCCGAAAACCGATACAGCCATTACCGCCATCACCAGCTTCTACGCGAATTTCGACTTCATCTACAAACTTCATCTGTGCTACCTGCTACCATGAAAAAACCCCGCCACTGAGGACGGGGTTTCTAATGCTCCGTATCGACCGAAATCTGATGTTATTCAGATACGATGTTTACGTATTTGCGGCTGTTCGGACCTTTCTCCGCAAATGAAACTTTACCGTCTGTTAATGCAAATAAGGTGTGATCACGACCCATACCGACGTTGTCACCAGCGTGGAATTTCGTACCACGTTGACGCACGATGATGCTACCAGCCAATACGGCTTCGCCACCGAAGCGTTTTACACCCAGACGTTTGCTTTCTGAGTCACGACCGTTACGAGTTGAACCTGCGGCTTTCTTGTGTGCCATGTTTCGATGCTCCTACAATTAACCGTTAATACCAGTGATTTTCACTTCTGTGAACCACTGACGATGACCTTGGCGCTTCATAGAGTGCTTACGGCGACGAAATTTGACAATCGTCACTTTGTCTGCACGACCATGGTTTACCACTTCCGCCTTGACTGAGCCACCAGAAACAAATGGCGCACCGATATTTACGGTTTCGCCGTTCGACACCATTAATACTTGGTCGAACTCAACCACTTCACCGGTGGCTGCTTCCAGTTTTTCCAGGCGGACGGTTTGGCCTTCAACGACACGGTGTTGCTTACCGCCACTTTGGAATACTGCGTACATAGTTTTCTCCGATTTGCTCTCACGAGCAGCTTATATTTAAATCAGGGCGCGAATTGTACCCGCAAATTCATGCTGATTCAAGCGATTCGTTCAACCGCAATCATGGCTAAAGCATGCAGCGCATCGCGGTATGGCGATGGCGGCAGTTGCTGCAGTTGTTGCTGCGCCAAGCTGGCTTCGGCCAGGGCCCGCTCACGGGTATAGTGCAATGCCCCGGTACGTTCCATCGCCCGCAATATCGGCGGTAATAACTCGCGGCCGTTGCCCTGCTCAATGGCATGGCGAATTAATTGTTGTTCGTGCTGATTTCCATGCCACATGGCATAGAGCAGCGGTAAGGTGGGTTTGCCTTCGGCTAAATCGTCCCCCGCTTGCTTGCCCATCACCTCGCTGGCGGCAGTGTAATCGAGTAAATCATCGGCTAACTGAAAGGCAATACCTAAATGCTGACCGTAGCTGGCTAGCGCCTGCTCAATGGCGGCTGGCTGTTGTGCTAACACTGCACCGAGTTGCGTGGCGGCTTCAAACAGCTTGCCGGTTTTACCGTAAATGACCTGAAAGTAGCTCGCTTCGGTGGTCTCGGGGTCATTGCAATTCATCAACTGCAACACTTCGCCTTCAGAAATCATATTGGTGGCGTCGGCCAGGATCTGCATCACCCGCATGGAATCGAGCCGTACCATCAATTGAAACGCCCGTGAGTATAAAAAGTCACCGACCAACACACTGGCTTCGTTACCAAATACCGCATTAGCAGTTTCTTTGCCACGGCGCAGTTCCGAGGCATCGACCACGTCATCATGCAGTAAGGTTGAGGTATGAATAAATTCAATAATGGTGGCGAGGGTTAAATGGCTCTGCCCTTGATAGCCCACAGCACGCGCGGCGGTGACTGCTAACAGCGGACGCAGGCGCTTGCCACCGCTGCCGACAATGTACAGGCCCAATTGATTGATCAGGGCTACATCGGATTGCAACTCGTGGCCGATAAGCTGGTTGACACCGTGCATGTCAGCCGCCAGCAAGCTATGGATTTCAGTTAAGGTCATGGTTACCGGTGCGCTTCTGTTTGCAGCCTTATTGAGTCGATTATTGTACATCAATTTGAGCGCGGCGTAAGCCTTGCTGCACAGCCCCGCCGTATCATCATGGCCGCTAAGAGGGCTGCCATGGCCATACCACCAAGGTGCGAATAAATGGCGATATCGGTATCGGCCGGAAGCGTCCATAGGTCATAGCCATTCTTCAACACAATCGCGGCTAAAATGGCCCAACTACTGAAACGACCGGCACCAATGTCCATGATCGCGGCATAGCAAAATATGCCATATAAACAGCCGCTGAAGCCGGCATAACTCATGTATCCTTGCGGACCAAGCATGTGCGCGGCCGTCGATGCGAGCATAATCGGCAGCAGCAACAGCCAATAGCGCCCTTTCGGTAGGTACTCAATATACAGCAGCCACCACAACCATAGGCCACCAACATTGAGCCACAAATGCGGCGCATCGTGATGCACCCACTGAGCCGTAATCAAACGCCACCATTGACCTTCAGCAACGCTTGCTGGGGTGTAGTACAAGCTGGTAAAACTCTGTGGCAGCAGATAAAACAAAGCCAGCAGAAGTGCCGTGAGGCACAACGCTGGCAACATGGTCTGGCTATTGATCGGTAAGTGAATACCGAACACGCGCACCGACATGGCGGTGAATCGCCTCAGCTTACTTAACGAAGTCCAAACCCAATTGGATATCGCCCTGTAATCCAGGCAGCATATCGGCTTTGGCTTTGGCTTCAAACGCACTTAATTGGCCATAGGGTAGAATTGCTTCAATACCGTTTTTGCCCAATGTCAGTGGATGCGCGAAAAACAAGGCATCGGCACCGTCGGTTTCGACATAAGCGTAATCAACCACGTTGGCTTCCCCTTGCAGGCCTTTGATCAATGACATGCAGAACCGCGCTGCCGCAGCACCCATTGACAAGGTGGCTGAGCCACCACCGGCTTTGGCTTCAACCACTTCGGTACCGGCATTCTGAATGCGGTGGGTTAACGCGCTGATTTGTTCGTCGGTAAATGATAAGCCCGTCTGTGACAGCAACGGTAAAATAGTGGTGCCGCTATGGCCGCCAATGACTGGCACGTGCACTTCGGTTGGGTTCAAGCCATGGGTTTCAGCGACAAACGTTTCGGCACGGATCACGTCCAGCGTGGTCACACCGAATAAGCGATTCTTGTCGTACACACCTTTTTTGGTCAGTACTTGTTTAGCAATTGCCACGGTGGTGTTGACCGGGTTGGTGATAATAGCAATCAGCGCTTTCGGGCAGGTGTCGGCAATGGTTTCAATCAGCTTGGCGACGATGCCAGCATTGATGTTGAACAAATCTGAGCGGTCCATACCTGGTTTACGCGGCACACCGGCTGGAATCAATACCACGTGCGCACCTTGCAATGCGTCAGCAAGTTGATCCGCGCCATGGCCAGTGACCTTCACAGCAGTTGGAATATGGCTGAGATCAACGGCTACGCCGGGCACTACTGGAGCTACATCATACAGGGCTAAGTCGCTGCCTGCAGGTAATTGGGTTTTCAACAGTAAAGACAGCGCTTGGCCGATACCGCCAGCTGCACCTAATACGGCTACTTTCATGAGTGACTCCATCCAGTGTTGTGGGGAAATTTAGGTCGCAAACTGTACTCCTTTTTTGCTGAAAACACAACCAAAGCCCGCATAACTAGGCGCTTGATTGCAATTGATGTACACTCAGCCTAAACGCTCATTTGAGTATAATGGAAGCGCCACTCGTATGCCGACCAATAAACCACAAGACTTACTGAATGCTTTTAAAGCATTGCTAAAAGAACAGCGCTATGGCTCGCAAACGGACATTGTCGATGCCTTGAAGGCCAAGGGTTTCAGCAATATTAGCCAATCCAAAGTGTCGCGCTTGCTGTCGAAATATGGGGCGGTGCGTACCCGCAATGCCAAGCAAGAAATGGTCTACTGCTTGCCAGCAGAACTCGGTATACCCTCCACCAGTGCGCCATTAACCCAATTGGTACTGGATATACAACACAATGATGTGATGGTGATTATTCGTACCACCCCAGGCGCCGCTCAGCTGATTGCGCGACTGTTGGATTCAGTGGGCAAAAAAGAAGGGGTGCTGGGCACTATTGCTGGCGATGACACTATTTTTATTGCACCGGTGAAAGTTGCTGATATTGATTTCACCATGACCAATATCAAACAGCTATTCACCACCAACCATTAGTCGCTCGGTATGATGTTCGGCGTTAACGATTGGCTTCGAGAAAATCGACCGTCGGCACAAAATAGACCGCGTTGCTCACCGCATCGGTATAATCGAGTAGCGGGTCATAATCACCCTGAGCATCGGCTATATAGCGCTGCTTCAGCCAATAAATGATATCGGCCGGCGCGGCCGATAAGTACATCGCTAGCAAGCCTTGCTCACGCAAATCACCCCACGGCATATTTTGTCGTAATAACTGCAATGGCTGCTCATCATCACGCACTAAGCGTGCCTTTTGGGTATGCGTGACCATACTAAGTAAGGCTTCGCTTATCCGCTCGCCAGTGAGCTTTTTGCGCCCCATCACGTGTTCTTGAATTTCCGTACTGAGGTGCTCCCAGCGGCGCAGATCATGACGAAATTTTTGCACATAGAGGTAACTGCCGCCGGCGAAATAGGGGTCGTCGTCGGTTTTGACCAAGGCGACTTGGCGCCGTTGCATGCCGCGCGGATTATCTGGGGCGTCAATAAAGCCCAATAAATCACGACCATCCATAAAGCGGAAATTAGTCATTTGCTCCAGTAGCTCGACGTCATGCCCTAACCACTCTTGCATCGTGCGCGCTGCTTGAAAGCATACATCAAAGCGATCGGCCCGCACGCTGACCAACAAATCAACCGGTTGCCGCTGTGCTTGACGGTCACCATCACGCAAATCTGGAAAACTGCTCAGCTGTAAGGGCCGCCGATGGCTGTAGAGGACATCCCAATAGTCGGCACCAATAGCCACATAGCCATTGAGGTTGGCTTCAGAAAATCGCTCATCGAGCCCACTTAGAATACTTGGTAGCCGCGCTAGCTTACGGCGGATTACCGCAGTATCATCGGTCATTACATTGAGTAACAGGGTGATGCCGTGCAAATTTGGCTCGGCATAAATTCCACCTTGTGATCGTGCCATGCTGTTCCCCGCTGAGTTTCCTCGATGATCTTAGCAACTTGGTCGCAAGCTACTTGCACCGTTTGGCTTGTCCCCTACAATGGCTGACAGTGTAACAAAAAATTTTCCGATAAATTGAATAAAAAAAGCGGAGTCGCCAATGAGTACCTATACCGCCTTACAACGTACTACCCTCGCCCTGACTATAGGCCTGCTGTTGGGCGGCTGTGCTACCACCACAACCACGTCTAACCAGCAGTCTGGCAG
>DIVC01000047.1:5451-24798 GCA_002423905.1 Idiomarina sp. UBA6142
GCCCGCGCTGAGCAGCAAGCACAATGGCTAGCACAACTGGCGGCGGTAGATGCCACTGCCTTAAGTAGCGACAATCAAATCAACTTGCGGATGCTGAGTTATCGCATCCAAAACAGCTATGACAGTTTCCGCTTTAAAGAATATTTACTGCCGCTCAATGCTGAAGGCGGTTTCCATAGCAATCTCGCCTTTATGGTACGCAATACCCAATTCCGCAGCTCGTCAGACTACGACCTGTACCTCAAACGATTGGCGTTAATTCCGCGCTATATGGAAGACCAAACCAGCTGGTTGAAAGAAGGCATGGCGACGGGCTATATGTGGCCTCAGGCCTCAATGGTTGGCTTTGAGGAAAGTATTGCCGCGTTTATTGTGCAAGATCCAAAAGATAGTGTGTTCTATGAGCCATTTACTCAACCACGCCCAGTATTTGTCAGCGAAGAGCATTGGCAGACCCTGCAACAACGCGCCGCCGGTATGGTGGATGGTACCGTGGTACCAGCCTATCAGAATTACTTTGAATTTATGGTGAGTGAGTACTTACCAGCAGGTCGTGACACTATTGGCGCCAGCGAACTACCCAATGGTCGTGAGTACTATCAGAATCGCATCAAGCATTTCACCACCTTAGATTTGAGTCCCGAAGAGATTCATGCCAAAGGCTTGGCCGAAGTAAAACGTATCCGTGCAGAAATGGCTGAAGTGATTGCCCGTGCCGGTTTTAACGGCAGCTTTGCTGAGTTTGTAAACTACCTGCGAACCGATCCAAAGTTTTACCCAAAAACCGAACTGGAACTGTTGCAATATGCCGCCTATCTGGCCAAAAAGGCTGACGGTGAAATGCCGAAGTTCTTCAAATTACTGCCGCGCCAACCTTATGGTATTGCACCGGTACCGGCGGAAATTGCACCGAAGTACACTACCGGACGCTATGCCGGCACCAGCCGCGATGATCGCGCCAGCTTCTATTGGGTCAATACCTGGGGCCTGCATTTGCGGCCGTTGTATGAAATGGAGGCGTTAACCTTGCATGAAGCGGTGCCGGGCCACCATTTACAAGGTGCGCTAGCCCGTGAAATGACCGATCTCCCTGATTATCGTCGTTCCACCTATATTTCAGCGTTCGGCGAGGGCTGGGGTTTGTATGCCGAGTACCTTGGTCTAGAAATGGGCTTTTACCAAGACCCATACAACGATTTTGGCCGCTTAAGCTTTGAAATGTGGCGTGCGGCGCGCTTGGTGGTGGACACCGGCATGCATGCCATGGGTTGGAGCCGCGAGCAAGCGATGGATTTCATGGCTGAAAATACCGCCTTGAGCCTGCATAACGTGCGCACCGAAATTGATCGTTACATTACTTGGCCTGGCCAAGCTTTGGCGTACAAACTGGGCGAGATGTTAATTCGTGATCTGCGCGCCGAGGCCGAACAGACGCTCGGCGCCGACTTTGACTTACGCGAATTCCACCATCAACTGCTGAAAAANNCCGGTGCAAAAAATACTCCAACCAGCAGCTAGTAACATCCCACTAATAAAAAAAGGAGCTCAATGAGCTCCTTTTTTATTACCATCACGATACGTGATGCCCAATCATTCTATATCGCTTATGCGACGTTAATGGTTGCAATGATATTGGCTTTGGCCGCAGCTTCAGCGTTACGGAACGCGTCCATTTGGTCAAAGTTCAAATATTTATAGACTTCGCCAGCCATCGCGTTGATATCTTGGGCATACGCCATGTATTCCTCAACGCTTGGTAATTTGCCTAAGATCGCGCCCACTGCCGCTAATTCGGCTGAAGTGAGGTAAACGTTGGCGCCATCGCCTAAACGATTCGGGAAGTTACGCGTTGAGGTCGACAGTACGGTAGTACCGGCTTCAACGCGGGCTTGGTTACCCATACATAGTGAACAGCCCGGGATCTCGGTGCGTACGCCATTGTTTTTGTAAATGTCGTAGTAGCCTTCTTCACGTAGTTGCGCTTCGTCCATTTTGGTCGGTGGGGCAATCCACAGACGGGTGTTCAAGGCGTCTTTGTTCTTCTCCAGTAACTTACCGGCGGCACGGAAGTGGCCAATGTTGGTCATACAGGAACCAATGAACACTTCTTGTACTGGGTCGCCGGCTACTTCGCTTAAGAACTTGGCATCGTCTGGGTCGTTCGGGCAGCACACGATCGGCTCTTTGATGTCAGCCAAATCAATGTCAATCACCGCGGCATAGTCGGCATCGGCATCAGCACGCATCAGTTGCGGGTTGGCCAACCAGTCTTCCATCTTACGGGCGCGACGCTCAAGGGTACGCACATCGCCATAACCTTCGTTGATCATCCAACGCAACATGGTGATGTTAGAACGCAGGTACTCGGCCACTGACTGCTCTGAAAGGTTGATGGTACAACCTGCCGCTGAGCGCTCGGCTGAGGCGTCTGACAATTCAAAGGCTTGCTCAACAGTGAGGGTATCTAAGCCTTCAATCTCCAAAATACGGCCGGAGAAAATGTTTTTCTTGCCGCGCTTTTCAACCGTCAATAAACCTTCTTTGATGGCGAATAATGGAATGGCATGCACTAGGTCACGCAAGGTGATACCTGGCTGCATCTCGCCTTTAAAGCGCACTAATACCGACTCTGGCATGTCTAATGGCATCACGCCGGTGGCCGCGGCAAAGGCCACTAAGCCTGAACCGGCTGGGAATGAAATACCCAGTGGGAAACGCGTGTGCGAGTCACCGCCAGTACCTACGGTGTCAGGCAACAACATGCGGTTCAACCAGCTGTGGATGATACCGTCGCCTGGGCGCAAGCTCACGCCACCACGGTTCATGATGAAATCGGGCAAGGTATGTTGGGTTTCAATGTCTACTGGCTTTGGATACGCCGCAGTATGACAGAACGACTGCATCACTAAGTCTGAACTAAAGCCCAAACAGGCGAGGTCTTTCAGTTCATCACGGGTCATTGGGCCGGTGGTGTCTTGTGAACCCACGGTGGTCATTTTCGGCTCGCAATAAGTGCCTGGGCGAACACCCGCCATGCCACAAGCTTTACCGACCATTTTCTGAGCCAAGCTGAAGCCTTTGCCGCTATCGGCTGGCTGCTCAGGGGTTAAGAATAATTTGGTGTGGCCCAAACCGAGGCTCTCACGCGCTTTATCGGTTAACGCACGGCCAACGATCAGGTTGATACGGCCACCAGCGCGCACTTCATCCAGGATCACCCGTGATGAATAGTCATATTGAGCTAATACTTCACCGTGTTGGTTGGTGATTTTGCCATCGTACGGATAAATGGTGATGACATCGCCCATATTGATTTTATCAACGTCGGCTTCAAACACTAAGGCGCCGGCATCTTTCATGGTGTTGAAGAAGATTGGTGCTACTTTGCTACCAATACAGATACCGCCAGCACGCTTGTTCGGCGTGCCCGGCATGTCGTCACCAATAAACCACAACACTGAGTTAGTGGCTGATTTACGTGATGAACCGGTACCGACTACGTCACCCACAAATGCCACTGGGTGGCCTTTTTTCTTCAGTTCGGCAATTTGTTCGGCCGCGTTGGTGATGCCTTCACGCGGCATTTTGTACATGGCTTTGGCATGCAATGGAATGTCTGGGCGTGACCAGGCATCTGGTGCTGGTGACAGGTCATCGGTATTGGTTTCGCCGGTGACTTTGAACACCGTGGTGGTGATTTCTTTGGCCAGCTCTGGGCGGCTAGTAAACCACTCGGCGGCAGCCCATGATTCAATCACGGCTTTAGCCACGGCGTTGCCGTTTTTCATTTTTTCTTCAACGTCGTGGAAGGCGTCGAACATCAATAAGGTGTGCTTCAGTTCTTCACCGGCGAACTCTGCCAGCTCAGCGTTATCAAGCAGCTCAACTAAAGTCACGATGTTATAACCACCGTGCATGTTGCCGAGCAACTTCACGGCATCGGCTTTGCTGATGATCGGTGAGCTCACTTCGCCTTTCACCAAGGCGGCCAAGAAACCAGCTTTCACATACGCTGCTTCATCAACGCCCGGCGGTACCCGGTTGGCAATCAAATCAAGCAAATACTCTGCTTCACCCGCGGGTGGGTTTTTCAATAATTCTAGCAACGCAGCAACTTGCTCGGCTGTCAGTGGCTTGGGCGGAATGCCTTCTGCGGCCCGCTCTTCAACATGCTTACGATAATCTTGCAGCACCTGGGTACCCCTTATGCGGTTACGATTGTAAAAAGTGGCGCGATTATAGCGGTTTTGCGCATTAATTTGAATTGCCTTACGCGATTGACGATATAAATTTGATGAATAGACTCAGCGGCGGTTCGGGCTGTCGCTAGTGCTTCACGCCAATTGCCAAAACAGTGCATTGGCGGGGCCGGCGATGCGTTCAGCCGACCGGACCAGGTGAATTTCTAAGTTGACTTGATTCATAAAGTCGGGAATTTCAAGCGCTACTAAGCGCGCTTGTGCCAGAGCATCCTGCACCAACCCTGCTGGCACGATACCCCAGCCCAACTCGGCTAACAGCAGTTCGCGTTGGGTGACCGAATCGTTAACGCGGATGCGCTGCTGACCGGGCATGCGTAACATCCGATCAAGATTAATACCGATGTCTTGATCTTGTGGAATCAACATCGGCAATTCCAGTAATTGCTGTCTGCTGCGGGGCATGCCTCCACAACGGGCGGCCAAGCCTGGTGCCATAGCGGCAATTAACTCAAAGCGCTGTAAGCGCCGCGTTTCAAAATCACCATGCTGGCGAAATACTGGTAGCCATGGTACCACCGCTAAATCTGCCTCACCCTCGCGAATCGCCCGCAATGAGCGTAACTGAGATTCACCGCTGATGATCAATTCGGTGGCTGGAAACTGCTGTTGCAGCGCTCGCATGGCAGCATACAACAACCGCGGTGAGCAGGTGTGGTCATAACTAATCCGCAGCTGTGGTTCGGCCCCGGTACGCAGTTGCTCGGTGAGCGACTTCAGCCGTGCTTGCTGGCGCAACAGTTCGCGCGCTTGGCGCAGAAACTGCTCACCTCGGGCGGTCAATTGCAAGCGATAGCCCTGCCGATCAAACAAGGCAAAACCAGCGGCTTGTTCTAATTTGCGTAACGCCATACTCAAGGCCGCTTGAGTACGGTGCATACGCTCGGCAGCCGCTTGCAGGCTGCCGGTTTCGGCTAACGCATTGAGCATTTGCAATTGCTGTAATTTCATAAGTTTCACTTAATAAGAAATAAAATCTAATTCAATATTACTTTATTTGTTGCCGGCGTAGTATAGCGTTCTATGGATACTTGCCAAAACCGTAATTCGGAGCTCTATCATGCGCAACCACCAGCCACTTGTTATCGCTTTATCGCTGCTTAGCCTGTGCGGGTTAAGCGCCTGCCAACCCGCCGTGGAAGGGCCTAATAGCGCCGATGAACGGGGGGTAGCCGTTAAGGTGTATCGTATTGATACGAGTCAACAGCAGCGACTGCGCGAATTTCCGGCGCTGGTGGAAGCGGCACAAGTAGCGCAACTGGCTTTTCGGGTTGGCGGTGAATTAGCCGAATTCCCAGCGAAAGCGGGCCATGAAGTCAAACAAGGCCAGTTGATTGCTAAACTCGACCCCACCGATTTCCAACTGGTGTTAGACCAAGCCCAAGCCCGCTACGATTTGGCGCTGGCACAGTTTGTCCGTAGCGAGAATTTGGCCAAACAAGGGGTGGTATCTCCGCAACAATTTGACGAAGTGAAGGCCAACTTGGAAATTGCCCGTGCTAACCGTGATACCGCCCGCGCCAATCTAAATTATAGCGAGCTACGTGCACCGTTTGCCGGCACCATTGCCCACGTGTTTGTGGAAAATTTTGAAACGGTGCAGCCGCAGCGCGCCATTGCGACCTTATTACTTAGCGATGCGATGGATATCAGCATTCGAGTACCGGAAAATTTATTCGCGCGGGTACAGCGCAATACCGATTATCAACCTGAGGTGCGCTTTTCGGCACTGCCCGAGCAAACTTTCCGCGCTACTTTAAAAGAATGGGATAGCGTGGCTGATCCGGCCTCGAACACCTATCGGGTGGTATTCACCATGCCAACGCCGAGCGAATTCAACCTATTACCAGGCATGTCGGCCACGGTGTTGGTTGATAGCAGTGCGGTATCTAGCCGTATTTCACCCTACCCATTGGTGCCGGCCAGCGCGGTATTTGTGCCCACCGACCGCCCTACCGACAGTGGCCCCTACGTATGGCTGATTGATCCAGTGAGCGCCACCGTTGCACTGCAAGCCGTCACTGTCGGTAGCGTGACCTCCCAGGGCTTGGAAATTACTAACGGGCTGAGCCTTGGTGACCAGATCGTCAGTGCCGGCGTGCATAGTTTGCAAGCAGGGCAGAAGGTGTGGAGTTGGCAGCGGGAGCCTGGGTTATGATCAACATTGCCCGCTACAGTATTACTCGAGCCACCACCAGCTGGCTGCTGTTGCTGATTTTACTGGTCGGGGGCTTCATTGCGCTAGATAAAATCGGCCGCCTCGAAGACCCAGAATTTACCCTCAAACAAGCGATGGTGGTGACCAGCTATCCCGGTGCTACAGCACAGCAGGTGGAAGAAGAGCTCACCTATCGGATTGAAAACGCTATTCAGCAACTGCCTTATATTGACCATATTACCTCAGTGTCTACGCCGGGCCTGAGCCAAGTGAAAGTCGATATGAAGACCACCCTGCGCGAGCATCAAATGGCGCAAGTGTGGGATGAAATGCGCCGCAAGATCAATGATGTGCAGCGTGAGCTCCCGCCGGGTGTCGGCCAGCCGATGGTGCGCGATGACTTTGCCGATGTATTCGGTATTTTGCTGGCAATAACCGGGGCCGGCTATAGTTACCACGATATTGCGACTTATAGTGACTTTCTGCGGCGCGAACTGGTGATGCTGCCTGGCGTCGGTAAGGTCACTCTAGCCGGTAAGCAACAGCAGCAGGTCATTGTAGAAATCTCTCGTGAGCAACTGGCTAACTTTGGCATTGCCCCGCAACAAGTACTGAATTTATTACAAACCCAAAACGTTATTAGCGATGCGGGGCGGGTGATGTTGGGTGATGAACGCCTACGCATTCAAACCAGCGGTGAATTCGATAGTATCGAGGCCCTAGCTGACTTGTTGATTAGCAATCCCGGCGCCGATGCACGGATTTTGCTCCGTGATGTTGCTACCGTTACCCAAGAATTTGACGATACCCCGAATCATCTGGTGCGGTTTAATGGTGAAGCGGCGTTGTGGCTCGGTATTTCCTTTGCTGATGATGTCAATGTGGTGCGCGTTGGCGACACCATTCAACAACGTCTGGCCGAGCTCGATAGTGAGCGCCCGGTCGGTATGCAGACCCAGATGATTTATAACCAGCCGGCTGAAGTAGAAAGCTCAGTGGCCAATTTTCTGATCAACCTTGCCGAAGCCGTGACTATTGTTGTGCTTGCCTTATTATTGACCATGGGCTTGCGCAGCGGGGTGCTGATTGGCGGGGTGCTGCTGATCACCGTCATGGGTAGCTTTATTTTCATGTATTTGATGGATATTCAGCTGCAACGGGTATCACTCGGAGCCCTGATTATTGCCTTGGGTATGCTGGTCGACAACGCCATAGTGATTGCTGAAGGTATGCTGGTTGGCGTGCGCCGCGGTTTATCACGTATTCAAGCGGCCAACCAAGTGGTGCAGCAAAATATCTGGCCGCTACTGGGTGCCACCGCCATTGCGGTGATCGCTTTTGCACCGATTGGCCTGTCGCAGGACGCCAGTGGTGAATATGCCAATGCGCTGTTTTGGGTGATGCTGATTTCGCTGCTGTTAAGTTGGTTTACCGCCATCACCCTGACACCATTTTTGGGCAGTTTGCTCTACCGCCGCGATACCCGAGCGCGCAAGGCCAGTGAGGTGGCTGAACGCACTGATGAAGTGTATGACCACTGGGTGTTTCATAGTTATCGGCGGGCGTTGGAGCGGTTTTTACGGTGGCGCAAACTGACCGTATTGGCCATGCTGGCGTTACTGGTGGTGGCTGGTCTCGGTTTTACCACGGTCAAACAAAGCTTTTTTCCACCGTCCACGCTGCCGATGGCGATGATCGACCTGTGGTATCCACAAGGCACCGATATTCGCGCCACGGCGCAGCGCTCGCTGCAATTAGAAAACCTGATAAAACAACACCCTGATGCCGATAAAGTGAGCTTTATTGCCGCTACCGTGGGCCAAGGCGCACCGCGCTTCACCCTGACCTATATGGTGGAGCGCTCCTACGAGAGCTATGCCCAATTGATTGTGCGCGGCAATGATCGTGAGCAATTGGAACAAGCTTTGACCAGTTTCACCACGCTGATTGCCCGCGAACAGCCCGATGTTGAATACAAAATTAAGTCGGTCGAAATGGGGCCGCCAACGGTTGCCAAACTTGAAACTCGGTTTATTGGTCCCGACCCGAACCAACTGCGGTTGTTGGCGCTTGAGGCTAAACAAATCATGCAACAAAGTGGTTTAGTCACCAATATTCGTGATGACTGGCGCCAGCGCAGCAAAGTGTTGCGCCCACAGTTTCACGAGGCTACAGCGCGCCGGCTGGGTATAAGCAAAGCTGATGTCGATGCGGTATTGCTGCGTAACTTCAGTGGCCAAACTGTGGGTATATACCGCGATGGCACCGAATTGCTGCCGATTATTGTGCGCGCCCCCGCTGATGAACGCGCGAGCATTCAAGATTGGCAAGAATTACAGGTGTACAGTAACGCCTTGCAACAACATGTGCCCTTAGCTCAAGTAGTGAGCGATCTCAGTCTCGAGTTCGAGGACCATTTAATTCTGCGCCGTGACCGCAAACGGACGCTCACGGTGATGGCTGATCCGCCATTAAACAGTGCGCTGACACCGGCCCAAGTATTTGCGCAACTGCAACCTGAGCTCGAGCGCATCGCCTTACCGCATGGCTATGAATTGCAGTTTGGCGGCGAACATGAGGCGTCTAAAAAAGCCACCAAAGCGGTTTTTGAAGCGCTACCGCTAGCGTTTGTGGTGATGTTTATCATCACCGTACTGTTATTTAGCTCCATTCGCCAAGCGGCTATTTTATGGACTACCGTGCCACTGAGTATTATTGGTGTGACCTTGGGCTTGGTGCTAACCAATCAGCCGTTTGGCTTTATGGCTTTGCTCGGGTTCTTGAGCTTGTCGGGCATGTTGATTAAAAACGGCGTGGTGTTATTGGAACAAGTGCGCGTTGAACTCGCCTCGGGCAAACCGGCATTACCGGCGCTGATCGACGCCTCGGTCAGCCGCGTAAGGCCAGTGGTGATGACCGCGGTAACCACCATTGTCGGTATGACCCCCTTGTTATTCGATGGTTTTTTCGCCAGTATGGCGGTGGTGATTATGTTTGGCTTAGGCTTCGCAACCTTATTGACCTTGGTGGTGGTGCCCGTTATGTATGCATTGGTGATGCGAGTGAAATGACCAGAACCCGTTGGTTGCAAACTGTTGGCAGTGTCATTCTCGTGCTATGGCTGGTGGGCGAGCAAATAGGGTTGTGGCCCAGCCAATTACTGCAACGACTGGAATGGATCAGCTACGACCAGCGCGTACAAGCCACCGTTAAGGGGCAGGCACCTGCTGAAATTGTCATTGTCGATATTGATGAAGCCAGCTTAGCCGAGTTCGGCCAATGGCCATGGCCACGTGACCAAGTCGCCCTGTTGATTGATAAACTTTTTACTGAGCAACAGATTTCCCTGCTCGGCTTGGATATGGTGTTTGCCGAACAAGAGCAAAATTTACTCGCGCAGCAATGGCAACAACTGCAACGTGATTATCCGCAATTAGCCCAACTACCCGCACCAGCCAGCAGTGATGAACGCCTCGCCGCGGTGTTGGCACTCTACCCGATTGTCAGTGGCTTCTATTTTGATCGCAGCGCAACTGCAGCGGCCGCCGTAGTCGCCAATACCGGTCAATTACCCGCACCGTTGCCGTTACTCACCACAGCAACTGACGACACTGCGGGTCCCGAATTAGCGCAACTGCCATTAATCATTGCCCACCGCTTCGCCAGTAACCTGCCGGTATTACAGCAACAAGCCCTGCATGGTGGCTTTTTTGACAACCCCATGGTCGATGCCGATGGCATTTTCCGGCGGGTGCCGCTGCTGCAAACCTACCAACAACAACTCTATCCATCGCTACCATTAGCCATGTTACAGACTCTGCTGGCGATGCCACCGGTACAGCTTGAGAGCCATTTTGCCGGTGGTTTGTGGCAGCTAGAAGCGGTTGATGTGGGTGGCTATAGGCTGCCTACCGATCCATATGGCGCGGTATTAGTGCCCTGGTATGGGCCGCGCAACACCTTTACCCGCATCAGCGCCAGCGAGGTCTTGCAAAATAGTTCCGCACGCGCCGAACTGGCCGGTGCCATTGTGTTGCTCGGTACCTCGGCACCAGGGCTGATGGATTTGCGCTCTACCCCGGTTGGTGCAGTGTTCCCCGGGGTGGAAATTCATGCATCGGTATTGGCTGGCTTGCTGCAGCTGCAATTACTCAGTGAGCCGGGCTATGCCCTTGCCATCACTGTGATCATGTTGCTAGGACTCGGCCTGCTGCTGAGCTGGTGGTTGCCGCGGCTGCCATCGCTGTGGCTGGTTGCGGTCTGCACCGTGCTATTAGTGCTGCATATCGCGGCTAATTTGTATGCCTGGCAGCAGGGGCTGTTGCTGCCGTTAGCGGCTGGAATGTTGTTGCTGTTGTTGCTGATGGGCTGGCATTTAACCCTGAACTTTTGGCGGGAAAGCCAAGCGAAGCGGCAAGTCACCAGTCAGTTTGGTTTGTACGTACCGCCGCAATTAGTCAATGATATTGTCGCCAACCCAGCCGCACTTGATCTGACCGGACAAGAACGCGAATTAACCGTTTTGTTCTCAGATGTTCGCGGCTTTACCAGCTTTGCTGAACATCTGGCACCGGCCCAACTGAGTCAGGTTATGAATCAGTTACTCTCGCCGGTTACCCGCGCTATTCACCAACATCGCGGCACTATTGATAAATATATGGGCGATGCGGTGATGGCTTTTTGGGGGGCGCCGCTGGCTGACCATCAGCACGCTTGGCATGCAGTACAAGGGGCGCTCGCCATGCAACGCGCATTGACCGCAACCAACCGCCAGTTCGTGCAACAAGGCTTACCGGCGCTAGCCATGGGTATTGGCGTTCATACTGGGGTGATGAACGTCGGCAACATGGGCTCAGATTTTCGTATGGCCTATACCGTCATGGGCGATAACGTCAATCTCGGTGCTCGCATTGAGAGCCTGAGCAAACGCTACGCTGCTGATATTTTACTCAGTGGCGACACGGTAGCGGCCCTAGCTGACAGGCGTGAAGGCTTAGCCATACGGCCAGTAGACTTGGTGCGAGTAAAAGGCCGACAAACCCCGGTGCAGCTGTTTGAGCTGCTGGTGGACCCAAGCCCTGAGCAGTATCAGAGCGTCGAACTCACTGAGCGCGCTTGGCATTATTACCAGCAACGCGACTTTGCTGCAGCCAAGTTGTGCTATGACCAATTAGAAAATCAGCCATTGGGCTTGCTGTTTTGCGAGCGCTGCACCTATTATTTAAATAATCCACCCCCCAAGGATTGGGATGGCGTGTTTACCCATCTATCCAAGGCGTAACTATTATGGCGAGCTATGATTTATTGCAGCGTATTCGTGAACTAAATCGCATTGGTATTGCGCTGTCGGCCGAGCGCGATGCCCTTAAGTTACTTGAGCTTATTCTCACCAGTGCACGCCGCCTCAGTGATGCCGACGCCGGCTCACTCTATTTGGTGAAAGCGCAGCAGCTCCACTTTGCCTTGGTCCAAAACCAGCAGCTTGGTATTCACTACGGTGGCGGCGGCGAACCCATCTCGGATAAATTCAAACCGCTGGCGATGTACGATGAACAGGGCTTACCCAACGACAACATGGTGGCGGTAAATTGCGTCGTTAGTGAACGTACCATTGCCATAGCCGATGCCTATGCGACCGTCGGTTATGATTTTTCTGGCACCCGCGCGTTCGATCAGAACACCGGTTATCGCACCCGCTCAGTGTTGGCGGTGCCGCTAAAAAATCATGAGGGTGACGTGATTGGCGCATTACAACTCATCAACAAACTTGATAACGGTGAGACTATCGCCTTTACTGCTGAAGATATTGAACTGACCGAATCGCTTGCTTCACAAGCCGCCATTGCTTTGACCAACCAACGCTTAGTGGCCGATTTACATCATCTGTTCGATAGTTTTACCGAAGTGATTGCCAAGGCAATCGACGCTAAATCGCCACAAACCGGCGCTCATTGTCGGCGCGTGCCGGAACTCACCTTGATGATTGCCGATGCCGCCAACGGCGCTGGTTATCCCGGTTTAGAAAAATTCCGTATGACTGCCGATGAACGCTACGAACTTAAAACTGCGGCATGGATGCACGATTGTGGCAAAATTGTGACCCCGCCGCATGTGATAGAAAAAAGTCGCAAGCTCGAAACCATCTACGACCGCATGGAAACCATCGAGGCACGCTTTGCGGTCTTAGCAAAACAACCCGAGTGGGCGCGCCAACAGCATCAGCTCATAGATGACCTCAGCTTTCTGCAAAACGTGAACAATGGTGGCGAAACCCTTTCAGATCAAGCCATTGAGCGCATTGAAGCGATTGCCAAATACCCCTACAGCGATGTCCATGGCAATTTTAAGCCACTGCTTACAGCTAACGAAGTCGCCTTACTCTCGATTCGGCGCGGTACGCTGAGCAACGATGAACGGCAAATTATGCAAGATCATATGCTGCACACCATTAATATGCTGGAACAATTACCGTTTCCAAAGCACCTGGCGCGGGTTCCAGAATATGCGGCCGGCCATCACGAACGGATGGATGGTAAAGGCTATCCACGTGGCTTAACCCGTGAACAAATGTCGATTCCAGCGCGCATGATGGGCATCGCCGATGTGTTTGAGGCTTTGACTGCCCCTGACCGTAGCTATAAAAAGCCGATGAGCATCTCGCAGAGCCTCAGGATAATGGGCGAGATGGTCGACAACAACCACCTTGATGCCGACCTATTCAAGCTATTTATCGACAAACAGGTGTATCTCACCTACGCTGAAAAATTCCTTCAGGCCGATCAAATTGATCAGCCAGATCTCAGTCAATTACCGGGTTATGGTAGCGCATGAATATCACTTTTTTAGGCTGCAATGGCGGCATCGGCAGTCATGATGGCGACCCTCAAGGGAGTAGTTGTCTGCAGTTATCAGAGCGCGTGCTGATCGACGCTGGAACTGGATTAGAACGCTTATCAGTGGCTGAAATGCTCAACATTCGGCATGTATTTATCAGCCACTCACACTTAGACCATATCGCCTGTTTACCGATTTTGTTGGCTAATATTATTGGCAATAACGATGATGGACCGGTGACCATTTACGGCCATGCTGACACCATCGCCGCCTTACAACAGCATGTGTTTAACTATGTGCTGTGGCCGGATTTTAGTCAGGCACCAGCTGGACTGCCGCCAACTATGCGTTATCAGGTGCTTGAGCCGCTGCAACCGTTGGAGTTAGATGACATGGTGATTACCCCCTTTACCACCAGTCATACCGTGCCATGCTTTGGTTATGCCATCAAAAAACGCGGCATGCACACCATCTATAGTGCCGATACCACCTTTACCCCTGCCTTGATCGAGCAGTTAAACCAACTTGAGCCGGCCGACCATTTTATTATTGAATGTTCGTTTTCCGACGCCTATTACGATCTCGCCGTAGCAACCGGTCATTTAACCCCTGCGTTAGTGGCACAAGTGCTGGACGCCATGCAATATCCGCCGACTCACGTTTGGCTCACCCACCTCAAGCCCACCTATGCGGAGAGTATTCGCGAAGAACTGATGGCCTATCCACAGTGGTCGATCTGCGCTGATTTGTCGAAATATTAACCACTTTCAGTTGCAAATCGGCCTCACTGAGCCTACTTTAAATCTGACACTTTTTTGGTTGCGGGCTCGATGATAAGGCTATGCTATGAATATTCGGATTCTTGTACTGCTGAGTAGTCTACTCAGCCCCATCGCATGGGGGCAGGATGCCGATGATGCTACTCTTAACGCGCATTTGCAGGTGGCTCAGCAGCATATTCAAGCCGCTGACTATAGTACCGCCCTGCAGCAACTCCAAGCACTCGAGCGTGACTACGCAGGGATTGCCCGCTACGATTATTGGTATGGCGTAGCGGCACTGCGAACCGGCCAGGCAAGTCTTGCCGCCTTGGCGCTGGAGCGTGCAGTGCTCACCGACCCTAATCATGCTGGGGCACAACTGGAATTAGCCGCCGCCTATTTAGCCTTGAATCGACTCGATCGCGCCGAGCAGCAGCTCGCCATTGTTGAAGGCTTTAACCCACCGCCAGCAGCGCGCCAAGCTATCAATGAGTACCGGGCGATTATTGCCGAGCGCCGCGCTCAGGCCGCCGCCGGTACCCATTTACTGGTGCTGAGCGTGGATGGTGGTTACGACAGTAACTATTTGAACTACCCGAGTAGCTTTGATTTATTCGAAAACACCTTCTTAGCAGGGCTCGCGGTGCTCGAAGCCGATGAAACGCTATTTACCAATGTGCGCGGTATCTGGCTATTTCAACAACAACTCGATGCCCAGCAATTTATTGAAGCCTCGGTGGCTGGCCAGCTCCGTAGCAACCAAGAAACTGCCGCCAAAGCCTTTGACACCGGCATTATGCAAGCTGCGCTGAGCTACGGTCGTAAGCTAGACGACGCCAATACCGTGCGTTACGGGCTCGATATCGGGCAAGTCTGGCTTGATGGTTCGCAGTTCCGCCGTCATCTGGGCATTTTGGTGGGGTGGCAACATCAGTGGGACCCCGATAATGTCATTCATCTGAATATGCGCGCGCGTGACTTTAATTTTGAGCAAGCACGTAATGATTATCGTGCCGTGCAGCTTGAGGCGGAATGGGTGTATCAACTGCGTGCTGATGTGACCCTGCGTAGCCGGGTTGCCTATGACCTTGAACGGGTACAAACGCTGCCGTCTCGGCAAGGTGGTAGCGCCTCACGAAATGCACTGTCGATACAAGCTGAATATAACCTCGCCAGCAATCAACAACTGCTTGGCCAAATCAGCTACAACAATTTGCGTCATTTCACTTCGGGCTTTGCGGTATTTAATCGCGGTGTCGATGCCGACCGCGATGACCATGTGCTCAGCACCCGCCTTGAGTGGATGCTGCAACTGAGCAACCGCTGGCGCACCGGCGCATCGGCACTTTATCGCGACCAACGCTCATCCATCGACTTTTTTAATCTTGACCAAACCTTACTGCAATGGACGGTGACCTATGTGTACTAAGCGCCTTTGCCAGTGGTTACTGCTCAGCATCGCATTGCTGTGCAGCCACGCTTTATTCACTGCCGCCCACGCCCAAGCCAGCGCTGAAGCAGCGCGCTTGATGTTTGTATTTGGTGAGGTGCGGATTGAACGTGACAGCCTTGAGCTGGTCGGCCAACGCAATACCATACTGCTTGAGGGCGATAGCATTAGTACTGGCGCTGGTGCTTCAGCGCAAATTCGCTTCAGCGACCAAAGTTTAATGGCATTACGTCCAGACTCCACCATCATCATTACCCGCTTTAGATATGATGCCGCTAACCCGGCAACAGGTGAGCAAAAAACCCAATTACTGCGGGGTGGTTTGCGCGCGATAACAGGTGCTATTGGTAGTGCACAACCACAAGCCGTGGAATTTACCACGCCGGTCGCCACCATGGGCATTCGTGGTACTGAACTGCGTATCGTACACGTGATCCGCGGCAGTGAAGCACAGTTTAATAACGCCCCCGCGGGTACTTATTTGCAAGTATTACGTGGCGCCGTAGCCATGCGTACTAATGCCGGTGAACAATTAGTCGCGCCCGGGCAAAGTTTCTACGTGCCTGATCTCGATAGTGTGCCGCAACCGTTAAGTGGCAGTGCCGACGAGGTATTTGCTGATGACCCCATTCAGCAACCGGATGAGGATGAAACGCCGCCACCTGCCGGCGACTCCGGCACCAATAACCCGCCGCCTAGCGTGATCAATCAGCAGCCCTTGACGCCACCTGAGCAGGCCCAACAAGACCAAGGCCAACAGCAGGCTCAAGACATCATTGCTGAGCTCGACCCTGATCCAGATCCTGATCCGGACCCAACCCCTGACCCCGACCCTATGTTGACGAGCTATGGTATCAACAGTACTGGGCTCGGTTATTTGCAACGTAATGAAGTCATCACCAGCAGTTTCGGTGACAATGGTGAACTACGGCAATTAACCGGCAGTTGGTATACCTTTCAAGCCAATGCCGGTGCCAGCCCAGCTTTTGCCCAAAGCTTGACTGCCAGTGATTGGCACTTAGGGGCCCAATCAACCATCAGTCATGGCTATTGGGCTGCTGATACTTACCGCTTAACTCCGGTGACGCCATTTACTGGCGCCGGTAGCAGTTTCCATTATTTGCTCAGCGATTATACCCTTGCCAGCTTTACCAGCGCCCAACAGTTGGGCTTAGAATTATATTCCAATCAGCTACTGCAGTTCGCTCTGCAGCCAAATTATGGGGTGTTATTCAGCAATGGCAGCCGGCTTGAATTTCAGCCTAATGGCTTATTGAGTGTCGATTTCAGCAGTAACGCGGTGAAACTGGACTTACAGTTTACTTACCTCAGTGAGGTGTTGCGCACCTTGTACGGTGTGACCAGCATCACCGAATTGTATGCCAATGGTATGAGCTTAGCCGAACTCGGTAATAATCCGATACTGCAGCAAGGCCGGCTATTTGGCAGTTTTAGTGGTTCATCGCAGTGGGGTATTGATGCCTTTTTGGCAGGCATTTACCTACGCATTGCCCACGACGGCAGCAGCTTCGACGGCTGGGGGACACTGGTATTCGGTAACGATTGTTACTGGAACTTCCCCTGCCGGGTGATTGACAGTGATTATCGCTTTATGGGCCAACTCGGCTGGGCGCAAGGGCTTAGCATCGGTGGAGCGGTCGAGCTAAATATTATGTCAGGGCCTTTCGGTAGCTGGCTAGCGACCGACGCTGGCAACCCAACTGGGGCTTTGCTGGGCCAACGTGCCGACACCAGTGCCGGTAGTTACCGCTTTTTAGCGCTCGATAGTGCAGGCTTAGTAGGCGGTAGTAGTGAGCATTCACTGCAACTGGAAACCAGTACCGGACCATTACATATTTATTGGGGCTACTGGCAAGGTGGTAGCTATGACCTGCACATACTGCAAGGTAACGCCCACGATTATCAATCAACCAGCCTTGATAGTAGTGGTAACTACCATTTTATTTTTGCCAACCAACGCGCTCCGGACGCATTACCCGAACAGGTCAGCTTTAGCTATAAAATTGCCGGTGGCAGTGGCTTAGTCGGCGATGTGACTGGTCTCACTATCAACCCGTTAGTCGGGAATATGGTGGTCGATTTTACCGCTGCTGAAGTCGCCTTGATGCTGCTGTTTGAGGTGTCGGGCGAACACACAACATTATCCGGCATTGCCGCTATTACTGATCTGTTAGGTCAATCAGCGGGCGGTATGCAACTGCTGGGCGAAGGCTTCTTCACCAGTGGCAGTCTCTATGGTCAATTTGTCGGGGGTGACTTTGAGGCCTTACTAGGGCTGTTACGAGCGGTGTCCGACAATGAAGAATTCCGTGGTACGGTGGTTTTCACTCGTAACCCTGCACTGGGTGAAACACTTGCTGAGCTGGGCTTTACCAACGGCGGTATGCTGGGCGCCAGCGCTGACTTCAGCCTACTGAGTAATGCTGCCAATACCCGTATCCTGAACCTGTTAGCTGAACACGACGAATTTGTGCCTAGCCAACAAATTGGTAGCCAAGGGCGCTTTGATCTGATCTCAGCCATTACTGCCGATGAGCAAGACTATTGGACCACTGATTGGGGCTTCACTGACGCCAGTGGCAATCATGTTGCGGTACGCTTTGGCGCCTTTGCCCCCGGTAGCTATCGCATCACTGACGCTGATGGCGATGAATTATCCAATGCTTTGCCCTACTTTTTCGCCGTTAGTAACCTGCTCACCGACATCACCGCGATTGCACCCGCTGGTGCTATGAGCTTTGATCTAGTAGCGCAGAGTGAGCTATTGAACGCGGCCACTGGTGACACCCTACAATGGTATGGCAACCTGTTGGTGAACTTTGATGCAGGTGATGTGGGTATTGCCATTCATACCAATAACTGGAATCAACACGATCCCATCAATACCCGCAGCACCGATATGAGTGGCAGCTTACTTGGCCACGCTCCGCTGAGTGCATTGTTTGGCGGGCACACCATGGACCTGCAAGGTTACGGTTATTGGCACGGTGGTGGCGGTTCACTCAGTGGTCGCTTTGTCGGTAGTCAGTATGATGCCATCATGGCCCTAATTAGTGCTTATACCGCCGAGCGCGAAGCGATATTCCAGGGTGCTGGCGCCTTCGCTCAGCAACTGGAACTGAATAGCCTGAGCTACTATGGCGGCATTTGGACTGATGACCAGCTGCTCGGTGGGAATGGCATACTGCACTGGCTGGTTGATGCCGATGGCGTGTATAGCTTGGCACCCAATACCGATAACAGCTTTGCGTTCCCGATGCAGGTGCGCAATAGCCAGCTGGTGGTTACAGTCAGTGACTACTATGAGGCCTATCAAGGCTCGCGGATATGGCTCGACGATGAAGCAACAGGCAGCCCTTCGGATATCAGTGTGCAATGGACCTGGTGGAACCCCGGCAGCTATTACTTGCAGCAACAGCAGGCCAACGGTTCTGTTGCATTGGTCGCCAATGACCGTCCACTAGTGCAGCTGTTAGCCAGCGATGTGACGGTACTTGGCACCACCCCGAGCCAACAGCAACTGGTGTTTGATTTGCAGTTCTCCGACCGCATTAATCGGCTCGATGATAGCGGCAGCCTGTACCTGAATAACGGCGTGATCTTAGTTGATTTTGACAGCAACAGCGTTGAGCTTAACTTGGCCTTTACGCACTACAGTTATAACCAACCTGGCGCGCAGAACAACGCCGATACCAATGACTATTATGGTGAGACTAGCGGCCTGCTCTATGGTTCTGCCGCGATCGCCAGCCTCTATCAGGGTGATGCCATCACGCTCACTGGTGAGGGCTTATTTGAGCAAGGCGGTGGTACGTTCTGGGGTCGCTTTATTGGCTCTAACCATCACGGTGTGATGGCGATGCT
>DIVC01000012.1:0-5736 GCA_002423905.1 Idiomarina sp. UBA6142
CGCAGTTCGCGCATGCTGGTGACGCTATGCAGGCCGGCGAGTATCCTGTCAAAGCTGGTTCGGCAGCGTTACCGATGCCGGGTTACGACGTGCAAATTTTAGCCGCCGATGGTAGCCCTGTGGCTGATTATGAACAGGATGCGGTAGCGATTAAATTACCCCTACCGCCGGGCTGTTTAACCAGTATTTGGGGTAGCAATGAGCGCTTCGCGCAAAGCTATTTGAGTGAATTTCCGGACTACTACAGCAGTGGTGATGGTGGCTACAAAGATGATGACGGCTATGTGTTTATTATGGGCCGTACCGATGACGTGATTAACGTGGCAGGGCATCGGTTATCCACTGGCGAGATGGAGCAAGTGTTAGCGCTCGACCCAGCAGTAGCGGAATGTGCGGTCATTGGCGTGGATGAGCTCAAAGGTCTTTTGCAGACATGCTAGTTGGCTTGGCGGGAGGAGCCGCTTGCGGCGGCACTGCCACGGCGCTCCAGCTACGAACATGCAAATCACGTTGGGGAAAAGGTATTTCAATACCGTATTCCAGCAGTGAGCTGTGGATTTCCCACATATAGGCGGCTTGCACGGCACTGGGGCGATTGATTGCTTCAGCCGTTAGCCACACTACCAAATCAAATTCGAGGGCATTGTCACCAAAGTTACGCAGCCATACTTGGGGGCTTTTGTGATAGCTATCTTTCAGCGTGAATTCGACTCGATCGGCAGCCTCTAATACGGCTTTACGAACCAGATCTTTGTCGCTGTTATAGGCCACCCCAAAGCGCACTTTCAGGCGCCGAAATGTGTCGCGCATGGTCCAGTTGGTAACCCGAAAATTAATGAATTCTGAGTTCGGTACAATAATATCGATATTATCGTTGGTGGTGACTATGGTGCTGCGAATGGCTATCTCTTTAACTTCGCCGGTTACGCCTGACTCGAGTTCAACAAAATCGCCGACCTTCAGAGTTTTATCGAATAGCAAAATTAACCCAGCACTAAAATTACTGATTAAGTTCTGCAAACCAAAACCTATACCGATACCCAGCGCACTGGCAAAAATGGCAAATTTGGTGAGGTCTATACCGAGCGACGCAATGGCTATGATAAAACCAATCACCATAATAGTGTAATGGCTCAAACGCTTGATGGTATAAAGCGTGGCAGGGTTCATACTGTGTTGCCGGTAACTACTGAAGCGAGTTAAGGCTTGCTGCACGATACGTGACACCACGTAAGCGACAACCAGCAGCAATAAAGCGCGAAAAATAATCCCGTAGGTAATGCTGGTGTCACCGATACTAAACACTTCGGTACCTAGCCAAGCAAATGCCTCATTCAGTGAGGTTGTAACGCGGTTCCACATGCGCGGCGCTCCGACCGCCTCAGGCGGTTATGACCATGAAATAATCATTAAAATAACGTGTAACGCCACTACGGTAAAGGTGAGTTGGCGCCGCAGTTGTATATACCAGTCAACGCCTGCCTGCTGTTCAAAGTGGCGACGTTCATAGTTGAGCCAAAATAGATGCGTCAGGGCAAGTACCGCCAGCACTGCGGTGACACTGATAAACCAACTCAACAGCAGTGCACCGATAGCTATGACTGATGGCACCATACTCCAGCCGAATTGGCGGCTACTGCGGTCAGTTTGCATAGCAATGCCCCAGTGTACACCACCGAGGAAGCTCAAAATAATCGCACTGTACTGGGCAAACACTAAGGTTGCTGCAGCGCCGTAGAGACCCAACAGGGCAGCTATAGCGGTGGCTAAAAATGGAATGAGCCCGGCAAAACCTAAGCGTTGGGCGAATGCCTGTTGGTTGCTAGTCATGATCTGAATCCAGTGCTAAGTAAGTAGCCGGTATAGCCGACAAAACAGCAGAGTAGGAGCGCGCCTTGCACGCGGTTGATGCGGTTGGGGCGATTATTGAAACGGAAACCAAACGCCGCCAACAGTAAGGTAAGGCCAAGCATCGTCACCCAGTCACGGTGTAACACCAGCGGCTCTAGAGGAATCGGTTGAATCACCCCGGCTAAACCAACCACCGCCAAGGTATTAAACATGTTGGAGCCAATGACGTTACCAATGGCGAGGTCATGTTCGTTTTTACGGATCGCGGCAAGGGCGGAAGCGAGCTCTGGCAGTGAGGTACCAATAGCGACAACGGTGAGGCCGATGACTAAGTCACTGACCCCCAAGGCGGTGGCGATATCAATTGCACCCCAGACCAGCACACGTGAACTAACAACGAGCAAAAATAAGCCAATGATCAACCAGACAGTGGCCTGTTTAATCGGCATTAGCTTGAGTTGCAGTGATTGCTCGAACTCGCCGCTGAGTTGGTCACCGGATTGATGCATACCTTCGACAATACTCCAGCCAATGTAGATAGCAAACACACCCAGCAAGAACCAAGCTTCGAGCGCGGTAATTATGCCATCCCACAGTGGGTAGGCGGCAATCAACGTGACCATGATGAGCAGCGGCATTTCCCGCTTCAGCACTTGGCTGTTTAGGGTAATGGGTGCCAACACTGCGGTGAGACCGATGATTAAGGCAATGTTGGTAATGTTGGAGCCGTAGGCATTGCCTAGGGCGAGCGCTGGGTTGCCTTGCATGGAGGCAATCACTGATACCACTAATTCTGGCGCGGAGGTGCCAAAACCAATCACCACCATACCAATAAGTAATGGTGGCATCCCCAGGTGGCCGGCGGTAGCGGCTGCACCGTCAACAAACTTATCGGCGCTCCAAACCAAAAGAACTAAGCCAAAAATGACTGCAGCGGCAGCAAGTAACATAAGCATCCTAAGTATGGCGTGACGAAATCGTTGGTGGGTTATTCTAGCGTTATTTGGCGGTGCTTGTGAATGTTTCTATTTGCACTAAAGATATTCACGACTACACTGAAATTATCCGAGGGCAATATGAATTATCAATAGCTTATGACTCATACAGACCAACATCATAGCGACAGTCAGCGTCCCGCCTTTATGTTAGACGCTTGGGATTTCGCCCAGCACCCGGCGCAAGCGCTGAGCGATGATTTTTATCACGGTCAGCATCGTTGGTTCCATCTGCAACGCGATATGGCTGGTTTAGCCGAGTGGTTGCGACAGGCGCAGATACCTGCTCCGGTGATTGATGCGGTGCTGATGGAGGATACCCGACCGCGCTTTGAGCGGCTCAGTGATGGTTTCTTTTTGATTCTGCGCAGTGTCAATTTAGGTGATGGTGAGCAGCCTGAAGATATGCTCAGTATCCGTATTTTGTTCTATCAAGGAAATCTATACAGCTTTCGGCGGCGCCAGATAAAAGCCGTACATATTATTCAACAACGATTGCAACAGCAGGCGGGGCCTGAATCACTGCCAGATTTCTTGGTGATGATGATTGAAGAAATGAATAATCGGGTAGAGGAACTTATTGATACCATCGAGGAACAACTCGAAGGTATTGAAACCAATGACCAAGCGACTACTGCCCAACGGCAGCATAAATTGACTGACTTACATCGGCGCATGCTGCGGTTGTTGCGCTTTATTCGCCCGCAGCTGGCGGCGCTGGAACGGTTGAATGCTGATGGGCAGAAATGGATGGATGCTGAGTTGTTGCAATGGCTGGGTAATGAGCGTGATAGCTGCCATCGGGTGTTAGAAAATCTTGAAATGCTGGTGGAGCAGGTGTGGATGCTACGCGAGCATCTCCAGCAAGAGGTGGCGGAGAAAATGAACCGTAACACCTACTGGTTATCGATGGTGGCCGGGGTGTTTTTACCGATTAGTTTTTTAACCGGATTATTTGGCATCAATATTGGCGGTATGCCAGGTATCGATGATGAGCGGGCGTTTTGGATTTTCTGCGCCGCGCTCAGCGGTATTGCGTTGGTAGAATACTTGCTGTTACGCCGACTGCGGTTCTGGTAACTGCCAACTACCCGGTAGTTCACAATAATCAGCCGCGAACACCACGAGGTGATCAAACTCTGGGCGCAGACCAATTTGGCTGCCGACTTCGAGCTGTTCATGCGAGGGGCTCAAGGTTAAGATCTCAATGCCGCTGGGGAGTGCAACGGTATAGAGATTGTGAGCGCCGCGAAAGCCGCGTGACTTGATGGTGCCGCGCAGACGACTGCGTGGGTCCATGACGATATCATCGGGGCGCACTAAGAAACTAACTGGAGTGCCCGCAGCAACTTGCAATAACGCCGAGTTTTCAATCATACCCAGCGGCGAGGCGAGAGAGCCAGTAGCATTGACGGTGCCCTGCAGCAATACGCCATGACCAATAAAATCAGCGACTAATTGGTGGCGTGGGGTGTGATACAACTGATAAGGTGTTTCCCATTGCAATAACTCCCCTTGGTACATCATGCCGGCCTTGTCGGCCATGGCGAAGGCTTCTTGCTGATCATGGGTAACTAGGAGTGCGGTAATCCCTTCTTGCTTGAGTAATTGGCGCACTTCAAGGGCTAATTTTTCGCGCAGTTCAGCATCTAAACTCGAAAACGGTTCATCGAGTAATAAAATATGGGGGCGCGGTGCAAGGGCTCGGGCTAGCGCAATACGCTGTTGTTGACCCCCTGATAGTTCATGGGGATAGCGGGCTTGGTAACCCGGCAGGCCAATGCGCGCAAGGAGCTCATCAACGCGCAGGCGACGTTGACTGCTGCTGGCTTTGCGCATACCAAAGGCAATATTCTCGGCCACGGTGAGATGGGGGAATAGGGCAAAATCTTGAAACACCATACCAATGCCACGTTGCTCGGGTGCTTGATTAACCGTGTTACTGCTAACCAACTGTTGATCGAGTAAAATTTGGCCCTCATGCAGCGCTTGAAAGCCAGCAATACCGCGTAATAAGGTGGTTTTACCGCAGCCGCTGGGGCCAAGCAAGCAGCCAATTTCACCGGCCGCCAAGTGCAAACTGACGTTGCGGACGATCGGATTTGAACCGATAACAATACCAATGTGCTGCAGCGTGAGGCTAGACAAATTCAGGCTCCTTCAGGGCTTTACGCGATGATTTTAGCATAGCGCGTGATAACAAAATAACCGGAATGAGGCCAACTAGAACCATCATCAGCGCCGGCGGCCCGGCATCGGCGAGGCGCTCATCACCGGCCATTTCATAGGCCCGCACCGCCAGTGTATTAAAATCGAATGGGCGCAGGACTAACGTAGCCGGCAGCTCTTTGAGCACATCCACGCCCACCAACAGTAGCGCGGTCAGTATGCTTGGCCGTAACAGTGGGGCGTGAATGCGACGCAATACCTGTATGGGGCGATAGCCTTGAATACGCGCGGCTTCATCCATGCTGGGGCGAATTTCAGCTAAGCCAGCGCTGATGGTTTGCAAAGCGACACTCAAGAAGCGTACGCTGTAGGCAAACAGTAAGGCAAATAAAGTACCGGATAGCAGCAGGCCCGGATGGTAATTAAACCAGTGCTGACTTAGGTCAATCAGCACATGGTCGACGCGGCTGAGCATGAGTAACAGGCCCACCGCAATAACCAAACCTGGCATGGCATAGCCGAGGCCCGCTAAGGTCACACTGGTACGTACCACTGGGGTACTGATTTGGCGGCGACCATAGGCCAGCCACAAGGCAATCAACATGACGATAACGGCAGCGGCGCAGGCCAGTAAAAAACTATTGGCGGTGAGTTGCCAAAAATCGGCACTGGTCCAAATCTGCCAGCGTTGTATCGACCAGCCCACTAATTGACTGGCTGG
>DIVC01000012.1:5749-13482 GCA_002423905.1 Idiomarina sp. UBA6142
AACAGCATCAGCATGACCACCGCAATGAGCAGTAAACCGGCTAATTGCAAGGCGCCATTTAAGTCACCCAGCCCATACCAGGTGCGGAAAATACCGGTAGTAAAGGTGGTGACGCCAAAATATTGCACGGTGCCATAGTCAGCGAGAGTTTCCATCAGCGCCAAGGTGGTGCCGGTGACAATTGCCGGTCGTGCCAGTGGCATGGCTAAGCGCCAAAAGCATTGCCATGGGCTTAAACCAAGGCTGCGGCCGGCTTCAATGGTGGTTGCTGATTGCTGCAAAAAAGTCGCCCGGGCGATTAAATAGACATACGGAAACAGCACTAAGCTGAGCACGATAATCGCGCCACCGAGGCTGCGTATTTCCGGGAACCAATAATCGCCATAGCCCCAATCGGTTAGGCTGCGTAAGCTAGTTTGTACGGGGCCGCTAAAATCCAGCAAGCCGGTATAAGTGTAGGCGGTAATGTAGGCGGGCATGGCGAGCGGTAACAACAGCGCCCAACTGAGAAATTTTTGCCCCGGAAAACGACAGGCCGTGGTTAACCATGCGGTGCTGACACCCAGCACCATGACACCAACAGCTACCCCCAGTAACAGCGCGACTGAGTGGCGCACATACTCGGGTATGACGGTTTGCCATAAATGGCTGAGGGTATCGCTGCCACTCACTATGAGGTCGAGCAGACTCCAACAAATCACCAGCAATGGTACCCCAAGTACCACTGCGGTTAGCACTAAAGATGCTTGTCGCCAGAATTGCTGTGGCACAGGGTTTAACGCCAGCCTGCGCGGTTCATCAGGCGCACTGCGGCGGCGTTATTTTCGCCCAATACCGCCATGGGTAAGGTGTCTTGTTTGAAGTCGCCCCAACTTTGCAAACGCTCGCTCCAAGCAACGCCGGCAACTGCCGGGTATTCATTATTGGTGGCGGCGTACCACGCTTGTGCTTCAGCCGAGAGTAAGAATTCAACCAGTTGGCGCGCGGCATCGACATTTTTAGCGTGACGGGTGAGGCCAATGCCGGAGACGTTGATATGAGCACCATTGGTTGCTTGGTCAGGCCAAAAGATACCCACTTTGCTGGCAGCTTCGCGCTCTTTGGGGTCATCGCTGGCTTGCATCAGGCCATAGTAGTAGGTGTTTGCTACCGCCAAGTCACACATACCAGCGGCGACAGCAGCAATTTGGTCACGGTCGCCACCGACCGGTGGTTTGGCAAAATTGCTGACCAGACCGCGCGCCCAGCGCTCGGTCGCGGCTTCGCCCCAGTGCTCGATCAAGGCACCCGTTAGGGACTGATTGTAAATATTATCTGATGAACGAATACAGATTTTGCCTTTCCAAGCGGGTGTGGCTAAATCGGCATAACCGCTCAGCTGTGCAGGGTCGACACGGTCAATGGCATAAAAAATAGGGCGTGCTCGTAAGCTTAAACCGACCCATAAATCATCACGACCATTGAGGTGCTCAGGCAGGGCTGCCAGGGCCTTTTCAGAACCCAAAGGTTGGAATACATTGGCTTGCGCAGCGCGGTGCAAATTGCCGGCATCGACGCTGAGGAATAAATCGGCTGGCGTATTCTTACCTTCATTCAGGAGCCGCGCTAACAGCGCATCGCCGGAGCCGGTTAACAAGCGCACTTCAATACCAGTTTGTGCGGTAAATTGCTCAAGCATGGGTTTGATCAGCGCTTCTTTGCGCGCTGAGTAGAGATTTACGCTGGTAGCGCTGGCTAGGCTGCTGGCAAGAATACTGGCGACTACTGCGGCAATCGTGGCAACGGATACTAGACGCATACTACTGCTCCTGAAGTTATCGTGATGGTGATTATTCTTACTCAAATGCGAATAATTATCAATAAGATTTTACTAACTACTAAGGGATATTTCTTACGAGGTATCGGGGAAAATAACTAAATACCAACAAAAATCAATCAGTTGACACATTGTTTTAAAATTGTAATAGAAAGTTATCAAAAATTGATATAAATTTATGAACAAGGATCAAGAAGTTGTCTCACGGATTGAGACCACTTCGTTCGAACACGGATGTTCAATCCCTCCGCTATTATGCGATGCCGTTATCGTGCCTAGTTATTCCCGAAGTCTGCACAAACTGTTATGCTTAACGCCTTGTTCGACGCACTGCCACGGAACTACACCATGTCCTTATCCAGCACGTATTGCCAGCGCTCGCCGCTGCGGTTTAGTTTAGTTGCTCTGGTGAGCTGTCTATTGTGGGCCTGTGAGCCAGCGAATGAGCGCACCGAAACCGCACAACAAGCCCTGGTGAATGCCATTGATATGAGCCTGTTACCCAACCAACAATGGGCTTTTGCCGATGGCGTCTTGCAGCTCAGCTTTTGCCGTGACCGGATCAATGATGCGCTGATGGCTGAGGCGGAAGAATTGCGTACCTGGCGGGCAATTGGCGAGGTGACCGCATTTCCCGCCCGTCGGCATGAAGGATTGGCGCTGTTAGCCGAGTTTCATCAGCAATATGAGGTGTTGTTATGGCAGCAGTCGGGTACCGTGAGTTCACAGTTTTACCGCTTGGTGGTGCCACAAGGGCAGCAACGTAGTGCCTCCATTTTTAATGCCTTGGCTAGTGTCGGGCGCGATCGGCGCATTTGTTTCAGCGCGGTGGATCAAGGCGGAAGCAACTAATGACTCTGACTACTTTAGCGCAGCGCATGCATGCTCAGATCAGCGCCAGTCTTCAACCGCAACACCTTGAGCTGGTGAATGAAAGCCATTTGCATGGTCGTGGTGAACTGGATTCACATTATAAGCTGATCATTGTCAGTAGCCGTTTTCATGGGCAGTCGCGAATTGCGCGGCATCGCTTGCTCAATCAACTACTGGCGGCCGAGTTAGCTGGCCCGGTGCATGCCTTAGCGCTACATCTGTACAGCCCAGAGGAATGGCAAAGCCGTCAACAGGCGGCACCAGCATCGCCGGCCTGTCGCGGTGGCAGCAGCGAATGACTGCTTGGCGAAGCACATCAGATCTGTTTAGCGCACTGAGTGGCGTACACTAGCGCGCAATTTCTAGGTAACTGGCACGCCCTGCTAGTTGGCCAACGACTCTTTAGACGACGTAATAACAGGAATCTTGATTATGGTTATTCAGCCGAAGATCCGCGGTTTTATCTGTACCAATGCACACCCAGTCGGCTGTGCTGTGCATGTCCAACAACAAATTGATTTCATTCGTGCCCAAGGGCCGTTAACCGGGGTACCCAAACGGGTATTAGTGATTGGCTGCTCAACCGGCTATGGTTTAGCCTCACGTATTACTGCGGCGTTTGGTGCTGGTGCACAAACCTTAGGCGTGTGTTTTGAAAAAGAGCCATCGGAAAAACGTACCGCTACCGCCGGTTGGTATAACACTGCTGCCTTTCATCAAGCCGCAGCGCAGGCTGGGCTGGCGGCCCATACTATTAATGGTGATGCGTTTTCCGATGAAATAAAAGCACAGGTGATTGAGCACATTAAAGCCAATATGGGCCAAGTTGATTTGGTGATTTACAGTTTAGCCTCACCGAAACGCTTCGATCCAACCACCAATACGCTGTACAGCTCAACCCTCAAGCCGATTGGCCAAGCCTATACCACGAAGACCTATGATACTGACAAGGATCTGGTCAAAGAGATTACGCTTGAACCCGCAAACGACGATGAGATCATGCAAACCGTGAAGGTCATGGGTGGCGAAGATTGGGAACTTTGGCTTAACGCCCTGAGTGCTGCCGGCGTGCTTGCCACTCATGCGGTCACCACCGCCTACACTTATATTGGCAAAGAGCTGACCTGGCCGATATACGGCCATGCCACCATCGGTCGTGCCAAAGAAGATCTCGATCGGGCTGCTGCGGCGTTGCGTAAGGCGCATCAAGACAAGCAACTAAAAGCCTATGTGTCATCATTGAAAGCGTTGGTGACCCAAGCTAGTTCGGCGATCCCGGTGATGCCGCTGTATATTTCACTGATCTATGGGGTGATGAAGCAAGAAGGTACTCACGAGGGCTGTATTGAGCAGATCTATCGGTTATTCACCGAGGGCCTTTATGCAGCGGCACCGCAGCTTGACGAAGCTGGGCGGATGCGGATGGACGGGAAAGAGACCAATCCTGCTACTCAGGCCAAAATTAAAGCGCTGTGGGATCAAGTCAATCAAGATAACTTCCACCAGCTAGCAGACTATCAAGGTTACCATGCCGACTTTCTGAAACTGTTTGGTTTTGGCTTGGCTGGAGTGGATTATGACGCCGACGTTGACCCCGAGGTGAACTGGTCCTAACTGACACCGAGTTAGCCCTTTAAATAAGGCAAAATTTGTGCCGCCTGAGGTAGTAACCCGCGGCACAAATTGCTAAAATGCCGGCCCTAGGTGAACACGAACAAAAATCAGGCAGTGCAACAGTTGTGGTTTTGCACCGTTTTGTTGCACTAACTAATTGATTTTTCAGGATTTCATGCTTTATTTTTCAAGCGTGGAGCAAGATTAATCTTCCCTAACGAGTAGTGCATACGCGTATGATTACAATCAAGAAAGGGCTGGATATTCCAATTTCTGGAGCGCCCCAGCAAAGTATCGAAGATGGTCCAGCCATCACCTCCGTTGCCGTTCTCGGTGAAGAGTATGTCGGAATGCGTCCAACCATGCATGTGCAGGTTGGCGACCGCGTGGCCAAGGGCCAATTACTGTTCGAAGACAAGAAAAACCCCGGTGTGAATTTTACCGCTCCAGCTGCTGGTGTGGTGAAAGACATTCTGCGTGGGGCGCAACGGGTATTACAAGCGGTAGTCATTCAGCTTGAGGGTGATGATAAAGTCAGCTTTGATAGCTACGCCAGCAATCAGCTTGCTAGCTTAGAGCGCGACAAAGTCGTGGCCCAATTGAATGCTGCTGGGCAATGGGTGGCGTTGCGCACGCGGCCGTTTAGCCGTTCACCAAAACTCGATGCTGAGCCTGCTGCGATTTTTGTCAATGCCATGGATACCAATCCATTGGCGGCCAATCCAGCGGCGATCATTGCCACTGAGCAACAAGCCTTTATTGATGGCTTGCAGGTATTGACGACCTTGACCAGCGGTCAGGTATTTGTCAGCAAAGCAGCCGATGCCGACATCAGTGTTGGCGCTGCCAAGGTGCAGCTGGAGAGCTTTAGCGGACCACATCCAGCTGGTCTAGTGGGAACCCATATTCACTTTTTAAGCCCAGTGAGTGCCAGTAAGCAGGTGTGGCACATTAATTACCAAGACGTGATTGTGTTCGGTAAATTGTTCACCAGTGGCGAGGTGTATAATGGCCGAGTGGTCGCTTTAGCCGGCCCGAACGTGAACAATCCGCGATTAGTGCGGACTGTCCTCGGTGCTAACCTGCGCGAGCTTAGCGCCGGTGAACTGCACGAGGGCAAGCAGCGTATCATTTCTGGATCAGTATTGAATGGTCATAAAGTCGATGATGCTCACCAATGGCTGGGGCGTTTTCACTTACAAGTCAGTGTGCTTGCTGAAGGCGACGAAAAAGAGTTGTTCGGTTGGATCAAACCCGGTGTTAATCAACACTCAGTGACGCGCGCTTACATGGGGCATTTAAGCCCGAAAAAGTTATTCGCAATGACTACTACCACCAATGGTTCGGAGCGTTCTATGGTGCCAATCGGTAACTATGAACGCATTATGCCGTTGGATATTCTGCCAACCATTTTGTTGCGCGATATTTTATCAGGCGATTCTGAGCAAGCTGCGAAATTGGGCGTGCTGGAGCTTGATGAAGAAGATTTAGCGCTGTGTACGTACGTATGCCCAGGTAAATATGAATACGCCTCGGCATTGCGGACGATGCTAAATGACATCGAGAAAGAGGGCTGATCATGGGTTTGAAACATTTCCTTGAGCAGATTGAGCCAAACTTCGAAAAAGGCGGCAAGTACGAAAAGTTCTACGCCCTTTATGAAGCCGCCGCAACGATCTTCTATACGCCAGGTAAAGTCACCAAAGGGGTGACCCACGTGAAAGATAGCGTGGACCTGAAGCGCATCATGATTTTGGTGTGGATGATGACCTTCCCAGCGATGTTCTGGGGTATGTACAACGTCGGTAACCAAGCATTTTTGGCGCTCGGTAATGGCTATGAGCTGGCGGATATTTGGCAAGTTGGCTTGTTCCACATGCTTGGTGGTGAGTTAGCCAGCGCCGGTTGGGCCGGCAAGCTGTTGTATGGTGCTTGCTTCTTTGTTCCCGTTTATGCCACCACTTTTATTGTTGGCGGCTTTTGGGAAGTATTGTTTGCCAGCGTGCGTAAACACGAGATCAACGAAGGCTTCTTCGTTACTTCGGTGCTGTTTGCGCTGACCTTGCCAGCGACTATTCCATTGTGGCAAGTGGCTTTAGGTATCACCTTCGGGGTGGTGATTGGTAAAGAAGTATTCGGTGGTACGGGTCGTAACTTCTTAAACCCAGCCTTAACTGGTCGTGCATTCCTATACTTTGCCTTCCCAGCACAAATCTCAGGCGATCAAGTATGGACGGCTGTCGATGGCTTCTCGGGCGCCACCTTGTTAGGTCAGGCGGCAACCGGAGTGAACTTCTACAGCGATACTGCACTGTGGTGGGATGCTTTCTTAGGTAACATTCAAGGCTCAATGGGTGAAGTATCCACGTTGATGATCTTAATCGGTGGTTTAGCGCTGATATATTTCCGCATTGCCTCGTGGCGTATCGTCAGTGGTGTGTTCGTCGGCATGGTGGCATTGTCACTGCTGTTTAACACCATTGGTAGCGATACTAACTCGATGTTCTTGATGCCGTGGTACTGGCACTTAGTGGTGGGTGGTTTTGCCTTCGGTATGATGTTTATGGCGACTGACCCCGTGTCAGCCTCATTTACCAACAAAGCGAAATTCTGGTATGGCTTTTTGATTGGCGCCATGACGGTATTAATTCGCGTGGTGAACCCAGCGTACCCAGAAGGGATCATGCTCGCAATCTTGTTTGCGAACGTGTTTGCGCCATTGTTCGACCACTTTGTTGTGCAAGCGAACATAAAGCGGAGATTGGCACGCAATGTCTAATAAAAACGAAACTCTCGGCAAAACGCTATTTGTGGTGGTCGCGCTCTGTTTAGTGTGCGCGATTATCGTTGCTGGCGCCGCCGTTGGCCTGAAGCCGTTGCAAAAGAAAAATGCCGCGCTGGATATGCAACGTAACGTGTTAGATGCCGCTGGCTTGTTGCAGCAGGGCACTGATGTGGTGGCGTTGTTTGAGCAACGCGTGGTGACCCGCTTAGTCGATTTAACCTCGCTTGAATTCGTCGCTGACGTGGCGGGTATTAACCCCACTGAATATGACCCAATTGCGGTTGCAAAAAAGCCAGGCCTCGGCACTAAGCTAGTTAAGGCAGACGATACAGCGGGTATTGGTGCACGCGAAAACGTGGCCAAGTTGTACTTTATCAACGGTAGTGATGGTGAGCTCGAAACCTTAGTGGTGTTTATTCGTGGCTACGGCTTGTGGGGCACCATGTATGGCCTGCTGGCGTTAGAGCCAGACATGAACACGATTAAAGGTATCAACTTTTATCAGCACATGGAGACTCCCGGCTTAGGCGGTGAAATCCAGAATTCAAACTGGGTCGCTAGTTGGCAAGGTAAGCAAGTGTATGGTGATGATTTAACAACAGTTAAAATTGATGTGACCAAAAACGTTACCGATCCAGCTCATCA
>DIVC01000096.1:0-2833 GCA_002423905.1 Idiomarina sp. UBA6142
GCATTTTGCACGCGCACAAAATCGCCGATAGTCACCACTGGAAAGTCCAACCCATAGGGCTTGCCGGTGGCTGGATTGATGCTAGCAGGACCGGTGGTGATGACATTCGGGTCGTTGGCGAAGGCATTCACCAAGGTATCCGAGCTAATGACATAAAAGCGGTCGGTATCGATGGCTTTACCAGGGCCAATAATGGCATCCCAATAGCCTGGCAGCGGGTCAGTGGGCTGGTATTTGCCAGCGGCATGACTGTTGCCAGAAAAGAAATGGGTGATCAAAATGACATTGTCTTTGGCTTCATTGAGTTCGCCATAAGCTTCCCAACCAACCGTGACTTCCGCAATGGTTTCGCCACCCACGGTGGTGTAGTTAGACATGCTGAAGGATTTTTTCTCGACTAGCAGGTCAGCTTGTGCGCTAGACATGCCGAGCGCAACAACGATGATGGCAACAATGGAACGGATCATGATGGATTCTCCATGAGGTAATTTTCATACTGCTTGCGCAGTTCATTTTTGATCAATTTGCCGGTACCGGTATGGGGCAGCGAATCGACCAACACAATAGCATCAGGCATCCACCATTTGGCGATTTTATCGCTCAAAAACTGCTGAATGTCGGCGCTATCAATGGTTTTACCGGGCTTGGCGACGATCAACAACAACGGCCGTTCGTCCCATTTCGGGTGCTTCACACCAAACACACAACTTTCGTGAACAGCAGGGTGTTGGCTACAAATGTTTTCAATTTCGAGCGAACTGATCCATTCGCCGCCGCTTTTGATGACGTCTTTCTTGCGGTCAACCACTTTCATATAACCGCGCGCATCAATCACAGCAATATCACCGGTCGCCAACCAGCCGTCGGCAAAGGTGTCAGGGTCGGAGCGGCGGTAATAGCTGTTGGCTATCCATGGGCCACGCACCCGTAATTCACCGCTGCTCACGCCATCGTGGGCTAGTGCTTGCCCGTTCGCATCAACAATTTGCATATCAACGCCGAAGCAGGCGCGCCCGGCAGTGGTTTGAATGGCGTAACGCTGCTCTGCCGGCAGTGCCAACAGCCACGGTTCAGGCGGTGCTGAGCAGGCCAGTGGGCCGGTTTCGGTCATACCCCAAATGGGTTGCCAATAGATCTGATACTGTTCGGCATAGGTTTTCACTAACCCCAGTGGCGAGGCCGCGCCACCCACGCAGACGCGTTGCAGCGGAGCCAGCGAACACTGCTGTTGTTGCGCGTAGCTGTGCAGCGTTAACCAAATAGTGGGTACTGCCAAACCGACGGTCACGCCTTCACTGGCAATCAGCTCTTGCAAGGCCGCGCCCGACATACCATTACCAGGCAGGACCAGTTTACAACCGGCTAATGGCGCTGCGTAGGGCGCACCCCAAGCACCGGCATGGTACATGGCGACCACCGGCAGCAGCACGGTGTCGCCATCCAGCGCTAATAATTCCTTGCTGGCAGTCGCTTGGGCATGTAACACCATCGCTCGTTGCGAGCTCAATACGCCTTTGGGGTTGCCCGTGGTGCCAGAAGTGTAACAGAGCAGCGCCGCGCTATCTTCATGCACTATCGGCCACGGGTATTGCTGTGGCTGCTCAGCGAGGAGTTGTTCATAGGTCATGATGGGTAGCTTTATTGGCGCTAGCTCATCATGGGGCATGTAATCGTTATCGCACAGCATCACGATGCCTTTGACGCTTTGCAGATGATCAGCAAACTCAGCTAACAGGCCGACAAAGCTGATGTCGACAAACAACCAATCGGCCTCGGCATCATCGAGAATCCAGCGAATTTGGTCAGCGAACAAACGCGGATTAACGGTATGCAAAACCGCGCCAATTCCGGCGACAGCGTAGTACAGTTCGAGGTGGCGGTAGGTATTCCAGGCTAGGGTTGCAACCCGTTCACCCGGTTGCACGCCCAGCTTGGTTAAGGCATGCGCTAACTGGCAGCTGCGGCCATAACAATCGGCGTAACTGTAGCGATGAATATCCCCTTCAAGTCGGCGACTGACGATTTGCTGCTGTGGATGCCGACGCACGGCATGGCGCAGTAAATCGATAATCAGTAGCTGACTCGATTGCATGGCGCCCGCAAGCGCCGGTTGAGGCTGTTGTGTCACTTCAAACATGTTTACCCTACCACCAAATGAATAAACCAATCGCTGCCATCAGGCCTAACAATGGCACCACCACAGTCACTGCGGCAACCGCCCAATAGGCGTCCTTGTGACTTTCGTTACAAATCCCACGAATGGTGGTGACTACATAGCCGTTGTGTGGCAAGGAGTCGAGCGCACCAGACGAAATCGCAACGATACGATGTAACTGATCCGGGTTAACCCCCGCATCGATATAGTGTGGGCCAATAAGCGGCAGAGCAATGGCTTGTCCGCCTGAGGCTGAGCCGGTTAAACCGGCGATAACACTGACCGCAACGGCAGCGCCCACTAATTCGTTACCCGGCAAGTTGGTCATTACCGCAACGGCTTCGTTGAAAGCTGGGGTAATTTTGGCAACGCTGCCAAAGCCGACCACGGCGGCGGTATTACCAATCGCCACTAAGGCACCTGTGGATGCTTCGGAAATGGCTTTACCGACGTCATGGAAAAACTTGTAGTTAATGATAGCAAGCGCGACGACGCCGCCACTTAAGGCAACAATTAAAGCGTTTTGCTTTAGGCTGTCGTGAAAAATGAAGCTCAGGGTCAATACCACTAATAGTGGAATGAGGCCACTAATGGGTGATGGTAAAACTCGGTCTAGCAATTCTGGGTCACCGTGGCGGACTTGAAAGCGCTCGCCGTTGTTAACCGCTTTGGTGATCA
>DIVC01000096.1:2966-21277 GCA_002423905.1 Idiomarina sp. UBA6142
AACACGCTAACGCCGCCATAAGTCAAAATAGCACAGGCCATGACCACGGCTAGTACGGCTTGTTTACGTCCGAGTTTGCCGATGATAAATTTCGCCACGCTGTCGGCTGCACCGGTATCTTCCATAAATTTACCGAACAGTGAGCCAAGCAGGAACATAAAGAACCAGGCTGCGACAAAGCCAGCAAAGCCATTCATGTATGCACTAACGAAGTTCACTTCGCCTTGAAATAGCGCCACATTACTACATAAGGCCACCAGTACGGCACAGAGTGGCGCGCTGATAAATAGGTTCATACCACGCAGGGTAAGAACAATAAGCAGGGTTAATCCGCCGATTAGTCCAATCATGCTTAACATGCAATACCTCTAAGATTGGTTGGGTTTCAGGTATGCCATGACCTGTACCACAAGCGTATCTCACTGGAGATGGTCAACACTATGAGGCACCGCCGGTGATTTTTACATAGTACTAACGTACAGAATACAAACTCACAAGATTGGGCTAGGGTAACTGTGCCATGACAACAAGAGTGTGTTCTGAGACACCAAAAGCAATTTTGACAACCCATTTGATAACTCTAATCTAATAACCGGGAGCAAGACATCATGAGTCAACCCAATTTTCGCCACTCACTGGTGGCACTGGCAATAGCAGCCGTAGTGACCCTACCAAGCACCGTGCAGGCGCAGCAAGCCGAAACCAATGAACAAGAATTCGCTGGTCTTGAGCGCATTGAGGTCACTGCACGTCGTAAAACTGAAAGTCTTCAAGAAGTGCCGGTGGCGGTTAGCTCATTTAGCGCTCAGGCCCTAGAAGAAATCGGCGTTGAAGATATCACTGAATTACAGCAACGCATTCCAAACACCACTTTGCAGGTTAGCCGTGGTACCAACTCAACGCTGACCGCCTACATTCGTGGCGTGGGTCAACAAGATCCGTTGTGGGGCTTTGAGCCGGGCGTGGGTATTTATATTGATGACGTATACGTCGCGCGTCCACAAGGTGCTGTCTTGGAAGTGTTTGATGTGCAACGCATTGAGGTACTGCGTGGGCCGCAAGGCACGCTTTATGGTAAGAACACTATTGGTGGCGCCATGAAGTATGTCACCAAAGAACTCAGCGGTGATGACGAATTGTACATTCAAGGTACGCTAGGTAGCGCTAACCAACGCGATCTAAAAATATCTGGGCAGACCGCAGTATCCGACAATTTCTTTGTTGGTGCAGCATTTGCCATGCTCACTCGTGATGGTTACGGTAAATTTTTGAACGTTAACGAAGATAACTACAACAAAGACCTTATGACCGGTCGTCTGAGCGCACGCTGGCTCGCAACTGACGATGTCTCAGTCAAATTTTCGTATGACAAAACCAAAGATGAATCGAACGCAAAAGGTGGCTACCGCTTAACGCAAAGTATCCTCACCGGTGCCCAGCCACTTGATAACGTGTTTGATTCCAATACTGCGATGTCTACGGACAACTTAGTAGAAACCGAAGGCCTGTCGCTAGTGGTGGATTGGGATATCAATGAAAATTGGTCATTCAAATCGGTTACTGCGCAACGTGAAGGTTTTACCGATACCAATATCGACTTTGACTCGACTGGTGCTGGTGCTTTGTTGATTCCAGCTATTTATGAAGACGAGCAGTTTAGCCAAGAATTTCAACTCAGCTACACGGGCGATAACTTCGACTTTATTACCGGTGCCTATTATTACGATGGCGAAGCCTGTGGCGTATTTGGCACGTTGCTGCCGAGGCTGTTTGGTGGCTTTACCGTTGAAAACGGTGGTTGTGTAGACACCAAGAGCACTGCACTGTTTGGTCAGGGAACCTACCAGCTTGACGACCAGTGGTCGGTCACCTTAGGTGGTCGCTATACCAAAGACGACAAGAAGGCTGACGTATACCGTTTTAGCTATTTAGGTTTACGTTATCCAAATACCAATGACGGCACGTTGTTTGCGACCAACTCTGACTTTACTACTGAAGCTGATTGGAGCAAGTTCTCACCACATGCCAGCGTGCGCTACAAAGCCACCGATGACACTATGTACTATGCCAGCTTTAGCAACGGCTTTAAGTCAGGTGGTGTGGATATGCGCGCCGACGTGTCATTGAACCCAAATGCCTCAAACCCGTACGATCCAGAAGAAGTCGACACCTTTGAAGTGGGTATTAAAACTGAGCTGATGGATGGCCGTATGCGGTTAAATGCGGCAGTATTCAGTTCTGACTACACCGATATGCAGGTCACCGTACAACGTCCTGTTCCAGCAGGTGTTGCGTCACAAGTATTGAACGCCGCTCAAGCAACCGTGCGTGGTTTTGAAATTGAAGCGCAAGCCGCAGTCACGGACACTTTGAATGTCAGCGCCACGATCGGTCATATTGATGCTAAGTTTGATCAGGTAGTGTTCTTTGATCCAATCACCCAGCAAAACACTGACGTGTCCAACCTGTGGTCATTCGCGAATACGCCAGACTGGTCAGCAAACTTGGGCTTTAACCAAACCTTTATGACCAACGTCGGTCAAATCGTTTGGTCGGGTAACCTTGCTTACCGCAGTAAAACCCAAATCTTCGAAGTTCCATCAATGCTCGATATGGGTGGTTACAGCATCATCAACAGCAGCGTCACCTGGTATTCTGACGATGGCAAATGGAATGTTGGTTTTCATGCGAAAAACATCGGCGATAAAGTCTATCGTTTAGCTGGCTACAACTTCGCGGCGCCGAGAGATGCTAATGGCAACGTTACGGGAGCTGGCTTAGGTGGTGAAGATACCATCGTTGGCTACTACGGCGACCCAGCTACTTTCTCCCTGTCTGTGGGGTATCGTTTCTAAACCTCACCCAGTGCCTACCGATAACGGTGTCGGTAGGCACTGACTTTTTACTCTGGACGCGTTAGCATGGCTATTCCTTCTCCTCAGTACATGCAAGAGACTATGGCGCGCGCAATTATTGCAGATGATCACCCCCTGTTTCGTGCCGCCTTAAAGCAGGCGTTACAGCAAACTCTGTCGACCGATATCAAAGAGGCGGCTAGTTTTGAGCAATTGCTGGAACTACTCAAACACGAATCACATATCGAATTAGTGTTATTGGATCTCTCAATGCCCGGCAATAAGGGCTTAGCAGGGTTAACCTCACTGCGCAGTCGGTATCCCGATATCTTGGTGGTGATTGTGTCTGCCAACGAGCAGGTCAGCGTGATCCAGCAAGCCATGGCTTACGGTGCCAGTGCTTATATTCCGAAATCGATGCCATTGGCAGAATTACAGCGCGCGGTGCACGTGGTCTTAGCCGGTGATACTTGGTTACCAGAACACTTAATTGATACCCTGAACCAACTTCCGGTTAATCCTGCCCATGATTTTGCTAAGCGGTTGGAGCAGTTAACGCCACAACAATACCGAGTATTGGAATGTTTGGCGGATGGCTTACTGAATAAGCAAATTGCTTACGAACTAAGCGTACAAGAAACCACCATCAAGCAACATGTATCGGCTATTTTACGTAAGCTAGATGTGCTCAATAGAACTCAGGCTGGAGTGCTGTTTAAGCAAATGCTCAGCGCCAATACCGATACTAGCGTAACAGACGTTTGAGTGAGCGTTTGAGAGCCGCAGTTTTTAATGGTTTTGGCATGAACAACGCTTGTTCGGCAATGGCCTGCTCTCGTAATTGCTCATCCGGATCAGCTGAATTAATGATCGCAGGAATTAATGCGGCACATTGTTGACGCACCTGCTGCAGCACGTCTATGCCGGTATCGCCGTGATCAAGATGATAATCCAAAATCAGCAAATCCGGGCAGCGCGTTGGATTTATTGGCAGCTGCTCGCGGCCAGTGGCACTGAGCACTTCGGCACCCCAATCACTCAGTAGTTGTGCCACGGCGGCTAACAAGCGCCGATCGTTATCGACCACCCAGAGCAATTTACCAGTAAGGAAACGTTCGTAATCACTGGTTTTAGTTGTGCCGACTTGCGGCTTAAGGGCGCGCCAGCTTTGCACCGGTAACAGCAGGGTAAAGCGGGTGCCGCGCCCTACTTCTGACTGCAGATCAAGCGGGATACCGAGGAGTCGACACATGCGCTCAACAATGGCTAAACCTAAGCCCAAGCCGGGGTTGTCACCGGCTTGCTCGAGTTGATGAAACTCGCGGAAGATATTGTCGCGTTGATCGGCAGGAATACCGCGGCCGGTATCAATAATATTTAATTCTAAGTTGTTGCCGCCTCGGCGGCGGCCGCCAATGACGATACGACCCTGGTCGGTGTACCGCACAGCATTGGACAGCAGGTTTTGTACTATGCGGCTGAGCAGCTTACGATCGGTAAAGAGTACCGCGCTGGTCGGGATATAATGAATCGCTAGTTTTTTTTCAGCGGCTATCACCTGTTGGCTCGCTATCAATGGTTGCAACACATCATGCAAAGCCACCTGCTGCCGATGGACCGGCAAATTACCGGCTTCTAGGCGCGTCATATCGAGCAGCATAGTGAGTAATTCTTCGGCATTTTGCAGCGATTGCTGCACGTGAATGACTAATTGTCGTTGCTCGTCATTGATACGTTGGCGCAGCATGTCACAAAATAGGGTGGCCGCATTAAAGGGTTGCATCAAGTCATGGCTAACTGCCGCAAAAAATTTGGTTTTACTTATATGGGCGCGTTCCTCAGCTTGCTTTGCCGCCAGCAATTCTTCGGTACGCTGATCAACGCGCTGTTCAAGTTCAGCATTAATGCGCTCTAGCTCACGCTGAGTGGCCACCAGCTCAGTGATATCGGTATAGGTGGTGACAAAGCCGCCACCCGGCATCGGTGCGCCTTGTAGTTCGATCACTAAGTCGCCTTGCTCACGTTGATATCGATAGGAGCTGCCATCACGTAAATAGGCTAAGCGCTTATCAATTTCAGCTTGCAGGCTGGCATCCGTGCCACGACCGAGCAAACCACGCTGGGCGTTATAATGTAAAATGTCGGCAACCGGCATGCCAGCGTGAACAAAGCCGCTCGGGTATCGAAATAGCTCAAGATAGCGGCGATTCCATGCCACCAGTCGCAGGTCCGCATCAATCACTGAGATCCCTTGCGGGATATTCTCGACTGAGGCCTGCAACAGTTCGCGATTAAATTTGTACAACTGCGAGGCTTGAGTTGCCCAAGTGACCACTTGCGCCAGCGGCACACTTGGTTGTTGGGTAATAGCTTCCAGCAAAATACGGCTGGCGGCACTCCCAATGACTGCGGCAAGCTCCCGTTCAATACGGGCGAGGATCGGCCCTGGTACAAACTCATCATTACTCGCTGCAGAAAGATCAACCTGCAGTCGGGTGGTCATGCGATCCAGCTCAACACTATCAAAAAAACGCGCCAGCACTTGGCGTAGTCTGCCCCAGGCAATGGATTGCGGATGCAATGGCTCTAATGATGCCGTACGGGGGTCGAGAAATTGGCGCCGCTGCTGTTGCTCTAACCATGATGGGCGAAACCACCAGGATGCGAGGACATAGAGTAGGGTATTCGCCAATAAACTGAGCAATACGCCGTCACTCAAGGCGCCATCGCTGAGAGCGCGGTCGACTCGCACACTCGGAATTAATAACAGCCACAACCACAGTAACGTGCCAGCGAGAATGCCTAAACTGGCGCCAAATTTATTGCCGCGCTCCCACAGTATGCCGCCCAGTAATGCCGGTGCCAGCTGTGCCAACAACGCCAGTGATAGTAAGCCAGCATTAACTAAGGGTAAGTTCGCTTCAGTCAGTTTATGAAAGCCGTAGGCCAAAAGTACGATGACAATAATGGTGCTGCGGCGAATTAACAAAATCTTGTTCGGGGTAAAACTAAATTTGCGTAGGCGTTTTTCGGTTAAGCGCAGCCATAGCGGCATGATCACGTCGTTGGACATCATGATACTCAAGGCGAGTGTAGCAATGATGACCATGCTGGTGGCTGAGGCCAAACCGCCAATAAAGGCTACTGCCGTCATCAACGGTTGTTCAGCTTGCAACAATAAGGTGATCATAAAGGTGTCGCTGCGCGCTGCATCCGGGACCAATAGTAAACCGGCCAAAGCAATCGGTAAAATAAACAGGTTAATAGCAAATAAATAGAGTGGAAATGCCCAACGTGCGGTTCGCAGTTCTTCGGGGTCGGTATTTTCGATATAACTGACGTGAAATTGCCTTGGCAGACAGAACATCGAAATAGCGCCCAGCAAAATATGCGTGGCATACACGTACATACCTTGTTCTTGACCGGTTAAAATGGTCTGTATGGCAGGGTTTTGTGAGGCTTGAACAACAATATCGCTAATACCGTCGAACATCGAGTAACTGACATAAGCGCCAACCGCCATAAAGGCCAATAATTTCACCACCGATTCAAACGCGACTGCGTCCATTAAGCCGGAATGCTGTTCTGCCAGGCTCAGGCGGCGAGTACCGAATAGAATGGCAAACCCCATCATACCTAGCGCAACCAAGGTGGCGACATCACCGAACCACGGTATCGGTCGGTCAGCAAGCCCAGTGACTGCGGCAAAACTGCCGGTAACGGCTCGTAATTGCAAGGCAATATAAGGCACGATACCGATGAGGGCGATGCCAGCTACCGCCATACCCAAGCCTGAGGCTTTGCCATAGCGGTTGCTAATGACATCGGCAATAGAAGTCAGATTTTGCTGCTTACAGGCATTGAGCAAGCGCATTTGCACGCGGTGAGCAAATAAAAAGACCGTAATAGCGCCGACATAGGTGGGTGCCATCGACCAACCATAATAGGCTGACTGGGTGATGGTGCCATAAAACGCCCAAGTGGTGCAGTGAATGCCCTGTGCCAAGGCATACCGATAGGGTTTGATCTGATTAGCTGGCTTGCGTTCACCGCGATAGGCAATGCTATAAAGCAGTGCGATGTAGCCAATCGCTAAGATGATCGTTAAGGAAACACTCAGCATGACTATGGATGCTCGTTACTGTGTGGTTGAAACACGGTCAAGGTCCACTGCCATTTAATCGCCCCGAAACGTAATAACAGTGTGACCAAACCACCCAGCAGCAAGGCTAAAGCGGGCTGATAGGGTTGCATCAGTACATACACGCTGGCACCAGCAATACAGGTGGTGGCATACAACTCACCTTTCAGTACCATCGGTAGGTCTCGCGCTAACACATCACGTAACATACCACCAAAACAGGCGGTAATAGTTCCCATAATCACGCAGATAACTGGTGAAAACCCTGCTTCCAATGCTTTTTGGGCACCCATGACAGTAAAAAAAGCTACCCCTATGGCGTCAGCAACCAGTAGCGTGGTGAGTGGAATCACATCGCGGAAGCGCAGCCAAATAATGGTGGCGAGTGCGGCGAGCAGAATAGCGTAAATATAACTGGTGTCGTAGACCCAAAATACCGGTAAATCGAGAATCAGATCGCGAACCGTGCCACCGCCAATGGCGGTCACTGAGGCCAATACCACCACCCCAAAACCATCAAGATTTTTCCGAAAGGCCAATAAGGTTCCCGCAATTGCGAATACCGCCACGCCAAGATGGTCGGTCCACCAAAGTATCAGTTCCATGGGCGGCTCCCTCACGTAAATATAGGCTCAGTTTGGCATGCTTTTCGAATGCTGCCTAGCGCTACTATAGTGCTACAATAGCGCGAGTATGGCGCACAGCACGGGCTGGAAAAAGCTGGAGTATAGGGCTTGATTCCTTTAAAGTTAGCCCCATCTTTTGCCTTAACCAATAAAACTTTTAGGGGAACACTATGGATTTTCTGATTGCACCTGCATATGCACAAGCTGGCGCTGCACCACAAGGTGGCGGTATGGAATTGATTTTCATGCTGTTAATGTTCGGTTTGATCTTCTATTTCATGATCTATCGGCCACAAGCTAAGCGCGTTAAGCAGCATCGTGAATTGATTTCAAGCGTCGCCAAAGGTGATGAAGTATTGATGAACGGTGGCATGGTTGGTCGTATCAGCAAGATCAGTGATGACAAAGATTTTATGGTATTGAGCTTGGCCGACAATATTGAAGTGATGGTACAGAAATCTGCTGTAACTGCCGTGCTTCCGAAAGGAACGATGAAATCTCTGTAATCAAGAGATAAGGACTGCTCGTGTTAAATAAGTTTCCATTGTGGAAGAACTTACTGGTTATCTTTGTCATTGCGGTAGCAGCGCTGTATGCGTTGCCGAACCTGTATGGTGAAGATTACGCTGTCCAAGTTTCTGCAACCCGCACTACGACCATAGACAATGCTACGCTTAGACAAGTCGAAAGCGCTTTACAAGAAGCGCAGATTCAACCTAAGTCGGTAGTGATTGACGGTGAACAAGTGTTGATTCGCGTGGTTAGCGACAGCGACCAATTACAAGCCCGTGATGTGTTAATGGCGGCGTTGGGGAATCAATATATCGTCGCCTTGAACCTCGCAGCGGCTACTCCGGATTGGCTCGAAAGTATCGGTGCTGCGCCATTAAAGTTGGGTCTGGATTTGCGCGGTGGTGTGCATTTCTTGATGGAAGTGGACATGGCCGAAGCAGTTCGGAAAATTCAAGACCAGTTGCGTGATAGCATCCGCACTGAATTGCGAGATGAACGCATTCGTTATACTTCGGTCAATCGTGATGGCAATGACGTGGTGGTGGTATTACGCAGCGCAGAAGACTTTGCTGCGGCCGATAGCTATCTAAACAATCGCTACGCAGGCTATAACGAGGTCACCGATAGCAATACCAATACCATTCGTTTGCGTATGACCGACACCAAGATACGCGAAACTCAAGATTACGCTATCTCGCAAAACGTTACCATTTTGCGTAACCGAGTCAATGAATTAGGGGTGGCGGAACCAATTGTCCAGCGTCAAGGCGCTGAGCGCATCGTGGTGCAACTACCGGGCGTGCAAGACACTGCGCGCGCCAAAGAAATTCTAGGCGCTACCGCAACCCTTGAGTTCCGTATGCTCGATTCCGATAACAGCGTTTCTGAAGCTGAGCGAGGCCGTGTTCCGTTTGGCTCGGAGTTATTTCCGAATCGTAATGGTGGCAACGCGCTACTTAGAGATGATGTGATTTTAACCGGTGACCATATTGTTAATGCGAGCGCTGGCTTTGATGAATATCAGCGGCCGCAGGTGAGTATTTCGCTAGATGGCGCTGGTGGAGACAAAATGTCGTTGGCAACTCGCGACAATGTGGGTAAACCGATGGCAACCTTGTTCATTGAATACAAGGCCACTGGCGACCGTGATGCCGACGGTAAACTGATCTTTGAGCCGTTGGCAGAAGTGATCAACATCGCCACCATTAATTCGCGCTTAGGCAGTAGCTTCCGAATTACTGGCATCAGCTCACAACAAGAAGCGCAAAATCTTGCCTTGCTGTTGCGCGCGGGTGCATTGATTGCGCCGATTCAGATTGTCGAAGAACGCACCATTGGCCCGAGCTTAGGGCAAGAGAACATCAACATGGGTATGCAGGCCATTATTTGGGGCTTTGTCATGGTGTTGGTGTTTATGATGATTTACTACCGCAAGTTTGGCTTGGTCGCGAATGCTGCTTTGGCTGCTAACTTAGTGTTGATTGTGGGTGTTATGTCAATGATTCCGGGCGCAACGTTAACGCTGCCGGGCATGGCTGGTATCGTCTTGACCGTTGGTATGGCGGTGGATGCGAACGTACTTATTTTTGAGCGAATACGGGAAGAAATAAAAGCCAAGCGCAGTCCACAACAGGCCATTCATCATGGTTATGACAGTGCCTTATCAACTATTGCCGATGCCAACATCACCACCCTGATTGCGGCAATCATTCTGTTTGCGGTTGGAACCGGTCCTATTAAAGGCTTCGCGGTCACTTTGGCCATTGGTATTATCACCTCTATGTTCACTGCTATTGTTGGCACTCGTGCGGTCGTTAATGCCGTTTGGGGTGGTAAACGCATTGATAAGTTGTCGGTGTAGGAGGCCAACATGCATGAATTAATCAAGACAGACAAAACCATTCGGTTTATGCACTATCGCATTCCAGCGTTGATTTTTAGTGCGTTGTTAGTAATCGCATCGATTAGTTCGTTAGCGGTTAATAAGCTCAATTGGGGTCTCGACTTCACTGGCGGGACAGTGATTGAATTAGGCTATCAGCAAAACGCTGATTTAAGCCAAATTCGCTCAGTACTCGAACAAAATGGCTACCCCTCGGCAGTGGTGCAGAACTTCGGTACCCAACGTGATGTACTGATTCGTATCGATGCGGTGGAAGGTGTCAATGCTCAGCAAACCGGTGATAAAATCGTCGCCATGATGCGCGCTAATAGCGCGGATCAGGTCGATTTGCGCCGCAGCGAGTTTGTCAGTGCCAGTGTTGGTGACGAATTGGCCGAGCAGGGCGGTTTAGCATTATTAACCGCACTGATTTGTATCCTCATCTATATCGCTATTCGTTTTGAATGGCGTTTAGCATTGGGTGCTGTAGGCGCCTTAGCTCATGACGTAATAATCACCCTAGGTTTATTCTCGTTTTTGCAACTGGAGTTTGATCTTACTGTACTAGCGGCATTGCTAGCCGTGATTGGTTACTCCATTAACGATACCGTGGTGGTTTGTGACCGTATTCGGGAGAACTTCTTAAAGTTCCGCAAATATACGAGTGAAGAAGTCATAAACGGCGCCATTACCGACACCATGAGTCGTACGGTCATTACGTCGTTAACCACCGTATTAGTGTTACTGGCGCTATTCTTCTTGGGTGGTCAATTGATCCATGGCTTTGCTACTGCGCTATTATTTGGGGTCTTTATCGGTACCTACTCATCCATCTTTATTGCTAGTAACCTAGCATTTATGTTGGGAATTAGTCGTGAAGATTTACTCCCGCCGGAAATCGAAAAAGAAGGCGAAGATCTCGACCCACTTCCATAACCGTCAAGGGGGTATGACATGCTGGTAGTATTATCTCCCGCGAAAAATCTAGACTATGAGAGTCCGCTGCCAACAGCGGACTTTTCCCAGCCGCGGATGCTAGACCAAGCGCAGCAACTGGTAGATGTTGCTAAACAACTAACGCCTGCTGATTTAAGTCAGCTGATGCATATCAGTGATAAATTAGCTGGTCTTAATACTGCGCGTTTCCAAAGCTGGCAACAGCCGTTTACCGCTGATAATGCGCGGCCGGCGATGTATGCTTTTGCTGGCGACGTGTATACTGGCTTAGCTGCGGAAAAATTTTGCAGCCAAGCTATTTACTACGCACAGGAACATTTACGCATATTGTCAGGTCTATATGGTGTACTACGGCCACTTGATCTGATGCAGCCATACCGGCTTGAAATGGGAACGAGCTTAGTAACAGAGCAAGGCAAGAATCTTTATGAATTTTGGGGATCACAAATTACTGAACAGTTGAATAAAGATTTAGCTGCTATTGGTAGTGAAGTACTGGTTAATTTAGCCTCAAATGAGTATTTTAGTAGTGTGAAGACGCGTCATCTCAAGGCTCAAGTCATCACGCCAGTGTTTAAAGACGAGAAAAATGGTCAATTCAAGGTGATCAGTTTTTGGGCTAAAAAGGCCCGTGGTGCTATGGCTCGCTATATCATCAATGAGCAGGTCAGCAGTGTCGGTGCATTACAACAATTTAATAGCGGTGGTTACCGCTTCGAACCAAACCAATCAACGGCAACTGAATTAGTTTTTTGCCGTGCTGAACGGGATCAATAATTACGACGGGAGTATTGAATGACTGACCTATATCGTGATGAGCCACCAGCGGCATCTGGTAACACTAAACTCATCCTTACTATTGCCATTGTTATCGCCCTTGCGGCAACCGTAATTGCATGGCTATGGGTCAATCAGCAAAGCTCTGAACCGACTCAGATTGAATTACCGAAACGCGTTGAAGTGATCGAACCAGAGCAACCGCAGCCTGAGGACCCGATGCCGCAAGAGCTGCCTGAAACGGTTGAACTTGAAGTGGCTGAAGAGCAGGTGATATTACCCGAACTTGCTGCCAGTACCGAGGATGTCTTGCAGCAATTAAAGCTCGCAGAGCAAGACACGAGTGTGCTCACCAGTAGTGAGCTTATTCGTGATGCAGTGGTGTTTATCGACAACCTGCGCAATGGCTTGGTGGTTCGCGATAAAGCTGGTGTCGAGGGTCCTCGCAATGCGTTTCGTGTGCTCGAGCAAAATGGCAAGCTATACATAGACCCACGTAGCTATGATCGCTATAACACCCTTGTTGATTGGTTTGTTAGCCTAGACACTGAGGTATTGGTTGCGATGATGGAGCGCTATCGCCCGCTTATCGCAGCTGCATTGGCAGAAATTGGTTACCTAGATACTAGCCCAGAGCAGGTATTAATCGAGGCGATAGCCTTATTGAACGGCACCCCAGCGGTGGGAACGGTGGTAGAGCTGACCGATGATACAGTGATGTATCGCTTTACCGACCCAGCGTTGGAGGCACTACCGGCTGCACAAAAGCAAATGTTACGTCTTGGGCCAGACAATATTCGCCGAGTGAAGCTTAAGCTTAGTGCAATACAAACTGCTATTGCACCCTAGGTGTCCCGCATTATGAGCCATATCAATGCGGTAATTCCCGAGCATTTGCGTGGTCCGTTCCCAACCCGTGGCAATCGATTTAGCCGCTGGGTAGGTCGGGTTGGTATGCGAGTGCTCGGCGGCTGGCGGGTTGTTGGTGAATTACCACAAACCCGCCAAGCTATTATTCCAGTTGCACCACATACTTCAAATTGGGATTTCTTTGTCGGCGTCTTCGTAAAGCTTGCGCTGGGTATGAAGCTCTCCTTTCTTGGTAAGCACACTATTTTTCGTTTTCCGGTACGCGGTCTGTTGATTTGGCTCGGTGGTATTCCGCTCAACCGTGGTTCTGCGCAAGGAGTGGTGGCGCAAATGGTAGAAGAGTTCAAGCAACGCGATGAGCTCATGCTGGCGCTGTCGCCCGAAGGCACGCGTAAGAAAGTTGATGAATGGCGCAAAGGCTTCCTGCACATCGCCAAAGCAACTGGAGTGCCGGTGGTACCCATTGCGCTGGATTTCTCTCGCAAGGTATTAGAAATACGCCCGCCGATGATTATAACTGGCGATATCGATGAGGAATTACAGCGGGTCAAAGCCGAGTTGGCCCATGCGGTCGGTAAGAAACCGCAGAATGCCTGATCGATAAATGTGTGCTATTATCGCGCGAAATTTAGCGTAGCTCGTTATGAAGGATAGCTTCCATGAAAATTATTGAAGGCGGTATTGCCGCACCAGGTAAAAAGTTCGCGTTAGTGGTATCACGTTTTAACCACTTTGTGGTGGACAGTTTACAAGCTGGCGCAATTCAAGCGCTGCAGCAATACGGTCAAGTCAGCGCCAATGATATCACCGTAGTTAAAGTACCTGGTGCTTATGAAATCCCATTGGCGGCGCAAACTCTCGCTGCCAGCGGTGATTACCACGCCATTATCGCGTTGGGCGCAGTGATTCGCGGTGCTACCCCACATTTTGATTTTGTCGCTGGTGAGTGTAATAGCGGTTTGAGCCGAGTTGGTCATCAATACGGAATTCCAGTTGCCAATGGTGTGATTACCACTGACACCATTGAACAGGCCATCGAACGCAGCGGCAGCAAAGCTGGCAACAAAGGTGCTGAAGCGGCAGTGACGGCGCTTGAAATGGTCAATTTGCTTGCACAGTTAAAAGGTTAATGGCATGAAACCAGCAGCACGTCGTAAAGCTCGTAAACTGGCGGTGCAAGCCATTTATTCATGGCAGCTATCACACAACAGTATGAGTGATATCGAAGCCCAGTTTCTTACCGATAACGATACTAGCAAGACCGACGTCGATTATTTCTTGGCCTTGGTGCGCGGCGTTGCCGGCCAATCATCAACACTTGATGTGGCGATTGAACCTTTCCTTGACCGCCCACTGAACGACCTCGATCATATCGAGCATGCAGTGTTGCGATTAGCCGCTTTTGAACTTCGTGACCGTTTAGATGTTCCCTATAAAGTAGCGATCAACGAAGCGATTGAATTGGCAAAAGCATTTGGTGCCGATGATAGTCATCGTTTCGTTAACGGTGTACTTGATAAAGCCATCCCGAGTTTGCGCCCATCGCGTAAATAACCAACACGAGGCCAGTCATGGCATTCGGTGAATTTGATCTGATTGATAGCTATTTCACCCATCGACAGCACCACCGCAGCGATGTCGTGCTCGGTATTGGCGATGACGGCGCCGTACTCAAATGCCCGGAGCGGTCTGAATTAGTCGTGGTCACTGACACAATGGTCGCCGGTGTGCATTTTGATCAACACACCCCAGCGCGAGCCATCGGTCACAAAATCGTTGCGGTCAATTTAAGTGATCTTGCTGCTATGGGTGCCGAGCCCGCTTGGATCAGCCTCGCCCTGACGATACCCGAGATTGATCACGAGTGGTTGACTAGTTTCTCCCAAGGATTGCGCGATATTTGCGATTACTATGGCTGTCAGTTGATTGGTGGTGATACCACGCAAGGGCCATTGACAGTAACGGTTACCGCCCACGGCTGGCTTCCGCAAGGTAGCGCCATTCGTCGCGATGGCGCCAAGCCCGGTGATTGGCTCTTTGTAAGTGGTGCCTTGGGTGATGCGGGGCTGGCATTAGCTACCCAGAAAAAGCAGCTACGGGTGTCGGATGAACACTACCTGCGGGCTCGTGATCGGCTCTATATGCCATCACCGCAAGTGGCGTTAGGTCAATCGCTGCGTGGCATCGCCAGTAGTGCTATTGATATTTCAGACGGTCTGATAGCCGATTTACAGCATGTCTTGAAAGCCTCTCATGTTGGCGCCCGGCTCAGTCTGCAGGAGATACCGCTGTCACTTGCCATGACTGAAAGCGTCAATCAGCAGCAAGCAATTACGTTGGCATTAACTAGCGGTGACGACTACGAACTATGTTTTACCGTGCCTGAATCGCGGCGCGGCGTTTTAGATACCTTGTTAGCACGCAGTGCCAGTAAGCCTATCTGTATAGGGCGCATTACCAGTGAACCCGGCAAGCTCAAATTAGAGCTCGATGGTGAACCATGGCAACTCACACAAGCTTCTGGTTACCAACATTTCAGCACCGAAATCGAACTAAACAGTAACGAGCACGAGTAATGAAAAAAAGCCATTTGTTGCGCAACCCGATTCATTTGTTGGCTGTCGGCTTTGGCTCAGGTTTGGCACCCAAAGCACCCGGTACGTTCGGTACTTTGGCGGCCATTCCATTGGTCTGGTTAGCACAACAAAGCGGCAATGTGGGATACCTAGTGCTGACTTTGCTGGTGGTCATTGCGGGTATTGGTATTTGTAGTTATACCGCCAAGGCCATGGGTGAGCACGATAGTCCAGCCATTGTGTGGGACGAAATTGCTGGGTATATGGTGGCCTTCATTGGCTTGCCGTGGAGCTGGCAAAATCTAGTGCTAGCATTTGTACTGTTCCGGCTGTTGGACATTACCAAACCAGGCCCGATCGGTTGGTGTGATCGCAAGTTACAGGGTGGTTTGGGGATCATGGCCGATGATGTAGTCGCTGGGGTGGCGACTGGTTTAACGCTGCAGCTTGGCTACGTAATTCTGAATTTGTTCCACTAAGCCTTGGCTATCCAGCTGCAGCTCAGCGCGGATCTGTTCTTGTGAACCATGCTTGATAAATGCATCGGGTAAGCCAATCATCAGCAACGGTGTGAAGATTGTCTGCGCTGATAAATATTCCAACACCGCACTGCCTGCGCCGCCGGCAATGACGTTTTCTTCAATACTCACCAACAGCTCATGGGTCGCTGCTAGTTTGCTAATCATGTCACCATCAATCGGCTTCACAAAACGCATATCGACTACCGTGGCCTTTAATTGCTCAGCGGCTTTTTCCACTTCCGGTAAGAGCGTACCAAAGTTGAGTAAAGCAATACGCTCACCACTGCAAATAGTGCGTGCTTTACCCACTGGATATGCTTGCATCTCGGTATCAAAACTAACACCAATACCATTGCCGCGCGGATATCGCACTGCCGCCGGTTGTTGCAATTGGTAACCGGTATAGAGCATGTTACGACACTCGTTTTCATCGCTCGGAGTCATGACCACCAAATTGGGTATACAGCGCAAATAACTCAAGTCAAAGCTACCCTGGTGAGTTGGGCCGTCGGCGCCGACAATGCCAGCTCGGTCGATAGCAAACAGCACCGGCAGATTCTGCAATGCAACATCATGAATTAATTGATCATAAGCACGTTGTAAAAAGGTCGAATAGATCGCCACCACTGGTTTATAACCACCGATTGCTAAGCCAGCGGCAAAGGTCACGGCATGCTGTTCGGCAATGGCAACGTCAAAGTATTGTTGTGGAAAACGCTGCGAGAATGACACCATGCCTGAGCCTTCGCGCATAGCGGGAGTGACCGCCATTAACTTAGCGTCGCGCACCGCCATATCACATAGCCAATCGCCGAACACCTGTGAGTAAGAGGGCGTAGCCGCAACCTTGTGTGGTAGTGAGGTGGATTTGGGGTCAAATTTAGGTACCCCATGGTAACCAATCGGATCGTTTTCAGCTGGGGCATAACCTTTGCCCTTGCGGGTGACTATATGCAGAAATTGTGGCCCCTTAAGGCTGCGCATGTTACGTAATGTTTCGACCAACAGGTTTACGTCGTGGCCATCAATTGGGCCAATGTAATTAAAGCCGAGTTCTTCAAAGATAGTGCCGGGCGCAACCATACCTTTCATGTGCTCTTCGGCACGGCTCGCTAAATGCTGAATCCCCGGCATACCTTGCAGTAAGCGTTTACCGCCTTCACGAATAGAGGTGTACACTTTGCCCGAAAGAACCCGTGCCAAATGATTATTCAGCGCCCCAACATTTTCGGATATCGACATATCATTGTCGTTTAAGATCACCAGCATGTTTGGCTTTATATCACCAGCATGGTTGAGCGCCTCAAAGGCCATACCTGCGGTTAACGCACCATCGCCAATCACCGCCACTACTTTTTGTTGATTTTGCTCACGTTCGGCGGCAATCGCCATGCCCAATGCAGCGCTGATCGAGGTGCTCGAGTGGCCCACACTTAAGGTATCGAACTCACTCTCAGGACGCCACGGGAATGGATGCAAGCCATCTTTCTGACGAATGGTATGCAAACGTTGCTTACGCCCGGTTAAAATTTTATGTGGATACGCTTGGTGGCCAACATCCCAGACCAGCTGGTCGTAGGGGGTGGCGTAGACATAGTGGAGTGCCACGGTAAGTTCAACGGTACCGAGACCAGAGGCTAAATGACCACTACTCCGGCTCACTGAGTTAAGCAAAAATTCGCGCACCTCACCACATAATTGCGGTAATTGTCGCTCATTAAGCAACCGCAATTCAGCTGGGTTATCGATGAAGTCCAGCAACGGATAAGTGGTTTTGGCGTTTGACATGTACTCAGTGATCCCTAGTCAGCAGATATTCTGCGAATTGCTCCAACACTTCGGTATTGTATGGGATTCTTGCCAGCGCATGAAGCGCTTTCTGATGTAATTCGCGGAGTTTGGTTTGTGCTCCAGCTAAGCCTAATAGTTGCACATAGGTCGCCTTTGCCGCAGCAGCATCACTGCCTTGAGTTTTACCGAGCGCTTCGGTCGTGCCAACCACATCAAGAATATCATCTTGTACTTGAAATGCTAGCCCGAGGGCCGCAGCAAATTGGTCAAAATCATCATAATAAGCTTGTGCCGAGTCGGCACCCGCAAGCACTCCAAGTTGAGCCGCTGCGCGAATCAGCGCGCCGGTTTTATTGTGGTGCACTTGCTGTAATTGCTGTTCATTGAGCTGTTTCCCGGTAGCTGCCAGATCAAGTGCTTGACCACCGCACATACCTTGGTCGCCGCTGGCCAAGGCCAAACGTTGTATCATCGCCAATTGGTTGTCAGCTGCGATGGCCGGGTCGGGCTGACTGAGCAACTCAAAAGCGAGGGTTTGTAATGCGTCACCGGCGAGTATCGCGGTAGCCTCATCATAGGCGATGTGACAGGTCGGTTGACCGCGGCGCAGCACATCATTGTCCATAGCCGGTAAATCGTCATGCACTAAGGAATAGGCATGAATACATTCTAAAGCCGCGGCCGCTCGCCATAATACCGGCTGTGGTGCACCACATAACTGCCCAATTTGTAGGGTCAGAAACGGTCGAATACGTTTGCCACCGAGCACTAGGGCATAGTGCATCGCTTGATTAAGCTGCGG
>DIVC01000096.1:21311-23918 GCA_002423905.1 Idiomarina sp. UBA6142
ATTTTTTGCTCGGCTTGTTGCAGTTTTTGTTGACTGATACGTGCCAGACTGACAGCCTGCTCGTACTGTTCCAGTGCTTGCTCTAATGGCAGCTCGCCTTGTTCTAGTTTCACTACAATTTGCTCGAGCTGTTGTAGTGCTTGTTCGAATGAAATATCGCTCATAAGACCACCATCACGTAAAGTAGGCGCTCACGTTAGCGCGATTCCGAGAACCGGTCAAATGGGTTACACTAGCATTTACCGGCACTGACTCGTTGTTTTACAACCATGTCTGTATTGTGGTTGCTATCTTTGTTTTGTTACGTTGCGAAGGACCCGTGAATGACCTCAAAAAATATGGCTCGGATGATTTTTCTGCTAGTACTTATCGGCTTATCCATAGCCTTTTTGATGCAAGTATCAAATAACACCCTGCCACGCTTCCAACATCTCGATAAAGTAGTTCATTTTGGTGCATTCTTCGTACTCGCGCTAACCTTTCATCGTGCCTTTCCATTACCATTTTGGTTGGCGTTGTTAATCCTTACCAGTTATGGTCTAGCGATTGAGTATATACAGGGTCTATTACCCTATCGTTCATCCAGTTGGGGCGACTTAGTTGCTAACGCTGCTGGTGCCGCTAGTTATTACCTGCTGGTGTGGTGGCGCTATCGGCGCACAGTGCGCCGATCAGTGAGCAGCTAAACCTTTGGTTTAGTTTTCTGTGTAGATTTCTGTTGGGCGCTGGTTTTGTTTTTTGCGCCTTTAGCTGCTTTTGCTTTACTCTTTTTCTTCTTTTTTGCCGCATCAGGGAATTTATACTGCGGGCGTAAATCGTCGATCACACGGCGCTCTAACTTAATTTTTTGATAGCGTTCAATGCGGCGTAAGTTCTCGGCATCATGGGCTTCAACCAAGCTTACCGCTAAGCCAGACTTACCTGCCCGGCCGGTGCGACCAATGCGGTGCAAATAGACATCGGCTTGTTTAGGCAGATCAAAGTTGACCACTAAAGCGATATCTTCAATATCTAAGCCTCGGGCCGCAACATCGGTCGCGATCATAGTGCTATCAGCCGAATTTTCCATGCGTGCAATGATTTGTTGTCGTTCATTTTGCGGCATATCACCCCGTAATGTCAGATTACGGATGCCCGCCTGCTGCAGTTTACTGGATAACTCATCGACCTTTTCGCGAGTCCGCACAAACACGATACGTCGGCCAGGATGCTGCTGCAGTAACCGCAGTAATAGTTGCAGCTTATGCGCGATGGTGTCGGCTTGATACCAGCGTTGTAAGATCTTACCCTTTTCGCGTTTCGATGGGTCGATGACTAAATCCTGCGGCTCCCGCTGGATCTCTCGAGAAAAATTGCGCACACCGGTACTATCAAGAGTTGCCGAAAACAGCAGACTTTGCTGTAATTTTCGGGTTTCAGCGACGATTTGCTTCACTGTGGTGGCAAACCCCATATCTAACATACGGTCGGCTTCATCAATAATGAGCCATTCAATCGTCTCAAGTTGCACACGGTCAGCACCGAGCAAGTCAACCAAACGGCCCGGCGTGGCCACTAAAATATCAAAGGGCTGATCAAGTTTTTCATGTTGACTGCCGTAGTTGACCCCACCGGTGATTAACACCGTCTTTAATTGTGTGGTTGGCTCAAAGGCATCGGCCTGTTCGGCAATTTGTTGCGCCAGCTCTCGAGTTGGTGCCAAGATCAATACCCGCGCTGAACCTGGGTGACGGCGCGGGAAATCCAACATGTGTTGCAATGCGGGTAACAAAAACGCTAAGGTCTTGCCGGTACCAGTGGGCGAGGTGACTAATAGGTCAGCACCGCCTAAAGCCAATGGAATGACCGCTTGCTGAACTCGAGCAGGCTTGTTCAGCTCAGCGCCCAAGAGCACTTCAATGAGCGAATCATCAAGATCCAGTTGTTCCCAATCTGGCGTCATTTTATAGTCCTGTGGTTAAGAACCGCTTAGTTGAGGCAGTCCGTGGGTTTCCAATGTCAGCAATTTTATCTTAAAGACGACCGCTGTGCGATGAAAGTTAGCACCGATAGCCTTTTGTTGGGTGCGTGGGTGTCGTTAGAGGGTTCAAAGCTGATGGCTGATTTTGGTTGTGGCTGCGGTATTCTGGCACTGATGTTGGCCCAACGTAGTCCTGCAGAGAGTCGTATTAGGGCTATTGAGCGTGATCAGGCAGCAGCCCAACAAGCCGCTGAAAATGTGGCTGCATCGCCATGGCCAGAGAAGGTTCAAATGGTGCATCAAGATATCCGCTCGAGCGGCCTTGAGTCGTTTGATCTGGTGCTCAGTAATCCACCGTATTTTCCACAATCGCTAGCAAGTGCTGATAGTCAGCGGGCGCTGGCGCGCCAAGGTGACCAGCTAAGTCTGCCGGCTTGGTTCGATTGTATGGCGGCGGCAACCAAGCCAGCGGGGCAGCTTGCCATGGTGGTACCAGCATCACAATGGCAGGCATTACAGCGCCATAGTCAGCAACAAGGTTGGTTCTTAGCGCGTTGCTGTAGGGTCACCACGGTAGCACATAAAGCGGCTAAACTAGTGCTCGCACAATGGCAGCGTGAAACCATTGCAACCGAACAACAACAGTT
>DIVC01000096.1:23976-25455 GCA_002423905.1 Idiomarina sp. UBA6142
AAAGCCACCACGCCGGCATAATCACCATTACCCTGCAAGGTCAGAATTTTCTCCGATAAGCTGTCCATGGCGCTGCGCATGTTGGCCATATCGACTGCATACAGACCTTGCTCGTTGCGACTAAACGCGCCCGCGGCCGCAAAGTAGTTGAAGCGGATCATATTGGCTTTACCATGGGCACTCGACGCACCAAAACGCACTGAGCGGAAGATACCGGCTAAGAACGTGGTGTAATAGTCTTCTAATTGGCCCTCGGTGATCACACCTTGTTCGAGTAATTGGGTGACCATATACAGCCCGAGAATATCGGCTTTGCCCTCTTCCAGCGCTGATGCGGTTTCTTTGAGGGCTTCACGCACAGTTCCCGGCTGTCCAACTAAGTTTTTTATACCTAAACCATGTGCGACTTCATGGAACATAGTATTGGCAAAGAACGCATCAAAGGTCACATGGTGGCGTTGCTCTGGCACAATCAATTCGGCCGCAATAGGCAGCATAATAGCGTCGAATTTTGCTCGCATGGCGTTCTTCAATTGCAATCGACGCGTACCCTTTTCTAGTTGCACCTGTTCATCATTGGGTAAGTTAATCGCAATGGTTTTGCTTCCGGCGTTTGAGTGCCCAGCATAATACACCACATCATAGGCATTCAGTTGCGCTCCAGCGCCCGGTACTTCAGCTTTGTAGGCCGCCGCTACTGGCAGTCCTTGTTGCAGTGCCGGTAGATACTGTGCGTAATGAGCGAGTTTCTCACTCCAAACTAAGTCTTTCACTAGCACATAAGCTTCAAAGCCCGCCCGGTAACCGTACAGTTGGTCTTCATAGGTCTCAATCGGGCCGATAACCACATCCACTTTGTTGTGGATCATGTCCATCCAGGCCATATCTGACGGCTGATAGCTGTTGCTTAAAAAGGCATCGGCACGGAGGCGCAAATAATTCGCGAATGCCGGGTCTTCTGCATACTCTGCTGCTTCACGCAGTAACTCAGCCGCCCGAGTGAGCTCATCAGCAAACATCTCGTTATAAGGAATGGCGATTAACTGGCCGTCGGCATCGCGGCGAATCATGGTGTACAGGTCAATTTTGCCGGCGAATTCCGCTTGTTCAAATTCCGCTTTAGTCATATCGGCCGGATAATAGTTAGCACCAGCAGGCTTGGCGCTGATGCCTTGCAGAAAGGCTTGATTACTATTGAGGCGATCCCATGGACCGTAGTTGATTTCAGCAAATTTACGTGCTGCCGGGTCAATGATACTGGCTAATAATTGCTGCTTATCGCCCGGGTAGGCTTGCTGCCAAAACAGCTCATCCATAATTTCGGCGGCCTCAATAAGCAATTCAATCATGTGGCGTTGACGATCACTTAAATGACTTAAATCTGCCGTAAGCTGCATCGGGTGATAGATATTCAAGCGTTGCTCGGCATCGGCGCGCAGTTCTAAACTAGGAGTTACGGCGGCGGGTTGCTCTGGCGCT
>DIVC01000002.1 GCA_002423905.1 Idiomarina sp. UBA6142
TGCTGGCGTAGACCCGAAAGTGGGCCTATACGCGTCGTTTTGTATCGCGGTGATTATTGCCTTTACCGGTGGGCGGCCAGGCATGATCTCGGCGGCAACTGGCGCGATGGCGCTGTTGATGGTGACGCTGGTGCGCGAGCACGGGCTGGAATACCTGTTGGCTGCAACGCTACTGACTGGTGTACTGCAAATTGGCGCCGGCTACTTAAAGCTCGGCTCGCTAATGCGCTTTGTGTCGCGCTCGGTCGTGACTGGCTTCGTGAATGCGCTGGCGATTTTGATTTTTATGGCGCAGTTGCCTGAGCTTACCAACGTGACTTGGCATGTGTACGCCATGACGGCAGCCGGGCTGGGCATTATTTATCTGTTCCCGTACGTGCCACGCCTAGGCAAGCTGATCCCCTCGCCGTTGGTCTGTATTGTGGCGCTAACCGCGGTGGCCATTATCTGGCAAATCGATATTCGTACCGTCGGCCACATGGGCGATTTGCCCGATACGCTACCTATTTTCTTATGGCCAGAAGTGCCGCTAAATCTGCAGACGCTGTGGATAATTCTGCCTTATGCGGTGGGTTTGGCTGCAGTTGGTCTACTCGAGTCGTTAATGACGGCCACTATTGTGGATGATTTAACCGATACCAATTCCGATAAAAATCGCGAGTGTAAAGGCCAAGGTATTGCCAACATTGGTGCCGGTTTGATGGGTGGTATGGCCGGTTGCGCCATGATTGGTCAGTCGATTATCAATATCAAATCGGGTGGTCGTACGCGCTTGTCGACGCTGACTGCGGGTCTCTTCCTGATGGTGCTGATTTTGGTTCTGGATGAATGGCTGAAGCAGATCCCTATGGCCGCATTAGTAGCGGTAATGATCATGGTGTCCATTGGTACTTTCAGCTGGGATTCGTTGCGACAAATGCCGAAGCTGCCGGTATCCACCAACATTGTCATGGTCACCACCGTGGCGGTGGTAGTGGCAACCCACAACTTGGCCTTGGGTGTCGGCGTTGGCGTACTGTTAGCGGCGATGTTCTTCGCTAATAAGATCAGCCACTTTATGTATGTTGCGTCGTCGCTGTCTGACAATGGCCGTGAGCGCAGCTATCAAGTCATTGGTCAGGTGTTCTTCTCGTCGAGCGATAAGTTTATTGCTTCGTTTGACTTTAAAGAGGGTGTGGATAAGGTGGTCATTGACCTCACTCGTGCACATTTCTGGGATATCACTGCAGTTGGCGCGCTCGATAAGGTGGTGCTGAAGTTCCGCCGCGATGGCGCCGATGTGGAGGTGATTGGCATGAATGAAGCCAGCGCCACTATTGTCGACCGCTTTGGCGTACACGATAAACCCGATGCTGCCGCAGCCGATATCATCACCCATTCATAGCCGTTAAGGGGCAGGCACTTTTTGTCAATGTGCAAAAAGTGCCTGCCCCTTAACTCTGTTATACTTGCGCAACATCAGCTAAAGAAGATCCGCACATGACTGAATTTTCGTCTCTACCCCTACCCGCCACGCTACTGAGTAGTTTAGCTGATGCCGGTTTCACCAGCATGACACCGATTCAGGCGCAAAGTTTGCCGCTGATTCTCAACGGTGAGGACGTGTTGGCGCAGGCGGCCACCGGCTCGGGCAAGACAGCGGCCTTTGCTCTGGGTTTATTGGCTAAGCTGCAAGTCAGCAATTTTGCCCCGCAGGCGTTGGTATTATGTCCAACCCGCGAGTTGGCGGACCAAGTAGCCGAGGCGATTCGCTTGCTGGCGCGCGGCATTGGCAACGTCAAGGTACTGACGTTGTGCGGCGGCGTNNACGCCGGGCCGGGTACTAGACCTGTTACAACAAGGCGAGCTCAAGCTGGCAGCGCTACAAACCTTAGTGCTCGACGAAGCCGACCGCATGCTCGAAATGGGCTTCGCTGATCAGCTCGATGCCATTATCGCGGCGGTACCAGCACAGCGCCAAACCTTGCTGTTTAGCGCCACTTACCCAGCCAGTATCGCGCAGCTGTCGAAGCGCGTTGCGCCCAATGCCACCAGTATCAGCGCCGCCCCTGCAGCTAGCACCGATAGCGCTGATGCCGCGACCAACATCACCCAGCGCTTCTACCAGCTCGGCGACACCGTTAAGGGGCAGGCACTTAATAACCTGCTGCTTACGCTGCAACCAAGCAACTGCTTAGTGTTTTGTAATACCAAAGCGGAGGTGCAGGCACTGGCTGCTGACCTGCAAGCCAAGGGCCATAGCACGCTGGAGCTGCATGGTGACCTCGAACAGAAAGACCGCGATCAAGCCATGGTGCAATTCGCCAATGGTAGTGCGCGAGTGCTGGTGGCCACCGATGTGGCGGCGCGCGGGCTGGATATCGCTGAACTCGACATGGTCATTTGTGTGCATATGGCGCANNTTAAGGCTATTGGAAGATACGCTGCCAGCGCCGCTGCAGTTGCAAAAAGTGCCTGCCCCTTTAGCGGCAGCTAAGCCGCTGCAGGCTGACTTTGTCACGATTCAGCTGAGTGGCGGCAAGAAAGATAAGCTGCGGCCGGGCGATATCGTTGGTGCGTTGACTCGCGATGGGGTGCTAGCGGCGGCTGACATTGGCCCCATCAAGTTGCAGCCAACGTGGAGCTTCGTTGCCGTGCGTCGCACGCTGGTAAAGCATGCGCTGGCGCTGCTCAACGCCGACAAGATCAAGGGCAAACGCTTCCGCGCACTGAAGCTGTAAAACGTTAGTGATAGCGATAGGTTAGGGTGACACCAACGGATCGTGGTTCGCCCCAAATTACTGAGGGCACAATAACTCCAGCAGCGCCGCCGTTAAATCGTGCCCGGTAATAGTCTTGATTGAGTAAGTTTTTACCCCACAAGGCAACAGTCACAGACCCCTCACCAAGCACTGAGGTGAGGCTCATTTGCCCCGACAACAGCCCGTAGGCAGGGATCTGATAAATACCGGCTTCGGTTGATTTGCTGCCAAAGGTACTATTACGCCAATTATAGTCGAATCGATAATCCAGCTGCCGGTCAGCCCATTGTGCAATGTTGCCGTGAACTGACAGCATCACACTCTCTTTGGGCGCACC
>DIVC01000043.1:0-2687 GCA_002423905.1 Idiomarina sp. UBA6142
CTTTGGTCAGTGCATACATTTGTCGGGTAAATACGATCAAATCGTCACTAGTCACTGGTTGTTTAAAGAGCTCCAGCTTACCCATGGTGTTGCTGGCTTGCTGCTGCGCCAAGGCAATATCTGTGGGCATGATACCACGTTTGATCAAGGCATCTGCGGCACCGGTTTCGTTACTCGCATCAATGACGCCAGTGACAACTTGACCGTTATTACTTCTGCCGCGATAGCGATAATCAGCCATGGTCGCCCTCGCTAGGGTCGCTAATACCACTCAAGCGCAATGATTTTTCTTCCACCGTTTCGGCTAAAAACAACACTTCTTCAACGCTGGTGATACCCTCGCGGGCATAATCTAATGCCACCGCAGCCAGCGGTTTGTAGCCTTCGGCATTGCGGGCCGCTTGGGCAAACGCGCGCATATTGCTATCACGCAGGGCATCCATCATGGCTTCGTTCATTTCGAGTAATTCAAACACACCAATGCGGCCTTTATAGCCGGTGTGGTTACAGTTGCGGCAGCCACGACCGGTCTTAAAACCACTCCCGTCAGCTGGTACATTGCTATCAAGCCGACGTAATAAGGCGAGATCAGCGGTTTCAATTTCTGCATCGGTCTTACAACTATCACATATTCGACGAATGAGCCGCTGGGCTAACACACCGCGCAGCGCAGCACCTACTAAGTAAGGTTTAGCGCCCATATCGATCAAACGCATCGAACTGGTGATTGAATCGTTGGTGTGTAAGGTACTAAGCACCATGTGACCAGTGATGGCACCACGCAGACCAATTTCGACGGTTTCTTGGTCACGCATCTCACCGACCATGATGATGTCTGGATCTTGCCGCAGGGTTGTACGCAACACGTTGGCAAAATTTAACCCAATCTTACTATTGACCTGCACCTGGGTAATACGCGGTAAACGGTATTCCACCGGGTCTTCAACCGTAATAATTTTCTTTTCGGCGGTGTTTAGCTCTGACAGCGCGCCATACAGGGTAGTAGTTTTACCCGAGCCGGTTGGGCCGGTGACCAGCAGCATGCCGTAAGGCTTGTGGATAATGCGACGAATACGCTTGAGTATATGCTCGGGCATACCGGTTTGTTCGAGGTTCAATAACCCCGCCGACTGGTCGAGCAAACGCATGACGCACGATTCACCATATTGATTCGGCATGGTAGATACCCGCACATCAATATTATGCTTGTTTATGGTCATGTGAAAACGGCCATCTTGCGGCATCCGCTTTTCGGAAATATCGAGCCCAGCCATCAGTTTTAAACGCAACAACAGCGCACTGGAAATGGCGGTTTCGTTAAGGATACTTTCTTGCAGCACACCGTCTACACGCATGCGAATGCGCAGCACTTTTTCATCGGGTTCGATATGAATATCCGAAGCACGAATTTGCACTGCATCAGCAAAAATTGATTGTAGTAACTTAGCAACGGTGGCGTCTTCGCCCTCTTCGTCGAGCGACAACTGACCTAGGTCAAACTCATTACCGTCTTGGTATTCGGTTTGTAACTGGCTGGCAAATTCTTTGATATCTTTAGTGCGCCGATAGAGGCTATCAAACGCCTCTAGTAATTCTTGGTCAGGCACTACTGCTAAACTGATTTCGCGCGGAGCCAAATAATTGCCAATGGCATCGACAGCAGCTAGATCGGCCGGGTCACTCATGGCAATTAATGCCGATGTGGCAGTCGCTTCAAGCACGATAGCTCTATAGCGGCGTGCTTGAATTTCCGGAATCAGCTGTAACGCTTCCTGACTTATTTTACGGTCACGTAGGTCAATCAGTGGAATATTCAGCTGTTTGGCAAGAAAATCGTGCAGATCACGCTCGCTCAAAAAGCCTAAATCGATCAGGGTTACGCCCAGCTTACGCCCATTTTTACGTTGGTCATCGAGGGCTGCTTGCAGTTGTTTTTCACTAATGATCTGCTCTTCAACCAGCAGATCACCTAAGCGCATTTTTAAACGAGGACGCATGTTATTGCCCCCCTAATGCACGAATACGCTGGCTGGCATAACTTACCGCGTCGGTATTTAAGTCTGAAAAATTGAGCGCTTGCCGATAGCTTTGCAGTGCTGCACTAATATTATTGGCATCTTCGTATGCCACTGCGGCCGCTATCCACCAGCGCCCTTGTTGCAGTTTACTAGCAAGTTCGGTGTAATCAGCAGCCGCTTCGTTGAACAAGCCCAGCTGGTTGGCCGAGGTTGCGCGTAATTGCAGCAGCTCTAGCGCATCTTCAGTATCTACAGCGACATAGAGCAAGGCATCGTAGGCATCTTGAATACGCCCACTACGTTCTAAAATACGCGCGTAGAGCAATTGCCATTGTGATTGCTGCGGGCGTAAATCCAGCCCTTGCCGCAACAATGACAGCGCTCGGCTGGTCATACCGCGACCATACCAATAGGCTGCTAACTCGCTGCGCACGGCGACATGCTCTGGCATAACAATCAGCGCTTTTTCCAACAAATCTTGGGCTTTCTCACGTTCGCCCTGCCGAAATGCAGTGCGCGCTTTCGCTAAATTACTCTCGGCTAACTCCGCAGGGCTTAATTGCACCCGCTCTATGGCAAAGCTCGAATCATCTTGTTTTTGTCCGCTCTGTTGCTGCATCGGCTGCTGCGGGCGTTCGGTTTGCTGCTGATATAACGGCACTTGTTGCT
>DIVC01000043.1:2767-4926 GCA_002423905.1 Idiomarina sp. UBA6142
ATAGGACTTTGCTGTTGTTCAGTGTGCTGCAATGGTGGCGTCTGCTGAACGCTCTGCACATCAGTCGCGGATGGCTTCGCTACCCACCACCAACTGGCACCGACAACGATCACCATGACCGTACTTAAGCTCAGCCACAGACCCCAGCGCACTGGCTCTGGGGCAACAGCAGCGGGCGTATATTGCTCATCTGCGGGGCGTTGTTGGCGCTGGTCGAGGTCTTTTAACATGCGATTGATGACACTCATGCTAACCACCCCGGTAACAAACCATAATGCCAAATCATAACCACCCCAGCGGCAGCTGATAGCCCACCAACAATCACCAACCACGGCCATAAGCGTGGCGGTAAGCTGGCATCTTCGGTATCTTTTACGGCTTCACGCACTTGTTTCGGACCCACCATATAGGAGCCTTCGCCGTAGCACAGTATTAATACTTTGTGGCACAACACGTTGGCTAAGCGCGGAATACCTCGACTTGCTTGATGCAGCAACTGCACCGACCGTGCAGTAAACATCGGCGGACCTTTATAGCCAGCCACATACAAACGGTGAGAAATATAACGCGCCAGCTCCTGCATATTCATCGCTTGTAGGTTATAGCTAAACGCAATACGTTGACGTAATTGTCGATGCTCACGTTGGGCCAGCTTTTCATTGAGTTCCGGTTGGCCAAACAACACGATATGCAGCAATTTCCGGGTTTCGGTTTCTAAATTAGAAATCAGCCGCAACGCTTCTAAACTTTCAGAGGGCAGCGCTTGGGCTTCGTCGAGCACAATAACCACGACTTTACCGTCTTTATTGAGTTCTACCAGTTTATGCTGAATGGCTTGGGTGAGTAGCTGCTGATTATTTGGGTCATCTACTTCAACCTGCAATTCACGGGCTATTTGACCACGCAATTCATCAGGGGTGACATGCGGATTGGGGATATATGCAGTCACGTAGTGATCTGGTAGTTCGTTAAGTAGCTTACGGCATAGCAGCGTTTTGCCGGTACCCACTTCGCCCACTACCTTAATAAACCCTTCACCGGTATCAAGCGCGGTAGTCAGCACCTGCAAGGCCGACCGGTGACCTTCCAAATCACAGTAAAAACTGGTGTTTGGGGTCAGTGTGAACGGCAGTTCGCGGAGGCCAAAGTGCGCTTGATACATGGTTTAATTAATTCCCATACCAACGTTGCAGTAATTCACTGGTACGCTCAAGTTCGCTCTGCCAGGTATCGGCACCGACAATGATTGGGCGAATCAAAATGACCAGTTCTTTTTTCTGCTCACGGCGATTGGTGTTTTTAAATAAGTTACCGAACAACGGAATATCACCCAATATCGGCGCTTTGGTTTCAGAGTCGCTGTAAGTGGTTTGCATTAAGCCACCCAGCACAACCACTTCACCGTTACGGGCTGTCACAATGGTGTCACTTTCGCGAATATTACTTTGCGCCAACGGCAACACAATAGTGTCGTTCTGCAACTTCACCACAGTTTCTTGCTGGTTGGTTTGCACCACCGATGGGTGAACATGCAAGGTCACTTTGCCGTCGTCACTAATTTGTGGGGTGATATCCAACGAGATACCGGAAAAGAACGGTGTGAGCTCGATATTGGGCGTAGAGGTAGTCGCGGTACCGGTAATGGTCGTGGTTGACACGTTAGTCACAAAATACTGATCTTCACCGATCTTAATAACTGCCTTCTGATTATTCTGCGCAGTTACGCGCGGATTCGACAGCACCTGCACGTTACCTTGGTTTTGCAACAGGTTCAGTACACCACTAAAATCGCCGACGTTCACTGACGCACCAAATACTCCACCGGTGCTAGTGACTGCAGAGCTATTAAAGTTGAGGGAACCGGTAGCATTACCAATACGGAAAATATCGGTCCAGTTGATGCCCTGTTGGTACTCATCGTTCAGTGAGACTTCAACAATACGCGCTTCGATAATGACTTGACGTTGCAGCCGCTCTTGCATACTCACTAAAAACTCACGGGCGGCGCGTAATTCATGTGGGTACGCGGTAATGGTCAAGAGCCCTGCCTGAGGTGCCGAAGAAATACGGCGGCCATCGCCTTGGCCAACAATACCCTGTATGATTTTCTCGATCTCGCCCCACAAATTAGTGGACGATGAGCTACTAATTGACGAGCC
>DIVC01000069.1:0-238 GCA_002423905.1 Idiomarina sp. UBA6142
CGCAATGACAAACGGCATGCAGGTTGGGTTAGAGGTGTGTGATCAGGGTACGCAGGGCCGCCTCAGCAGTGATCAGGATCTCGTCGCGGCTGGTGGTGTCGCCCACTTCGTAGGTGACTGAATGCACACCAAACTCATCGGCGATGTACTGCTTAAATACGCCTGAATTTTGGTTGTGGCTGGGTTTGTTTTCTACTGTGAAGTCGATGCTATTGGCTAAATGGTTTAGCCAGTTATT
>DIVC01000069.1:246-455 GCA_002423905.1 Idiomarina sp. UBA6142
AAAGCAAAACGAATACGACCCCCTTCCGCTTCAATGGCCTTTAACTTGGCATGCAAGGCTTGGGTTTCGGCCTGAGTGCGGTTTTTCCAGTCGCGGTTCAAGTCTAAACCGTTGGCATTGTGGCGCCAATTACCAGCATGCACGCCATCAGGGTTCATGTTGGGGACCAATAAAATGTTGTAGCGCGCCCGAAATTCCAGCATATCTGG
>DIVC01000069.1:486-2035 GCA_002423905.1 Idiomarina sp. UBA6142
AGTGCTGCAATGTTGCGGCCTTGGGTACTCGAGCCAATACTAATGATATCGCCGACATCAAGATCGGACAGCCAGCGGGTATAGCTGATGTTGTCGATAATTTCGCCACCGGCAATATAGAGCGGGCTGTTCGCAACATTCAATTTAAACTGCATGCGGTTGTCAGTTTTGCTAAATGCTACGGGTGCCCATACGCGCTTGTCGATACTGGCTTTGGGCTCATACCGCGCAGGACCATTGTGCGACAGTAAGGTGATGGTAATGGCCTGGGTTGCCGTGGTGTTATTGACTACTTGAAAGGCATACCAGGGGCTTGGGTTGATCGGCAGATTTTCCGGCTTTAAATGCAAGGTATAACTTGAGGAGCCATTTTGCTGGCAGCCGTCGAGGCGGCCGCTGGCAAAATTGGTCAGAAAACTAACCTGTGCAAACTCACAAGTGCCTGCCCCTTTACCGGGTTCGGAAAAAGTGCCTGCCCCCTGCGCGCTGCAACTAAGCAGCGCGAGGAGTACGAGTGCGGAGCGCAGCATTAAAAGCTCCATGACCAGTTAGCATACCAGTAGCGACCGCGATTGCTGTGCACACTGGAGAAGTAACCGAAGCTTTCATCGGCGACTGGTGGATCTTGGTTTTTCAGGTTACGTACGCCAACGCGCAAACGTGAACCATCTAACCAGCCATCGCGTGGGAAGCGATATTCACCGTAGGCATCAACCGTTGACCAGCTTGGAATTGGCAGCGGATCACCGGCAGCACTAGTGGCTGAGGTGTCATAGAACGAACTGATGTAGTTCACCCGTAAACCCGCGCCCCAACGCTCTTTACGCCAATCTACCGAGCCAAACATACGTAGCTCTGGGTTGCCGTTCATACGGCGAAGATCACCGGTGCCAGGCACAATAATGTCATTCGGTACCGCCGGGTTGCCAGCAGCTTGCGCAGCTAACACGATGGCACTGATGGGGTCGGCAGTTTGCTCAAACTTGTCCAAATGGGCAGCGTTTAGTTTGAAATCCCAACGGCCACGATTTTCAGTGCGCAAGCGGTAGCTCAAACTTACGTCCATACCTGAAATTTCGCGCACATCGAGGTTGCTATAGGTATTCGTTACGCTGACCACACGGTTGTCGATTGGGTCACGTAAAATGGCCGGGTTGACTGAGCCTTGCGAACGCAATAACGAATCATACAGCAGGTGGGTTTGGCTATTAAGAATGCCGACCACACCTTCTTGTTTGATATGCCACCAGTCTACGGTTAACAGCAAGTCATCCATAGGTGCTAAGGCAATACCATAACTTAAGTTTTCATCATCTTCGGGCGCTAAGTTGGTGTTACCACCGCGCACTTCGGCAACGCCATAGCTGGCGCCGGTGACTGGGTCACGACGGGTGTTTGAACGGACCACGCCATCTTCAAATACCTGAGGTAAGTTAGGTGCCCGGAAGCCGCCTGAAATAGCGCTGCGCACTTGTAACCAGTCATTAGGTGCCCAAGCCAGCGCAAGTTTTGGCTTCGTCACGTTACCGACATCGTTAAAACGCTCGTG
>DIVC01000069.1:2075-3052 GCA_002423905.1 Idiomarina sp. UBA6142
TCGACGCCAGCGGCCATACCGATATCACCGGCATACCATGAGGTAATTGCAGGGTTCGATACTTTAAAATCCCACAAGGCTAACTCGCTGGTGCTTTCGCGATAGACGTCGCGCACAATGCCAGCAATGACTGAGGCGCTATTGCCTTGGGCAAAGCCGGTGTTCAGGTTGGCCGGATCACCGCCTAAGAATGGGTTGTAAGCCAGGTTGGGGTCGGTTTGGTTCATTGCGGCACTTAAAGCGGTTACGCTGATGCGGTTGTAATCCATATCCAGAGTATTGGCGCGCGAATAGAGGATGGCGCTGTCCCAGTCCCATAAGTTGTAGCTGCCGCGTAAGCCGGCCAGCAAACGATAGCTGTTATCGGTCACTTCAATGCGGCGTGTGCCTGCATCCACCGGACGGTAGTTACGCACTTCTACGACAGTGCCGAATGGGTTAAAGGCGGCATTAGGGCCAATAAAGATGCGTTGTGCGGCGAGGTTAGCATTCTGTTCACGACGGCGCTCCGATTCAGCGCGGTAATACAATGCTTCGCCATAGAGTTCGGTGGTGTCATTGAGTTGTTGGCTGTAATAACCGAACACGTTAAAGCGATCAACCGCTGAGGTCATGCTTTGGTCTTCAATGGCTGGGTCGTAATACAAATTACGCGCTTGGCTGCCGCGGTCGGCACATACATTGTTGGCCAGCTGTACATCACAGCTTGGCTCGGTGTTTGGTTGGATATGGAACACCCCGAGTGGTTGGCTCCAAAAAGTACCCCATGGCCCAGCTACCAGACGGTTGTCCATGGCCACGCGACCGACAAACTCAGCTGGGATACCGTAGCTATTGCGGCGGTCTTGATCGGCTGAGTACCAGCGTTCATTGGCGCCAATTTCACTGCGGCTATAATAAGCGGCAGAGAGGGCTAAATAGCTTTTGTCATCGTTAAAACGAAAACCGGTAGAGCCGTTCACGGTCAGCTGATTAAA
>DIVC01000069.1:3126-7234 GCA_002423905.1 Idiomarina sp. UBA6142
AAGTTTTCAGTTTGGGTGCCTGGGTGGAGTACCAAGCGGCGACCGTTTAATAACGTCAGGGTGTTGCCGGTACCGATACCGCGCAGGTTAATCGAGGCGACGTCACCACGGGCGTCGTTGACACCACCAATGGTGCGTTCGTTGTTAAAGCTGATATCGCCGATTTGTGGAATAGAGCGTAACAGTTCATCACCCGTTACGGCGCCGGTGTTCAAGATATCTTCAGCGCTTAAAATGGTGACCGGCAGGTTACCCGCAGCTTTCGCGCCGCGAATGTTGGAGCCGACTACTTGAATACGTTCTATGTTTTCGCGGCTGACTTCATCATCCGCGTTCTGTAACTGCTGGTCAAAATTTTGCTGCATACGACTGCGGCTGGCGCTCGCGCCGGTGATCACAAAAGTGTCTGCCCCTTGCACTTCGGCTTGCAGACCGCTGCCTTGCAATAAGGCATCAAGCGCTTGCAACACGGAAAGCTCGCCAGTAACCGCGGGCGAGTTGAGGCCACCGGTCGTTTCTGGGGCGAAAATAATTTGTACGCCGGTTACTTCAGCGAGCTCTAATAATGCCGAACTGGTGCGCTGTGCGGGAATATTGAGGCTGAAGGTTTGTGCTTGATTGGCAGTGCTGTTGGTTTGTGCTAAGGCTGCTGGTGCGATGCTGAGCTCGGCGCCGAGCGCGAGCAAGGTGCAACAGGCTAAATAACTGAGACGATGTGAAGCCATAGTGTGTTTCCCTGATTCTTATTATTTTAGCAATGGTGTGAAAAATCGATTATCACAGGTATATACGCAGGGGGGCCGAAACCCCTCCACAATTTTTATTTGGCGCTGATCACGATGCGTTGATTGGTGCGCTGCACCTGAATGGGTAGGGTGCTTTCGAGGGCAGTGAGAATATTTTCACCATTGGCGAGATGGAACACGCCGCTGATACGGAGCTGTTTTACTTGCTCGTCGTGAATGGTGATTTTACGGGTCCGATAGCGGTTAAACTCCTTGACCACGTTGTCGAGGTTTTCATTATCAAAGCGCACAATGCCTTGTCGCCAGGTTTGTGCACTACTGACTTGGCGTTGTTGATTTTGCTGCACCACCTCGTTGGTGGCGCTATAAGAGGCAATATCACCAGCTAATAACGGTTGTTGTGACCGATCAACCGGGCTGTCATTGGTCGCTTGATGGACAGCGACTTTGCCCTCTAACACCGAAATTTTTAGCACCTGTTCATCATGGCGTTTGCGCACGTTGAACTGGGTACCCAATACTTCGATGCGGCGTTCGCCAGTATTAATGACAAAGGGGCGCTGGAGGTCCTTGGCGACGTCAAAAAACACTTCGCCGCGGCTGAGGTTAACCAGCCGTTGCTGGGCGGTGAATTCGATGGTGAGTTCAGAATCGGTATTCAGTGACAAGGTGCTGCCATCGGCCACGGTGACATGGCTCACTTCGCCCACTGCGGTACGATAATATTGTGGTCCAGCCAGGTCGGGCAATTGTTGCTCGGTGATCCGAAAACTGCTGTCGAGCGCTTCAACGAGCGTGTCAGGCAGCGTGATCAGCTCCGTTTCAGGTGCTTGAGTGAGTATTGCTGGGGTGCTGGCTTGAGGTACCACTTGATGCTGAGATAACAGCATGATGGCGACCACCAAGGCAATACTGGCGGCGCTGGCAAACCAAGTGTGCAAGTCATGCTTGGCACGGTTGCTGCGCGCTGGTGGATAAGGCGGACGGTAATATAACTGCGCGCTGACATCATACGCCTGCAGTGCCTGTTGCCAATCATGCTCATGCTGCGGGTGAGCATTGCGCCATTGGCGCACTTGTGCTTCTTCGCGCGCACTCAACTCTCCCGAGTAGAGGCGGGTGACGAACCATGCCGCTTGTTCATGCGAGTTCATGGGCTTGTCCTTGGTTGTTCGGCTGACTCGGTACGGCATCTTAGCGATCTCCTGCAGGCGTGCTGTCGAGGCTATTGCGGATGGCGAGCAAAGCGGCGGAAATATATTTTTCAACGGTTGAGACCGAAATGCCGAGCTGATCGCTGATCTCACGATAGCTCAGGCCATCAATGCGATGTAATAAAAACGCATTGCGCTGCTCCGGCCGGATCGTCAGTAAGGCTAATTCAACCTGCTGTAATGTCCGTTTGTTATGTAAGGTACGGTCTGGTTCGTCGACCGCCGATAAATGACTCAGTGCTTCCGTCGATTGATGCTGTTCGGCACAGCGCACGTGCGCACGACGAGCGCGGTCAATCAGCAAATTACTCGCAATTTGCAGCAAGTAGTTCCGCGCGGTATCGAGACGATCGGCCAGCTTGGCTGGCAAATCATCAATTTGGCTTAGGCGCATGTAGATATCTTGCATCACATCATCGCAATCGACCTGACTGTTCATACGCACCCGAATAAACCGCCGTAAGGCAATATCGTGCTCAGCCAACAGCCGCTCAATCAACTTATGGCTGGCTGGTTTGTCACGTTGGCGCTGTAATAAGGCTTCTAACACAGTGATTCTCGTTATCGGTCAGGTCTTTTACTATATACGCACGGCACCATAAATGCCTCCTATGCGCGCGCAATAAAATGGGGATTCAACAATTCTTCTTTCTGGTTGTAGCGTAGTGGCTTCCCGTCAAGGCTGGTGACTGAACCACCGGCAGCTTCTAAAATTGCTTGGCCGGCAGCGGTATCCCACTCGTTAGTGGGGCCGAAGCGCTGGTACAGGTCGGCTTTGCCTGCGGCAATATGGCAAAATTTTAATGAGCTACCCATGGGGATAACGGTATCCACAGTGCCTGCCCCGGTAAGGTTTGTTTGGCTGTCAGCGCTGCTGGCATGGGAGCGCGACACCAAGATGCGGCGAGGTCCGTTGCTACACAGAGGCGGTTGGGTGTGAATTGCCTGACCGTTGCAGAAGGCTTGCTGCGCACTCACATCAGCGCTGTAAAGTAGCTGTAGTGCTGGCGCGAACACCACCCCAAGCCGCGGTGCACCGGCTTCGATCAAGGCAATATTGACGGTGAATTCGCCATTGCGCTGGAGAAATTCTTTGCTGCCATCGAGCGGATCAATCAGCCAATAACGCTGCCAATGCTGACGCTCGGACCAGGGTGTTAGCGTGGCTTCTTCGGACAGTTGCGGATAGTTTGGGGTGAGCCGGGCGAGGCCGGCGCTGATCATGCTCTGCGCCATGCGGTCGGCTCTGGTTAATGGGCTACCATCCACTTTGCGTTCGACCGCGGCCGCGCGTTGAAAATCATCAGACTGATAAATAGCCATGATGGCATGGCCAACCTGACTAGACAGTTCGATGATGTGTTGAAGTAATTGATTCACGCAGCAGCAACCCTTAACGTTCTATTTTTTTAACATCTCTATATGTCAACTGACTGTTTATTTTGGCTATTTGTTAAATCGACTTATTTCCAGAGTCAAGGTAAAGTGAAAAAAAATTGTTAACATAACGCAACGATGGACGTAAATAACCATGATAACAACGACAAGCGTCAAACATCGTAAGATAACCCTCTACAACGGTGAAGAAAAATTTTCTTCATTGAGTATTCCGTCGGCTGATTCTAACAGTCGGGCGCTGCAGATAGTCAGCTCTGAGCTGAGTCGTAATCCGATATTAACGCATGCGCTGTTTAGTGATAGAGCCGGTAAAGAGTGGATTATTACACGTGAGCAGAACTTTATCCAACGGCTTATTATTGCGCTACGAGCGGCCTAAAATCCGATAATTTCTTCGCTAAATTCTTACAATCGTTAGGTTTTGATCTATTCACACGATTATTTTTGTGCTTATACTGATGTTATATAAATAATCATCAGTTAGGTTGCGTGCTGCCGCATGGCGTTCATTAAAACAGATCTGCAAGGTCGTTCAGTATTGCACTTAGTCGCAGCGGTGTCGCTGTTGGCTGCTGGCAGCATGATTCTGGCTTATCGCCTGTTTGAAACCCGTCAACTGCTGCTGTTTCATTCAGTCAGTACCTCGTATTTAGTCGTCATGATTGGTTTGGCGTTGGCGATGCTCTGGCGTAATCAAGGTGGTCGCCGTGCTATTTTAGCGAGCTTTTGTGCGTTAATCGCTGTTATTGC
>DIVC01000030.1:0-5418 GCA_002423905.1 Idiomarina sp. UBA6142
CAACTCGCATCGTTTGCTTATTTTTCAGACAAATTGAACGTTTTATAACTGTTATAGGTCTATAAACCCTGTTAGTGTCTAGAGATTAATCTCTAAATACCTAAAATTATAACTACAGAACAACGGACTTCTCATGAAATTGACAACGACCATTAGCGTGGCCGCGCTGCTGATACTTTCTTCATTCGCTGTAATGGCCGATGAACAGCACGTACAACCTATTGCCCCAGAACTATATCAACTTGATGAAGAAAACCAACGCCTCGTCGCAACCTATAAAAGAATGTTTAGATATTATTCACGGCGTAATTTTTCGAACACCCGCACCGTAAGAGTTCTACTCAGTAACTACCCTCAGCACGTAGAACCTATCATGTACACCGCATTTGATCGTTACCCCAAAAGCTATCGTTATCTTATCAAAGCAGCGATCGATGCCGAACCAGCATTTACCCGCGATATAATAACTATGGCTTTAAATATGGGCGTCGGTGAACCCAGTGAAATTGTTAAGCTAGCGGTCGAAGCTGAACCTAGTTACGCCGACGATATCGTACGTACGGTTAGCGCTCGCAGCGAAGCTAATCTCTCTGAGATCATACGTGTAGCAGTACGGGTTGAACCACAGATGGCATCCAGTATCATGCAGTCAGCGAGCCAAGAGCAACCCACCAAGATTGATGTCATCGTACAAGCAATTCTCGAAAGCGTGCCAACAATGGGCAGCTATATTGTTACTCTATTTAATGACCTGATCGGTAAGTCAACAGCAGACACCAGCGATGCTGAGCGAGCATTACAGCGCGATCGCGCAACGCAAGTCATCTTGGGTGCGCATCGAGCCGGTTTAGATATTGAGCAGCTACGCTTAACCGCAACGCAGTATGGTATTAGCGAGAATGAACTCAGTGAACTGATTAAACCCTAGACTACCTGTTTCTAAATTCATCAAAGACAAAAAAGCCGGCTTACGCCGGCTTTTTTAGTTCGACCACAAAACTGTGGGCTACTTATTCCTCTACAGCAACTTCTTCAGCAGCTACAGCGGTAGTTTCTGGACGGTCAACTAATTCAACGTAAGCCATTGGCGCGTTGTCACCAGCACGGAAACCACACTTCATAATACGAGTGTAGCCACCTGGGCGCTGAGCGAAACGTGGACCAATTTCACTGAACAATTTACCAACCACTTCTTCGTCACGCGTACGAGCAAAGGCCAAACGGCGGTTTGCTACGCTATCTTGCTTGGCTAAAGTGATTAGCGGCTCGATAACACGACGCAGTTCTTTCGCTTTAGGCAAGGTGGTTTTGATCACTTCGTGACGAACCAACGAACTTGCCATATTGCTGAACATCGCTTTACGATGACTGCTGTTGCGGTTGAGTTGACGACCACTCTTACGATGGCGCATGTCTATACCCTTCTCAGTAATTCTCGGTAAAAGATGATCTTAGTCGCGATCAACCAGACTTGCTGGTGGCCAGTTTTCTAGGCGCATGCCTAAAGACAAACCACGTGATGCAAGTACGTCCTTGATCTCGGTCAGCGATTTCTTACCCAGGTTAGGAGTTTTCAACAACTCAACCTCGGTACGCTGCACTAAGTCACCAATGTACTGAATAGCTTCTGCTTTCAAACAGTTCGCAGAACGCACAGTTAATTCCAAATCGTCTACCGGACGAAGAAGGATCGGATCAAACTCCGGCTTCTCTTCCTTCGCTTCTGGCTCACTCATATCACGCAACTCAACAAAAGCTTCTAGCTGTTCAGCTAAAATTGTCGCTGCGCGACGGATCGCTTCTTCAGGATCCAAAGTACCATTGGTTTCCATGTCGATGACTAATTTATCTAAGTCGGTACGTTGCTCAACCCGCGCAGAATCTACGCTGTAAGCAATTCGCTCAACCGGACTAAATGATGCATCAACAAGTAAACGACCGATTGGACGCTCATCATCGTCAGCAGACTGACGTGCCCCAGCTGGAACATAACCACGACCACGCTCTACCTTAATCGTCATTTCGATCTCGGTGTCACCTGTTAAAGTACAGATGAGGTGTTCAGGGTTAACAATTTCAACATCACCATCATGGATGATGTCACCAGCCGTGACAGGGCCTGCTCCGGATTTTTTCAAGGTCAGTTTAGCTTCATCTTTGCTTTCCATGCGAATCGCCAAACCTTTAAGGTTCAGCAAAATCTCGATGATATCTTCCTGAACGCCCTCTTTACTACTGTACTCGTGCTGTACGCCAGCAATCTCAACTTCAGTCACTGCACAACCTGGCATTGACGAAAGTAGAATACGACGCAAAGCATTGCCCAGCGTGTGGCCAAAGCCACGCTCAAGAGGCTCCAACGTCACCTTCGCGTGAGTCGGGCTGATTTGCTCAATATCGACTAGCCTTGGCTTAAGGAATTCGGTAACAGAACCCTGCATTGTGTCCTCTCTATATGCTTAAGCTTTACTTAGAGTAAAGCTCTACGATCAACTGTTCGTTAATTTCAGCAGACAAGTCGCTACGCTCTGGAAGACGTTTGAACTGACCTTCCAATTTGCTGTTGTCTACTTCCAACCACACTGGTTTTTCGCGTTGGTCTGCGAGTTCTAGTGCAGCAGCGATGCGCGCCTGCTTTTTCGCTTTTTCGCGAACGGAAACAACGTCTGCCGCACGAACTTTGAACGACGGAATGTTGACTACTTGACCATTCACTACCACAGCTTTATGGCTGACCAACTGACGAGCTTCAGCACGTGTCGACGCGAATCCCATACGGTAAACGACGTTGTCTAAGCGTGACTCAAGCAATTGCAGCAAGTTCTCACCAGTGTTGCCTTTTAAACGGGCAGCTTCTTTATAGTAATTACGGAATTGACGCTCAAGAATGCCGTAGATACGACGAACTTTTTGCTTTTCACGTAACTGTAAACCGTAATCAGACAGGCGACCACGACGTGCGCCGTGCTGACCTGGTGCGCTTTCGAGCTTACATTTAGTATCGATTGCGCGGACGCCGCTTTTGAGGAACAAATCTGTCCCTTCGCGACGACTTAGTTTGAGTTTTGGACCCAAATATCTAGCCATGTTCTTTCTCCAACTATCGTATGGCGCCTATTAAACGCGACGTTTTTTAGGCGGACGACAACCGTTGTGAGGAATTGGTGTCACATCAGTAATATTAGTGATGCGATAACCTACCGCGTTCAGAGCACGAATCGATGACTCGCGACCTGGGCCTGGGCCCTTAACGAACACTTCAAGGTTTTTCAAACCATATTCCTTTGCCATTTCACCTGCGCGTTCAGCTGCAACCTGAGCTGCGAACGGGGTTGATTTACGTGATCCACGGAAACCAGAGCCACCAGCTGTCGCCCATGACAAGGCATTGCCTTGACGATCGGTGATAGTCACAATGGTGTTATTGAAAGACGCATGGATGTGGGCCATGCCATCAGCAACTTGTTTTTTAACGCGTTTGCGAGCGCGAGTTGGTTGTTTAGCCATTGCTCAGCTCCCTATTTCTTAATCGGTTTACGCGGACCTTTACGGGTACGCGCATTTGTTTTAGTGCGTTGTCCACGTAATGGTAAGCTGCGACGATGACGAAGACCACGGTAACATCCGAGATCCATCAAGCGTTTGATATTCATAGAAACTTCACGACGTAAGTCACCTTCAACGGTGAACTTCGCGACTGCTTCACGCAGAATATCGAGTTTATCTTCTGACAAAGAGCCGATCTTTGTGTCTTCGGCGATGTCGATCGAAGCTAAGATAGCTTTCGAGCGAGTACGGCCGATACCGTAGATCGCAGTCAGGGCAATGACTGCATGCTTATTGTCAGGAACGTTAATGCCAGCGATACGGGCCACTAACACGTCTCCTATTGGTTAAAGGGCACCTGGTTGAAAAGCCCGTTAGGATACTCAACCGGAATCCAGATTGCAAACATATCAAAGCCGCAGCCGGAAATTATATTTCAGGCTGCGGACCTTATCTTCGAATTAACCTTGCCGCTGCTTATGCTTTGGGTCACTACAAATTACACGCACAACTCGGTTGCGCCTAATAACTTTGCAGTTACGGCAGATTTTCTTCACGGACGCACGAACTTTCATTGCTACACTCCGTAATCAAATCTTAACGGCCGAAGCCTTTAAGATTAGCTTTTTTCAGGACCGAGTCATACTGATGAGATGTCAGATGATTTTGGACCTGAGCCATAAAGTCCATAATAACTACCACGATAATTAATAGAGATGTGCCGCCGAAATAAAACTGCACATTCCAAGCAATCATCATGAACTCAGGAATTAAACAGACAAAGGTAATGTATAACGCGCCTGCAAGTGTCAAACGGGTCATTACTTTATCAATGTAACGCGATGTTTGCTCACCCGGGCGAATGCCTGGAATGAACGCATTTGACTTCTTCAAGTTATCCGCTGTCTCACGTGGGTTAAATACCAACGCAGTATAGAAGAAACAGAAAAAGATGATCGCGGCTGCATACAGCATGACATACAAAGGTTGGCCTGGCGCAAGCGTCAGAGCAATCTCTTGTAAGAAGTTCGCCACCATACCTTCACCTGATCCGAACCAGGTAGCGATAGAGCTTGGGAACAAAATAATGCTGGATGCAAAAATTGGTGGAATAACACCGGCCATATTAACTTTTAATGGCAAGTGAGTACTCTGAGCGGCAAATACCTTACGACCTTGCTGACGCTTGGCGTAGTTGACCACGATGCGGCGCTGTCCGCGTTCGACGAAAACTACAAAGTAAGTAACTGCTACAACAATAACACCAATTAGCAATAACAATAATAAATGTAAATCACCCTGACGAGCTTGCTCTGCAGTCGAACCAATGGCCGACGGCAAACCCGCTACAATACCGGTGAAAATAAGGATTGAGATACCGTTTCCAATACCACGCTCGGTAATCTGTTCACCTAACCACATTAAGAACATGGTGCCAGTGACTAAGCTTACGCTCGCAGTGAAGTAGAACCCAAAACCTGGTTCAATAACGAGCCCAGGCATCAGGTTTGGTAACGCCGTAGAGATACCAATTGATTGGAAAGTCGCGAGTACTAATGTACCCCAACGCGTATATTGGCTAATCTTACGCCGTCCAGCCTCACCTTCTTTTTTCAACTCAGCCAACCGCGGATGTGCTACCGAGGCTAACTGCATGATAATAGAGGCGGTGATGTAGGGCATAATACCTAGGGCAAAAATTGAAGCGCGCTCAAGAGCACCGCCGCTAAACATGTTAAACATGGAAACGATGGTGTCTTTTTGCTGCTCAAACAATTGTGCCAATACAGCGGCATCAATACCAGGAATCGGCACAAAGGAGCCCGCACGGAACACGATCAACGCGCCGAGAACAAACAGCAGTCGACGTTT
>DIVC01000030.1:5449-36623 GCA_002423905.1 Idiomarina sp. UBA6142
AGGGCGCCCGACTTGATGACTTTTACTGTCAACACGTCGTTACGCACTAAACCAGCTTCTTTTAATGAAGCAAGCGTTACTAATTCACCAGCTACTTTTGCAATTTCAGCAAGGTTTACTTCGCCAGCCGTTAACGACTTACGCGAGGTAAAACCAAACTTCGGCAAACGGCGCTGAATTGGCATTTGTCCGCCTTCAAAACCAGGCTTAACGGTACCGCCAGAACGTGATGTCTGACCTTTGTGACCGCGACCACCAGTTTTACCTAGACCTGAACCAATACCACGTCCAAGACGCTTCTTGCTGGTTTTAGCACCAGGTGCAGGGGAGATAGTGTTTAATAACATCGTATTAGTCCTCCACCTTTACCATATAAATTACTTTGTTAACCATGCCGCGCACAGATGGAGTATCTTCTACTTCAACTGTGTGACCAATGCGGCGCAGACCCAAACCACGAAGAGTAGCTTTGTGCTTCGGTAAACGAGCGATCGAGCTACGCGTCTGTGTTACTTTGATCGTCTTTTTCGCCATTGCTCACTACCCCAAAATTTGGTCGACGCTCAATCCACGTTTAGCCGCCACCTGCTCAGGTGACTTCATACCGTTCAGTGCCTGAATCGTGGCACGAACAACGTTGATTGGGTTGGTTGAACCATATGCTTTTGACAGCACGTTGTGTACACCGGCTACTTCAAGTACTGCGCGCATTGCACCACCGGCAATGATACCTGTACCTTCAGAGGCTGGTTGCATGAATACCTGCGAGCCAGAGTGACGACCTTTAATTGGGTGTTGTAAGGTTCCGCCTTTCAGCTCAATGGTTACCATGTTGCGACGCGCTTTTTCCATAGCCTTTTGAATAGCTGCTGGAACTTCACGTGCTTTACCATAACCGAAACCCACTTTACCCTGACCATCACCTACCACAGTCAGTGCAGTGAAGCTGAAAATACGACCACCTTTAACCACTTTTGCTACGCGATTAACGGTAATCAATTTTTCTTGCAAGTCACTGCCTTGTTGAGCATCTACATTTGCATTTGCCATGTTCGTCTCCTAGAACTGAAGTCCAGCTTCGCGAGCGGCGTCAGCTAATGCTGCTACGCGGCCGTGATAGCGAAAGCCACTACGATCAAAAGCGACGCTTTGAACGCCTTTTTCGATCGCCCGTTCAGCGATAAGCTTACCAACTGTTTTAGCGGCATCTACGTTACCAGTGCTTTTCAGCTGGTCACGTACGGCCTTTTCAACAGTAGAAGCAGCTGCTAGTACTTCAGAACCGTTTGGTGCAATAAGCTGTGCGTAAATATGCCGTGGTGTACGGTGAACGACCAGGCGGTTAGCACCCAACTCTTGCATTTTCTTACGTGGGCGCGTAGCGCGACGTAAGCGAGCTGATTTCTTGTCCATCGTTTTACCTTACTTTTTCTTGGCTTCTTTACGGCGCACTTGCTCGTTCGAATAACGTACGCCTTTGCCTTTGTATGGCTCAGGTTTACGGTACGCACGAATGTTAGCGGCTACTTGCCCGACTAACTGCTTGTCCACACCTTTTACGACAATTTCAGTTTGTGTTGGCACTTCGATCGTGATGCCTTGCGGAATCGCGAACTCAATTGGATGAGAGAAGCCCAGTGACAAGTTCAATTTAGAACCTGAAGTGTTAGCACGATAACCAACACCAACTAACTGCAGCTTGCGCTCATAACCTTGCGCAACACCAACCACCATATTATTTAGTAACGCACGTGCAGTACCTGCTTGGGCGGCTGAACCAGCCACGCCTTCACGGATATTGGTACGGATTACGTTGTCTTCAGAGACAACTTCAACCGCATCGTGCACTACATGGCTCAGTGAGCCCTTTGCACCTTTAATTGTAACTTCCTGACCATTCAACGTAACTTGAACGCCGGCAGGAATGGCAATCGGTGCCTTAGCAACTCGTGACATTTCCTAACTCCTCGTTACGCGACGTAGCCGATAACTTCTCCGCCTAAACCCGCTTTGCGAGCGGCGCGGTCGGTCATCAAGCCCTTGGAAGTAGAGACAACAGCTACACCTAAACCACCCATTACTTTAGGTAGTTCGTTACGTTTCTTATAGATACGTAACCCAGGGCGGCTGACGCGCTCAATGGATTCAATAACAGGGTTGCCTTCAAAGTATTTCAAGGTAATTTCCAGCTCAGTTTTCACTTCGCCTTGTACGCTGAAATCCGCGATATAACCTTCTTCTTTTAGCACGTGGGCAATTGCCACTTTTTGCTTAGAAGACGGCATGCGCACGGCTACTTTGTTAGCACCCTGAGCGTTGCGGATGCGTGTAAACATGTCCGCAATTGGATCTTGCATGCTCATATTAGCTTTCTCCCGTGACTCGTGGCTTACCAGCTAGCTTTTTTCAAGCCAGGAATTTCACCGCGCATCGCTTTCTCACGCACTTTAATACGGCTCATGCCGAATTTACGTAAGAAACCATGAGGGCGGCCTGTAACGCGGCAGCGGTTACGCTGACGGCTTGGGCTCGAATCACGCGGAAGGCTTTGTAACTTTAATACAGCCGCCCAACGATCTTCGTCCGAGGTAGTCGGATCGCTGATCATAGCTTTCAGTGCGATGCGTTTCTCTGCGTATTTAGCAACTAGCTGAGTACGCTTTAGCTCACGCATTTTCATTGACTCTTTTGCCATAACTCTACACCTTACTTCTTGAACGGGAAGTTGAAGGCAGCGAGCAAAGCGCGAGCTTCGTCATCAGTGCCTGCAGTAGTGGTGATAGTGATGTCCAAACCACGAATCTTGTCGACTTTGTCATAGTCGATTTCAGGAAAGATGATTTGCTCACGTACGCCCATACTGTAATTTCCACGACCATCGAAAGATTTCGGGTTTAAACCACGAAAATCACGGATACGCGGGATAGCAATCGTAATTAAACGTTGCAGGAAATCCCACATGCGCTCGCCACGCAGAGTCACTTTACAGCCAATTGGGTAGCCTTCACGGATTTTGAAGCCAGCGACAGATTTACGAGCTAGAGTACGGATTGGACGTTGACCAGAAATGGCTTCTAAGTCCGCTGCCGCATTGTCGAGAATCTTTTTGTCTGCCAGAGCTTCACCAACACCCATATTTAGGGTGATTTTTTCAATCCGAGGGACTTGCATGACGGTATTGTAGCCGAACTGTTTAAGAAGTTCAGGAACTACCGATTCATTGTAAAAATCATGCAGTTTCGCCATCGTAAAACTCCAAATTTAAATTAAATGATTGCGTTGTTTGATTTGAAGAAGCGAACTTTCTTGCCATCTTCAATTCGAAAACCAACACGATCTGCTTTACCAGTCGCTGGGTTGTAAACCGCTAAGTTAGAAGCATGAACAGGAGCTTCCTGTTCGATAATTCCGCCCGCTACACCCAAAGCCGGGTTTGGCTTTTGATGTTTCTTGACGACATTAACGCCTTCAACAAATACACGATTACTCGCGGTATCGACTTTCAGCACTTTACCGCGCTTACCTTTGTCTTTACCGGCCAGGACTACTACTTCGTCATCACGTTTAATTTTTGCCGCCATCACTGACTCCTTACAGTACTTCTGGTGCCAGAGAGACAATTTTCATGAACTGCTCAGAGCGCAATTCACGTGTCACTGGACCAAAGATACGAGTGCCAATCGGTTGTTTGTTATTGTTCAACAAAACAGCCGCGTTGCGGTCAAAACGGATGACTGACCCGTCTTGACGACGGACGCCTTTCTTGGTGCGTACCACGACCGCGTTATATACATCGCCTTTTTTGACCTTGCCACGAGGAATTGCTTCCTTGATCGAGACCTTGATGATGTCGCCAATGCTGGCATAACGGCGGTGCGACCCACCCAGAACCTTAATACATTGTACGCTGCGGGCGCCCGAGTTATCGGCCACTTCCAGTGTAGTTTGCATTTGGATCATTGCAGTGCTCCGCTTGATTTATGTAAACAAGACCCTCTCGGGTCGATGTTGTCTTTTGCAAGACGCTGCCCCCAATACAGGATTTACCCATGTAAAAGGGCGGCGAATTGTAACAGATAAAATTATGCGATGGTAGTACGAGTTACGATTTATTTACGGGGTGATTGCTTGCCGAGAGCGGCTATAAATGAAAGGTCAGAAAAGCTCGATGAGTGTACTACAGGGTGCGATATATTGCAGCTTGTAACACCACTTATTTATATAGCGACAAATTGCCGCGAAATCACGTACATTGGGCTTTTCACTGAGCACGTGAAGTTGGCAACAGGGCGCTAGTAATGGTAAATTTGACGCCAATATTCGGTAACCACCCAGTTTTTGACGACACAAAAGGAACTTCATGTATCTCGCTCTGATGGTCGCATTACCGTTTCTCGGTGCAATTGCTCCGATATTAGTTCGCCACTACAGCCGCCGCACCATTAGTATCGCAGCGGGATCAGTCACGGTATTCAGTATTCTTTTACTGGCACTTTTGACGCCTAGCGTATTGGCCGGCGAGATTCCGCAATTTTTGGCTACCTGGTTACCGCAACTTGGGCTGCATGTGGCTTTTCGTCTGGATGGCTTAGCATTGCTGTTTGCCGGGCTAATCTTGATAATCGGCTTACTCATCGTCGTTTATGCGCATTTTTACTTAAGCCCAAAAGATGATGCTGGACGCTTCTACTCATACCTACTGCTATTCATGGGCTCGATGCTCGGCATAGTCACCTCCGACAATTTGATTTTACTGTGGTTTTTCTGGGAATTAACCAGTATTTCTTCATTTTTACTGATCGGCTTTTGGTTCCATCAAAGTAATGCTCGCCGCGGCGCCCGCATGGCCCTAGCAATCACTGGTGCAGGTGGTTTGGCGTTGTTAGCCGGCGTGCTGTTGATTGGTAACATCGCCGGAAGTTATCAACTTGATGTGGTATTTGCAGCCGCAGATGAAATTCGCCAGCATAGTCTGTACGTCCCAGCTTTATTGTTGGTGCTGGTGGGTGCCTTTACCAAATCGGCACAGTTCCCATTCCAGTTTTGGCTACCACATGCTATGGCAGCCCCAACGCCAGTCAGTGCTTATTTGCACTCTGCCACCATGGTGAAGGCGGGTATATTTTTGCTGGCCCGCTTATTCCCAGTTTTAGGTGGCACGATTGAATGGTTCACGATAGTCACTCTCGTCGGTTTAACAACCATGCTGTTTGGAGCCTATTTCGCGATCTTGAAAAACGATCTGAAAGGGTTGCTCGCATTTTCAACGATTAGCCACCTCGGTTTGATTACCATGCTGCTGGGTTTAGGTACCCATGGAGCACTGTTGGCAGCCTTATTTCATATTCTCAACCACGCTACCTTTAAAGCTGGTTTATTTATGATCGCTGGCATTATCGATCACGAAACCGGTAGTCGTGACATGCGTAAATTAGGCGGGCTACGTAAAGCCATGCCAATGACCATGTGGTTAGCTATTATCACCTCAGCGGCTATGGCTGGTGTGCCATTATTGAATGGTTTCTTGTCGAAAGAAATGTTCTTTACCGAAGCTTATCATCAGCATTTATTTGGTGGCTTATCGTGGTTCATTCCAGTTCTGGTGACGCTAGGTGCAATGTTGTCGGTCGCTTACTCAATTCGCTTCGTTTACGACGTGTTTTTTGATAAAGCCCACGAATTGCCAAAAAAACCCCATGAGCCACCTATTATGATGCGGGTACCGGTGATCATTCTAGCCATTCTCTGCATCACGGTAGGAATTGCCCCGATGTTCATGGTATCTGGATTATTAACGCCAGCCCTGACCAGTATCGCTGGGCCGTCAGCGACAGTATCCATTGCCTTATGGCATGGCTTTAACTTACCCCTATTAATGAGTGCCCTCGCGCTGCTTGGAGGTATTGTTATCTATCTGAAACGCAGCGAGCTATTCAACTTTAACCGACAGTTCGATATTCGTGATGCCAAGGATGTTTTTGCCGGAATTGTAAGTCGGGTCACACGGTTTTGTGATGAACTGATGCAACAGATCGAAACTGGTTCACTGCAGCGCTACATGGCAGGGCTCTTGGTGCTGGTGTTGTTGTTTATTATTCCGGAATTAATGGATATCACCGCGTTAACTGGGAGTCGTCCTCAGATCGCTATCGATGCTATTAGTTTTACCGGGGCAATCATTTTAATGGCAGCAGCATTCGGCGCGGTTATATTTCATCGACAACGACTAACGTCATTACTGATGCTCTCGCTGGTAGGTTTGATGGTATCCATGGTGTTCATCCAATTCTCGGCACCAGACCTTGCCATGACCCAGTTGGTGGTTGAAGTCGTGAGCATTCTATTGATGATTTTGGCGTTATTTTTTATGCCACAACGTATTCCCCGCTCTTCGACTGGCGGCCGTGTTGCTCGTGATATCTTAATTGCTGGGTTTATTGGTGGCATCGTAGGGTCATTAAACTTTGCGCTACTTACTCGCCCCTACAACAGTATTTCTGACTATTTCTTGGCTAACTCAGTGCCTGGTGGCGGCGGCACCAATGTAGTCAATGTTATTCTCGTCGACTTCAGGGGCTTTGATACGCTCGGCGAGATTACCGTACTCGCTATTGCCGCAGCAGGTATCCACAAATTACTCAATAATTTACGACCGTTTATGCCATCCAGCGATGTTGATGGTAGAACGTGGCATCGGGTCAAGCACCCCATGATGCTGCAAACCATTTCCCAGTTAGTGCTGCCGTTAGCCTTGATGGTATCCATGTATATTTTCCTGCGTGGACACAACCTGCCAGGGGGCGGCTTTATTGCTGGCCTCGTTACTGCCGCGGCAATGATTCTGCAATACATGGCCAACGGTGTGGATTGGGTCAAAGAACGCTTTAATTTCAACTATCAATCAATTGCCGCAATTGGGGTTTTAATTGCGACTATGACCGGCATTGGTAGCTGGGTGTTTGGAGCTAACTTCTTAACCTCGTGGTTTACCTATCTTGATTGGCCATTGGTCGGTAAATTCGAAATCGCTACAGCTATCCTGTTTGATTTAGGCGTATACCTAACGGTTATAGGCGCCACTCTCATGATTCTGGCTAACTTTGGACAAATGACGACGCGTCATCGCCCGCGTCAGGAGGGGCACTAATGGAAACCTTGTATGCGATTAGCGTTGGCACATTGACTGCCTGTAGCGTGTACCTCATTTTACGCGCTCGGTCATTTCCTATCGTAATAGGTTTAACCATGCTGTCCTATGCGGTGAACTTGTTTTTGTTTTCGACCGGTCGTTTGGTTATCGACCAAGTGCCGATAATCGGTGCGGGCGAGCAGTACACCGATCCACTACCACAAGCATTAGTGCTTACGGCTATTGTGATCGGCTTTGCCATGACGGCCTATTCCATCATCCTCGCCGTGCGTGTTCGTGGAGAATTTGGTTCCGATGAAGTAAATGAACCGAATTATCAAGCGGGTAAAGAGGGACAGCGCTAATGTTTGGTCAGCATCTTGCGATACTCCCATTGTTGATCCCGTTATTTGCCGCATTATTGCAGTTATTCCCATGGGGCGACAATGCGCAGTTCTACCGCCGAATAATCGGCCTAGTATCATGCTCGCTGTTGATTATCATCAGTGTGTTACTGCTGATACAGTCAGATACTGCCACGCTGGTCTACGCCTTAGGTAACTGGCAGGCACCCTATGGGATTGTCTTGGTTGTTGATCGCTTAGCTGCATTGATGCTGCTATTAACCGCGGTATTGGCGCTACCCGTGTTAATTTTTGGCTGTTACGGCGAAGACAACCTCGGCTCACATTTTCATGCATTATTTCAATTCCAATTACTCGGTATTCTTGGCGCCTTCTTAACCGGCGATCTATTTAACTTATTCGTATTCTTTGAAGTGCTGCTCATTTCCAGTTACGCCTTACTTATGCATGGCGGTGGTAAACAAAAGTTGCGAGCTACTCTGCATTACGTGTTACTCAATCTAGCTGGTTCAGCACTCTTCCTAATCAGCTTAGGAATACTTTATGGCATCACCGGAACCTTAAACATGGCTGACATGGCTGTTAAGGTCAGTGCATTAACTGGCGATGATGCGGTCATAGCGCGCGCTGGCGGCCTCATGTTGCTGATTGTATTCGGACTTAAAGCGGCGCTATTACCACTCTACTTTTGGCTGCCACAAGCTTATGCAAACACCACAGGCACGGTGGCAGCACTGTTTGCAATTATGACCAAAGTTGGTATCTATGCCATTATTCGAGTGTTTACTCTGATTTTTGGTGCCGACGCAGGATTAGCCGCCGGGGTTGGCTATGATTGGCTATGGTGGCTTGGCCTTGCCACTCTGGCAGTCGGCGGACTAGGGGTACTTGGTAGCCGCGATCTTCGTCTTGCCATCGCTTACTTAGTGGTCATTTCAGTGGGTACTATGCTCACCACATTTAGCATGGGTAACGATCGTGCTATCAGTGGTGTGTTGTTTTATTTACTGCATTCCACCTTGGTGACGGGTGCCTTGTTCTTATTGGTTGACGTGATCGCTGTGCAGCGCGGTAAAACCGCATCACGAATCATTAAAGGGCGAAAACTCGCTCAGCATGGTGCTTTGGGGATGTTATTTTTTATCGCTGCACTAACCGTCATTGGTATGCCGCCATTATCAGGCTTCGTCAGTAAACTATTTATCTTGGAAGCGGCGCGCACTGGTGCACAAGTGGCGTTACTGTGGCCGCTGGTGTTGTTTAGCACCTTTTTAGGTATGATTGCACTATCGCGTGCTGGCAGCCGAATGTTTTGGCACACTTTACCGGGTAAAGCGGCCGACATCAGTCATCCTCCCGGGCAATTAGCAACTATTGCGGCACTTTTATTCGGCGCAATATTACTGACCATCTTTGCGCAACCGGTCAGTGACTTCACGACCGCTATTGCCCATGACTTAAGTCACCCGGAAACCTATATCCGCGCAGTTTTACAGCTAACTGGAGTCGACCATGAGTAGACTACTACCGGCCCCACGGCTGAGCTTATTTTTACTGATATTCTGGCTATTGATACAAAATGCCATCACCCCTGGTTTAGTGGTGCTAGGCATCCTCTTGGCTTGGGCGATCCCACTGTACACCAGCCGTGGAAGTGACTTTCATATTAGAGTAGCTAAGCCGCTTAAGGCCGTAGAATACTTTTTCGTGGTGCTTGTTGATATCGTCGTCTCTAATTTTTCGATCGCTGCGATCATTCTTAATCCACGTCGGCGCATCTACCCGGCTTGGATTGAATATCCACTGAATATTGAAGGTGAGCTGCCGATAACTATTTTGGCCAGCACCATTAGTTTGACCCCAGGTACCATCTCTACTGAATTTAGTCATGACGGCCGTACCTTACTCATTCATTCGCTAAACGTCACTGACGTTGAGGCGGTTATCAGTAATATCCAGCAGCGGTATGAAAATAGATTAAAGGTGATATTCCAATGTTAGCCACCGTTCTGCAATTTGCATTTTTCATGTTTAGCGTAGCGCTACTTATGAATCTATTGAGACTTTTTCGAGGCCCTGATTTGCTCGATCGTATCTTGGCACTCGATACCATTTACATTAATTCCTTAGCGTTACTGATCTTGCTGGGCATCTGGCATCACACAGTATTCTATTTCGAAGCAGCGTTGCTGATCGCCATGCTTGGCTTTGTCGGTACGGTAGCTGCTGCTAAGTTCCTGTTACGAGGCGATATAATCGAATAACTATGGATACTTCAATGATTGACAGCTTACCATTTTGGTTAGAATTGACGATTTGCTTCTTTCTCGTCTTAGGCTCATCTTTTGCCTTTATCGGCTCACTAGGACTATTGCGACTACCTGATTTTATGACACGGTTGCATGCACCAACAAAAAATACCACGTTAGGTGTGGGTGGTGTGATTTTGAGTTCATTGATTTATTTTGCCGCCACTACAGGTTTCAATATTCACGAGTTACTGATTGCGATATTCCTATTTCTTACCGCTCCTATTAGTGCTCATTTGTTAGCAAAGGCGGGTTTACATCGGCAACTCAAATTAATTTCAAATACTCGCGATTTGCGTAAACAACCCGAACAATTTAGCGATGAGCAGTCCTAAGCAGTCACGGGTTGATTAGATCACATAACTTGCGATTGCACACATCGTTGCGTAACTCGAACGCAGTACCATAATTGCTCGTACAGCAGCTCTATGCGTTGTTGGTGATCGCGCAGTGAGTGCGAGCCCAACAGGATATCAAGCGCGGTAACACTGCCACTGCTGAGTGACTGCGAAGAAAATGATTGCGCCTGTAACTCACGATTACGCATATCTTGGATACGACCATTATTCGCTGCAATCGCGGCTGCTCGCAAAGAAAATCCCGCAAAATCAATAGCGCTAGAAACTAACACTTCACCATCTGCCGTGCGTATGATCAAACGTGGATCGTGCACTTCGCTTGACGCTGGTCGAATAGCAATCAAGTAGCCCCCGCTTTCGATCCGTTGTACATACTGCTTCAACGGCAATATCACTGGGCTGATGACATTTTTATCAACTCCGATGAGGCGCAGTTCAAAGCCATCTGGTGCTGCCAATCCAGTGATTGATGGGTGCGGCGACGGGACCTGAAATGCATGTTGAACCACACTAAGATTTTCCGGCCAATAACCCATTTGTCGGTAGAAGTGCAATACGCCGCGATGCCAAAACAACAACTGCTGTTGCAACTGCAGCGACGCCATCAAATTTCGTTCTGTGCTACTCGGAGACTCATGTGATAGGAGCCAAGCACCGCTGAATAGCACCATCAACAAGGTCACTAGAGGTAATAGAAACCCGCGTTGTCTGGTTGTAACCATGAGTCGCTAGCTCCTATTGCTCGGCTTGTGAAACTCGTTGTAGCAGCATCAATGCATTTAACAACTGCTGATAGTTACTATCGTTTGAGCTGACTGCTTCCTCGCTGGGCAGATAGGCACTTCCTTGTATTAATAATTCGCTAGCTTCACGTAATTTTATAATCGCCATGTTATGCCAAACTTCAGGTTGACGAGGTTGATAACGAAGGCATTTTTGATAAGCGTTTAACGCGGCTTCATAAGCATGTTGACGGAAGCCTATGTGCCCTAAATGGCACCACCCTACCAGCAAACTTGGGTCGCGCTCCAACAGCCTACGCCAAAGCCCCTCGGCGAGATGCAAATCACCTTGTTGATAGGCTGCGGTGGCATGATCGATTGCTGGTTTTAACGTCAGCTCACCGAACTTAGTGGGCGTCGTTTGACAGCCCATAATTAGCAGCGAAGCAAAAAAAATTAGACTAGAACGCAACATTACAATGATCCTTTTGAATAAAGCGGAGCTGTTTACCTAGCCAATGCTCCAGCGGTAACGCTACCCCAGCCTCACATTCAATGATCGATGTCGCTTGAGGTATACGCAGCATCACCTGTGGACGTAGATTGCGGCGTACGGAAATAATTTGAAAACCAGCATTTAAGCCGATCACATCAATTGCCACAGCCATGCCGAAACTGTGGATAGCATTGCAATTTGGCAACCATAAAGCCCTATTTGAGGGCATATTTGGATATTTCTTGAGCCCGTAATAGCGCTCCAGCCAACCTTCCATGACCCGCACATCTGGCCACAACGGGCGCCCACTCTCTGCTAATAGAAAACATCCTTGTTTCACATCGTCTCTCCTTGCATAAACGACAAAATAACTGGTCCTAAAATCAGTAAAAACGTTACCGGGAAGAAGCATGTCAGCAGCGGTAGAAGTAATTTTACCGAGGCTTCTTGAGCACTTTTTTCAGCTGCAAGCAACTGCATTGTTCGTGCTTGTTGTGCTTGCTGCTCTAAGTTACTGGCAAGCGCTCCGCCACCTTTTTGGGCATGCAATACTGCAGCTTTAAATAATGCAATCCCGGGATGAGGAATACGGTTGGCAAATTCACTAAGTACTTCGTCTAAGCTAAACCCCGCTTGCTGCTGAGCATTCATGCGCGCTAGCTCATGAAATGCGATAGAGGCTGTAGCTACTTCACCGAGCGAATGCAGCGTGGCGCGAAACGACAATCCTGCATGTAAGGTCATCGCAATAACATCAAGCGCGGCAGGCCATTGCCGCATCAGTTGGCGCCGATACACGCGGCGATGTTGCCATGCACGTACTTCGGGTAACACCAATAACATCAGCAGCACCAGTTGCAGCATCAAGGGTAGCGGTGCTAACACTACTGCAAACGCTGTTATGCATTTAAAGAACTGCCGCAACAGCCAATGCGTCGCAGCTAAGTCGCTCAGTGTTTTCTGCAGATGTTGAGAAATCCACTGTTGTAAGCTATTCGGTAATCGTCGCCATAGCCAGTCGGCAAGTTTTCCAGACGCCAACCAAGTCACCACTAGCTCGCCCAATTGCAGCAGTAACCCGGTGAGCAAAATCACCAGCAGCGCCAGTGATAGTATGGTCAAGCTAGGCATCGGCGGCACTCTGCATAATGCGTTTTACCAGCAAGTGGCCGAGCAGCAACAATACCGCACTGATACCGAGGATGAGCAAGCCTTCGCGCGTTTGGGTAAGTAATCGCGTGTTGTCCGGATGTAACCAGTGGAGCACCACAAATAAGCCAATTGGCAGTAAAAACATGACCCGCCCTTGTAGACGCGCCTGCGCCGATAAACTCAACAATCGTTGTTGGGCAATATTCTGCTGTTGTAAGGCTGCCGCCATGCGCTGTAATACAGCGACCTGCTGGCCGCCATGGCGCGCACCGATTTGCATGGTTAACACGAAAAATTGAATTGCCATGGTTGGTATGCGCGCAGCCAAAGCGGTCAATGCGTTACTCAATGATTCACCTAAGCGTAAGCGCTGCAACATCAGTGTTAGCTCGCCTTTTAGTGGCTGGGGACATTGGGTCAAAGTTAACTCTAACGCCGGCAACAAACTCATCCCTGATGCCATGGCGTGGCTCAACAATGTTAAGGCATCGGGAAGCTGCAAAGTAACCTGTTGTTGGCGGCGATGGAGCAGTTGTCGGCGCAGTATTGGCAATACGGCGAAACAACCAAGTGCCGCCGCAGTGGCCCAAAATAAGGACGAAAATATCGCCACTACGGCAAGTATTGGCAACATAAACAGTAGTGCAAGCAACCACACTTGACGGGTCGAAGCCAGGCTTAAAAAATCCCATAAGGTGCTTTCGGTATGCAACTCAAGCTGCTGTTTCAGCAATCGCACTCGGTCCTTACTCAGTAACAGTGCAATACTGCCAAACAGCGCAATACATAGTGCCAAAAGCAGGCTTATCACGAGTTGTTGTGAGAGCATTAGCGCAGCACCCACTCAGAAGGAATTCCTGTCGCCTGTAACTGCTGCTTTTGCGGTTGCCACGCAAAGATTGCAGCATGTTGAATGGTACCGGCATCGATACCGGTAATTTCAGTAATTTGCTGCACCCGTCGCTGACCACCGTGGGAACGAACAATGTGAACCACAACATGAATTGCGCTCGCAATTAATTGTCGTATTGCTACAAATGGCAGCTCTAATCCCGCCATCATGACCATGACTTCCAAACGCTGTAAGGCCTCGCGGGAACTATTTGCATGCAGGGTCGTCAACGAACCGTCATGGCCCGTATTCATTGCCTGCAGCATATCTATTGCTTCAGCTCCGCGACACTCGCCGATAACGATTCGATCGGGACGCATCCTTAATGCATTAATGAGCAACTCACGAATACTAACTTGTCCACACCCTTCGGCGTTTGCTGGACGGGCCTCTAAACTGATCAGATTGGTATGCTGCAGGCGTAATTCAGCAGCATCTTCAATGGTGACAATACGTTGTTCTTTCGGCACTTCTGCGGCAAGTATATTGAGTAAGGTGGTTTTACCTGTACCAGTACCTCCCACAATAACAATATTACGCCGCTGTTGTACCGCACATCGTAGGTAATCTGCCGCGTCAGCAATCAACGCTTGCTGCTCCACTAATTCGCTTAGTGTGAGTTGTTGCACGCTGAACTTTCGCACCGTCATGCAGGTGCCCTGGGGTGCCAGCGCCGCTAATACTGCATTGACTCGGGAACCATCCGGTAGGCGAGCATCTACCATCGGTTGGGCACTATCAAGACGCCTCCCCAGTGGCAGCACAATGCGATCGATAACACGCAGTAACGCCTCTTCATCAGCAAACCGAACCGTGGTCTGTTGTAGGCACCCTGCCCGTTCAATGAATATCGATTTATAGTTATTGACCATGATCTCACTCACCGAGTCGTCTGCCAGCAGCTGTGTTAATGGCCCTAAACCAATGCAATCATCAACCACATCGCGAATGGTCTGGCGCAATTGTCGGTCTAAGGTGTGCCCTTGTGCGTGAACATAGATCTCAAGTAACTCGGTCGCCTGCTGCACCAATTGTGGTTGACTGCTAGTGGCGTGATTAGTTTGTGAATGCAATGCTGCGCGTTGCAATTGCGCGCGTAAATACTGCTTCAATTGTTGATGGTGATCACTCATAGCTTATCCTTGCTCCCCAATAAATCCCATACACCCAATTTGGCGCCGATATGATTGAATGGCTAACTTGGCTCGTTGTTGTTGCTGTTGTTGATCAGCGCGCGAACTCGCTAGGCGGGGTGTTACCACCATCATGAGCTCGGTTTCGGCATTACGGAACTGTGTCGAGCTAAATAACGCGCCCAAAATAGGAATGTGAAACAGGCCGGGAAAGTGGTCCGCCTGAACCGACTGTTCATGACTTAAGAGCCCTGACAGGGCTAACGATTCACCCAGCTTTACCTCAATCATAGAGCTCACCCGACGACTCAAAATACCCGGGACGCCATTCACTGCAAGCGCCGGATCTATTGAACTGATTTCTGCGGTAAGGCTTGTTTTGACGCTATCGTTTTCACTCAGGGTCGGAGCAATTTTTAAAACAATGCCATACTCCCTAAAGGTGACATCTTGCGCGCCTTGCACTAATACTTGGGGAATTGGAAACTCACCACCGACTAAAAATTCCGCCTGACCACCGCTATAAGTTGACAAAGTCGGCTCAGCTAACAGCCGCGCATGACCGTCGCGAACGAGTAGCTCTAAACTTGCACTGAAATCAACTGGGAATCGCACTGCTTGGGCCGCAGAACTACTGACTATTGGACCCACTAATTGTTGTGGCCAGCGCACGCCTAAATGCTCGGTGTAACTGCGTTTTACTTCAAAGATCCGCACACTCAACTCAATCATCGTCAAAGCAGATGGATTAAGCTGTGTGAGCTGCAACAATACATCAGGATAATCGCCAAGCAGCGTGAAAAGATGATCATACTGAGTGCTGGTCACAACGCCCTGAAGAACACTAAATTGGTGATGCTCGGTTCGCTTCAGCGCTGGGTATAGTTCAGCAATATAAGCCAGTGTAAGCTCGCGTTTGTGATTAACTGGCGGCTGAATCACCACCTGAAGAACCTTTTGTTGCTGGCCGGAATTGATGAGACGTACTTCGGTTTGACCAGGTGCCAATGCCGCTAACGCCAAGAATCCACTATCAACCAGTTTGGCATCAAGTAATTCAGGGTTGCCAATCACCACATCAGTCACCGCACCAATCTGAATCAACTCAGTTTGACCTGGTGCTAATTCAATCTGCTGGATCGTACTTACCGCCATTAACATAGCCAACCAAATAGAATTCATGGTGTTGCGCTCCGTGCTGTCTGCATGTGATGAAGTGTTGGCTTCACCACAACCGGCATGGGTGAATAATTGTGTTCAGGGTGTTGCAACCAGACTTGAAAGTTTACTGTGCGCATCAACTCAAACTGTTTAGCCTGCTCAGCGCTCATAGAAAAAGTCACCGTAGTCGGGACAGCAAGCTCATGATGATTGGGCTGTTGCAGCCGATCGATCGCCACAACCTCGATATTTTCAAGCCACATCGGTGGTTGCTGGGACAGCCCAGCAACGCTGTAGAGCAACACCCGATCACCCACTGAGAGCATCCCATGATGTAGTTGCTCAATGCCAAGACTGACTGTTAGCGCATACCTATTTTGTGCTAATCGTTGGCTGAAGTGATGACGATAATCATAACTAAACGCATCTAAGGTTAGAGGTTCACCACGGGCCAAAAAGCGACTGGTTTTTAGGCCTACTAAGTCACTTGCATCGTGCGGCCCGAGCCAATTGTCCTGAACATATTGCGGCGGAAACTTGCGCTGCTGAAAGTGTGTTAACTCAAGCCTGACACCGGTATCAAGATCGTGCGCCAGCACTAACACGGGGATCATCTGCTGTTGTTGCGCGCGCTGCTGTTGTTCAGCTGCGGTCACCGCATAATCTTGCAATTGATAATAGCTTATTGCTGCTACGGCAGTGGCCATAGCCACCAAAATGCCCAACTTCCAAAACACTGCTGTTGACGTTGAGCTACTCATTTCAGCACCATCGGCAGGAGCAGTAATGAATCCCATACGGCGCTTTGAAAGCGCTCCCAGAGCAACAGCAGTTCCGATAAAAAAGCTATCAAGCGCATGCCATTCGATGTGACTGGCACAGTAAAGAGCAGTAGCAGCAAACCTGCCAACAGGGTGGCCTCAATGGTAGCCTGGCCTTGTTGCCTTTTTTCTGGCACGAAACTGCAGGAGTAAACTGCTGTGCGGCAACTGAAGAATGAAGATATCTTCCAGTGGTTGTTGTAGCTGTAGATGAAACTGTCCATGTCGAATCTCCCGCAATAGAGGCTGCCGTTGCCCCCATTTAAACCTGCTGTAATCAATGAGTTGATGTGCCGTAAACTTAGAATCAATTATTTTCAGTTCAAACAGTTCAGTTTGCTGGCGGCTGATAATCTGTCCCAACCAATGGGTTTGCGCTGCTGGCACTTGTGTCGGCCAAAGCGTCAACCACCATTGCTGCTGTTCACGTTGTAACATCCATAAACCCTCGCTAGTCGCACAGAGCCATTGGTAGTCAGCGATATGTTGGTGTATTACACAAGATTGAGCTTGCACGAGCTGTTCAATTCTGGGTTCCAGTGGCGCAATAATTCGCCAACGCGACGAGCCTTGATAACTATCATACTGTTGTAGCTGCCAATCACCTTGATAAGCATCCGCCATTAACATGAGTTACCCTCACAGATTAATTCAGCGGGCGTAGCCTCATCATTGACCCAACCCAGACGTAATGAACTTGGTGCAAATTCACGGCTCACCGGCAGCCAACTAAATACCTGCAGCACCTGCTCAAGGCCGGCCTTATTTAAATGATGGAGTGGTACCAGTTGGGCCGGACGACCGCTCAGGTCAGCACTGGTTGGCGGTGACCAATCATCATGCAGACGAGCAGCGGCTAAGGTGCTTTCGCTTTGCTTTAATACCCGCAGGTTGCTGATCGGCAGGTCGAGCGCAGTCCAACGCGCTAGCGGCTGCAGCACCGGCGCCAAAGCACGAGCAGCAGCATAATTCTGCGTATACCTGCTGTTGGGATCATTGCTGGCGACCTGCCATAGCAATGAACGGCTGTGTTCTACGCGTGCTTGTGCTCGTCGCGCTGCGCCATCAAGCTGTTGCCACAAGCTGCCAAGCAATAACGCTAACAGCATGAAAAAGCCCAGCGCTTCTATCATTGATTGACCGAGCTGAGTCTTCACGACTGCGCTGCTCGTAAGGCTAGGAGAACCATCTTATCGTTGTTATTTAATGATTCTAGGCGCGATTGCCATAACGCATTAAACAGATTAGCTTGTTCGTCCAAACCGTCCGTACGTGGAAAAATGTCGGCAGGCCGACTAAAGAATACCCCAGCCTTAGCAATCGACTGCCCTGCAACAACAATGACCTGCGGCACCTGTTCTGGCGTCAACTCAGGCCAATGATAATAGTGCATGGTTGGGGCACTGCGACCGAGTTGTTGCTGTAACGACAAGGCCAGTTGAGTAGCACGTCTGTTGATATCCCGACTGTGACCAAACTGCTGCTTTGAGGCCTGTTGAATACGCTGTTGCAAGTAGCTTGAAGCATTGCCCCATGGGATCTCTATGCGCAACCAAAGTAGCCGTGTGTGTAACGATACAGTATCTAACGCCTGCCAGTTCCAGCTGCCCGCTTCGGTAACTTGTAGCTCGTTTCCTCCAGCCTTACGCACCCGCACCAGACCCAAGCGTAGCCAATCGTAACTACGTTGTTGACTGAACGGGTCCGCACTATGGTGCATCAGCTGCGTGAGCTTGTGATCATCATACCCACTGCGTTGACGCGGAATATAAGTCCACCACCGGAGCGGGAATTCGAATAAGCCGGGGGCATGCAATAAACGCCATTCAACATGCTCTAGTTGATGCAAGCGGGCAATATCATTCAGGGTCTTAGGCACCAGCGTGGCAAATGATAATCGCACCATGGTTTGTACTGACATTATGCCCTGAAGCAAGCCGTGATGTAGCGCAATACCGGTTTCTAGGACACGTTGCAATGGCTGTTCAACGGTCTGAATCGCTCGATTAAACTGCTGTGTTAAAACATTTAGATACGGTATCCAAGCGGTTACAGTGGCAGTTCGACTACTGGTACTCACCAACATCTGATACCAGCTAGCAATGCCTACCAATTGCGCAATGCCGAGCTGATTAGCCAGCAGCGCTCTATTCATGATCGCTAGAATATTCATTTCTCGCGCCATCAACACTGCCGCTGAAATAGCTAAATTGTCGACCATGGTTTGGTGAAAAAAGCGCTGCCGCAGCTGCTGTCCATTGTTAATTATAGCCAACGTCAGCAGCAAAATTGCAGTTAAGACTGGTAACAGCAGTACACTGAGATAGCCGTGCTGCCGTTTCATTAGTTATCCCCAGACTCAGTGCTTTCATCGTAATTGCCGAGCGTGACATCTTGTCGTGCTACCGTTCCAGAGCGACGTGCCGCGGAGCGGGCGGTATTTATCTGTTGTGATGCCGATTGACCGCTGACTTCATGAGCGATGCCTGACACTTGATTTCGTACAGTTTTACCGAGTAAGGAATAGACCCCAATAGCTGCAACGGCAATCAAGGCGACAATGATAATGTACTCCGTCATTCCCTGACCGAGTTGGGTGGGTTTTGTAGGTGAGTGCATGAGCTGCTAACCCCTTGTTGCTTGATAAGGTCAAGCAAGTATAGATAAGCCCACTCCGCTTTTCTGATTAAGCCGTTATGACCTACTCAATATTGAGATACTTATGTAATTGCACCGACAGCCGCCAGTTGCGTTGCTGGCAAATTTCTATTGCCAGTTCAGTCGCGCGTGGCCGCTGGCTAATCGGCTGCAGAGCAATGATCGCGTCAGTGCGTGGCGGACAGCTTTGTAAGAGCTTATCAAAGGCGTCGAGATGCTTTTGCATGGCGATCGGGTATTTGATTTCGTCTGCTCTTTGCATACAGTCGGGGCGCACTAAATAGCCACCTGGCATATCTAATTTGGGCGAAACCGTCACCCAGGTTGCCGCGCTGGTTTGAATGGGAAAGGTACCGCTGGTTTCAATTTGTAAACGCATACCCTGCGATTCGAGGACTTCGGCTAATGGCCGCAAATCAAACATCGCCGGCTCGCCACCAGTGATAACGACATGCTTTGCAGTAAAATTCTGTTGCTTAAATAGCTGTAAAATATCGTCGGCCGTCAACTCAGCCCAATGCGCACTGGCTTCAGTCTTTGCCAACATGTGCTCGGCACTGACCCGGTCACTCGCATTAGTTTCCCAGGTATGTTTAGTATCACACCATGGACAACCAACTGGACAACCCTGCAATCGCAGGAATATCGCAGGGACCCCGGTAAATACTCCTTCACCTTGGATAGTTTGGAAAATTTCATTGACTGGATAACGAGTGTTAATAGGATTCTCCGGTGGATCAGGTAAACTAATGACAACGTGGTAAATTGTACCCCAATTGTTTGAAAAAGGGCCAACATACATGGCAAAAGTTGTCGTTATCTATTCAGGTGGAATGGATTCATATACCGTTCTGCATAAAGCATTGGCGGCCGGTCACGAGGTATTTGCACTATCATTTAACTACGGCCAACGCCATGTGCGAGAATTAGATTGTGCTGCTGCAGTATGCGATGAGCTGAAGCTGTCGCATAAAATCATCGATATTACCGCCATGAATGAATTAATGGCTGGTAGTTCCCTAACCGACAACTCTATAGCCGTTGCACAAGGTCATTATGCGGAAGAGTCGATGAAGACCACCGTGGTACCGAACCGTAATATGATTTTGCTAAGTTTAGCGATCGGCTATGCGGTATCCATCGACGCCACAGCAGTTTACTATGGTGCACATGCTGGTGATCATGCGATCTATCCAGACTGTCGGCCTGAGTTTGTGGAAAAAATGAACGCAGTGAGTTTAATTGCTAACTACCAACCAATTCCGATAGTGGCGCCATTCTTACACCAAAATAAAGCTGAAATTTTAGCTGCTGGACTAGCATTGCGGCTCGATTACAGCAATACCTGGACCTGCTATGTTGGTGCCGAAAAAGCCTGCGGACGATGCGGTGCTTGCACTGAACGGCTAGAGGCGTTTGCCGCCAACAACAGCACCGACCCGTTAAGCTATGTGCCTGTTTAACCGTGCTTACGTTGCTCGATAGTCGCTAACACCCGTTGCGCTGAATGCCACCTCGGATGATGCCGTAAGGTGGTTAAATTCATTGCTGCTGATTTAGCTAACAATTCATAACAGCGGGTTGGTCTGCGCGTGTCCTGCCGCAACAAGGGTGTCACCGCCTTGATGACTTCGATAGCGCCTGCTCTATCGTTACAGGCCAACACCATATCGCAGCCGGCGGCCAATGCTGCTTTAGCCCGTTCTGCCATAGTGCCAGCGACGGTTGCTCCGGCCATAGCCAGATCATCGCTAAAAATAACCCCATGAAATTGTAACTGCGCCCGCAACACATCCTGCAACCAGCGCGTTGAAAAACCGGCAGGTTTATCACAGACATCTGGATAAATAACATGGGCAGGCATAATTGCATCTAAGAAGGGGGCCAAGGCAAGAAACGGTGGTAAATCGGTGGCACGAATATCGGCCCATGGTCGCTCATCAACCGGGATAGCTACATGCGAGTCAGCAGCAACAGAACCATGACCAGGAAAATGTTTACCGGTAACTTTCATACCAGCTTGATGCATGCCTTTAATAAAGCTGCGAGCTACTGGAATAAGCGCATCTGCTGAACGGGCAAAGGCCCGGTCACCAATCACCTCACTGATTCCATTAACATCGAGAACCGGCGAGAAACTAATATCAATATCAACAGCAAGAACTTCACTCGCCATCAGCCACGCTACATCTTGCGCCCATTGAGCCGCTTGTTCTGCATGATCGGCCAAAGCCAACAGGTCGGCCATGGCGGGTATGCGAGAAAAACCCTGACGAAAACGCTGTACCCGCCCCCCTTCATGATCAACAGCCAAAATCAGAGGGTTACATGCTGCTGAGCGGGTCTGGCGCACTAACTCTTGTAATTGATCCGGATCATGGTAGTTGCGAGTAAAATAAATGACCCCACCTACTGCTGGGTGAGCTAATAGTTCTCGCTCTTCATTGGTTAGCTGGTGACCTTCAAGGTCTATCATTACTGCTGTCATAACGACCACTCATAAAACTAGGTGAGCGCAGTTTGCCAAAATTATTGACGGGCGTCACTACGAAAAAATTGCACTAACCAGAGATTTACTGGCATGCTAAACCTGGCTGGGCAAACCTAAAGGGGCTACGATCCATTATGTACTCTATTCCAAAAAAGTTATCACGCGTTACTGTCACGGCTCTTGCCGGCGCTATCTTAGTTAGTTGCGGCGGCGGCAGCAGCGGCGACACGAGTAATTCCGATGGTGGCGGAACTATCGTAGCGTGCTCGGTGGCGGATGAAAAACAACGTTTCCTGAACTATATGCGTGATAATTACTTTTGGTATCGTGATATTCCAACTAACGTCAATATCGCAGCATATAGCGATACTTATGCTTTACTCGACGGAATTCGCAGTAGCCAAGACCGATTTAGTTTTCTGCTCACTGAGCAGGAATATCAACAGCGGTACGTGAATGCAGAATTTATTGGTTTTGGCTTTGGTTCGCGGGTAGAAAATCAACGAGTCTTTATTAATTATGTATTCGATGATTCGCCCGCCCAAGAGGCTGGCATTCGGCGCGGCGATGAACTGATTAGTATCAACGGCGTAGCGGTCACCACGCTCATTCAACAAGGCAGCTACAACAGCGCGTTAGGCCCCAGTACTGTGGGATTCAGTGTTGAGTTAGGTTGGCGCAAACCCAACTCCGAGACCTTCACTGCGCTAGTCAGCAAAGACTTTGTTGAAACCAATACCGTGCTGGCGACTGACATCTTTACCGTTAATGATAAACAGGTTGGTTATTTCGTCCTGAATAGTTTTATTAACCGCACGGGAGCCGACTTAAATAGTGCCTACAATCAATTTACTGGAGTCAATGAGTTAATCATTGATGTTCGTTACAATGGTGGTGGTCTCATCCGTTATGCCAACCAAGCTGCCACTCAAGCTGCGGGTAATAATGTGATTGGTAACGTGTTTACCCGCTATATCTATAACGATAAAAACACTGCCAGCAATCAAACCGAACTCTTCCAACTCTACGAGGGTATTCGGCAACTCAATTTGGACCGAGTTTATGTGCTAACCACTGCGGCAAGTTGCTCTTCATCTGAGCTGATTATCAATGCACTAAAACCCTTTGTTGATGTGGTGGTAATTGGCGGTCGCACCTGTGGTAAGCCGGTGGGGCAATCACCACGTTCAATCTGCGATAAACGCACCTTTGTGGTTAATTTTGAAACCGTTAATGCCGATTTTGAAGGGCGTTATTTTAATGGTATTCCAGCAACTTGCGAGGTTGCTGATGTGTTAGTCGGCGATTGGGGTGATGACAACGATCCGCTGTTACTCGCCGCGCGCAATCACATAACGACCGGTAGCTGTCAAACCGTGGGCACTCAGCAAGATAGCGATACTATTCAGCGCCACACAAGCGACGATACGCTGCCGCGCCGAGCAACTATTGTTGAGCAATGGCGTCAAGAGTTTTGATTGATAGTGAGGCGTTGTGCGAGCAGCGCTACGCCATCATCATTACATAACCAGGTGGCTTTAATGCCAAACGTGTTGGCAAGGTGGCGGTCGCTCAGCACTTCATTTGCCGTACCGTAGGCCACTAGCTGGCCTTGGTGAAGCAACATAAGCTGGTCGCAGTATTGTGCCGCTAAGGCAAGATCATGCAAAGCCGCAATGACCAATTGTCCTTGGTCACTGCGCGCCTTCAAGTGGTCCATCAACTCTAACTGGTAGCCGATATCTAGGCCGCTTCCGGGTTCATCAAATAGCGCCAGCGTAGCATGGCCTAAACACGCACGTGCCACATGAACGCGACGTTGTTCACCGCCTGATAACTCCGTAATCGATCGAGACAACAAGCTCACTAAGTTGAATTCATCGCAAACGCGTTCAATTGCGGCTCTGCCCTGCTCTGCGAGGGTTAAATTAACCAGCCCTTGTTGCAACACTTGCAACACCGACACCGGTGTAGAGACGCTGGCAAATTGCGGTAGATAACTAATCTGTTGTCGCCGCTGCTGCACAGTCATGAGGGCAAGATCGTGCTGCTGTAACCGAATACTATGCGGAGCAATGGGCAGTAGACCAGCAAGCGCTGCTAGAAACGTTGATTTCCCGGCCCCATTTGCACCAATCACACCAATGAATTGTGGTTTTTGTATAGCACAATGCTTGATATCCAAGCGCTCCGCGATAGTGAGCTGATTCACTGTCAAAATCATGATTTAGCCGTTCTCTGCAACAGCAGGATGAGCACTGGAGCGCCAATAATCGCGGCAACGACTCCAAGATGAAGCTCGACCCGAGTAGGCAACCATTTCACCAGAGCATCAACGACCACTAACAGCAGACCACCACTCATCGCGCTATACCACAATAATCTAGCTGGCTGTTGCACACCCAATAGACGCACTAGATGGGGCGCAATGAGCCCAATAAATCCAATGATTCCAGCACTTACTACCGACCCTGCAACCAGTAATGTAACGGCCATCAACACCAGCCACATACTGCTTGCGTAGCGAAAGCCTAGGCTCAACAAAGTTGCCTGATCAAAGATGTGCGCACCAATGAACGCGCGCTGAGACCATAAAATAGCAGCACCGATAACCACGCATGGGGCAATCAGTGACACCTGCGGCCAGCCCCTATTAGCCACGGAGCCCATAAGCCATAAACTTAACTCTTGAAAGGCAAAAGGGTTTGGTGCCAAATTGAGAATAACTGCAAGCACTGCGCCAGCGGCGGCAGCGACCGCAACGCCGGCTAAAATCAGGTGGGTACCACTCGGATCGCGCCCAGCAATAGCCCAAAGCACTAGGAGGCTAGCAGCTCCACCTAACAGACCAATGATGGGTAGCCATAAACTGACCGCGCCAAGCCAGCCAAAATAAAGAACAACGACTGTTGCCACCGCAGCGCCACCGGCAACGCCAGTTAAACCTGGTTCGGCCAGTGGATTGCGTAACAGCACTTGCAGTGTCGCCCCAGCGGCACCCAAAGCACACCCATTGAGCCACGCCAACAGCAATCGTGGTAGTCGGATCTCGAGCCAGATTTGTTGTTGTAATACATCAACGGGCCACCATGCAAAGTGATAGTGGCCGATACCCAAATACAGCCAGCCCAGCACACAACTTATCGCCAAATAGCCCCATAGCCAGCTAGAGCGCATCAGTTTTCTCCCCTTGCTGGCCGACTAATTGCTGCATGTATGCTACCGCATTCACTGCTGGGCATGAGGCAATTGCAGCGCTCACCGAGCTTATCTCACGATGATTTAACCAGCGCTGTACGGCAGGATGATAAAGCCAATCTTGCCCCCGTGAGTAATTATAGGAGAAGCCTTCAAATATCACCCGTTGCGCCGATAAAGTCAGTAGTTGTTCCAGTCGCAGTTGACCAAGATAGCCTTGCTTAAAGGGACTAACCAAAGTCACCGAAAAATTACTTAATAACTGTGCAACCCAGCTATCTTGTGCCCAGGTATAATAATTCGGCATGATGATTAACACCTCCTGCAACTGAGAACTCAGGCGCAGCAGCTGAGCTTGTTGCTGCAGTAGCCATTGCTCGGCTGTTTCAGGATGCCCAACAAACGTACCCAAACGCCGCACTTCAGTTTGCCATTGGGCATAGTCATTCGGCTGCTGAATCACATGGAGCGACGATATTCTCGCCAATTGTTGCAATAAGCGTGGGTCAGTAAAGCTTCCCGCAATGATGAAATCAGGCTGTAATTCAATCAAAGCTTCTAATCGATTGCCATGCACGGTGGTGGCAATAACCTGCCAGTCGGCCGGAAGTAAGGTTGGTAGCCAGCTATCATAGCAGGGGTTCAGTGATGCCACACGAGGTGTCGCACTAACACTACTTACTGCCAACAACCAGCCTAACAACCACCATCTCATAGCGCTTCAAGAGCCTGTTGAAGGGTTTTCACCACCGTCACCTGCATCCCCGGAATAGCCTCTTTAGGCTTGTTGCCGAAGGGAACGATGGCGCGACTGAAGCCATGCTTCACCGCCTCGTTTAGGCGCGCCAAACCATTTTGAACCGGCCGAATCTCACCTGATAAACCGACTTCGCCAAACACGATAAGGTCTCGAGGTAGCACCTGTTCACGAAAACTCGATACAATCGCCAACAGCAGGGCCAGATCTGCACCCGTTTCGGTAACTCGCACGCCACCAACGACATTAACAAACACATCTTGATCCGACATATGCAAGCCACCGTGCCGATGCAATACTGCTAACAACATAGCTAATCGGGTAGCTTCCATACCAACTGCGACTCGGCGCGGATTGGCCAATTGGGTACTATCAACTAATGCCTGTAATTCAACCAGCAATGGGCGCGTTCCCTCCCAAATCACCATCACCACCGAACCACTGCCATGTTGTTCTGGACGTTGCAGAAAAATGGCTGACGGATTACTCACTTCGCGTAGACCTTGACCGGTCATCGCAAACACACCCAATTCATTAGCGGGTCCGAAGCGGTTCTTATGTCCTCGCAGGGTTCGAAAGCGCGAGTCAACCGAGCCCTCTAGCATGATCGAACAATCGATGCAGTGCTCTAGCACCTTCGGACCAGCTAAGGATCCGTCTTTGGTAACATGCCCGACCATAAAAATGGCTACATGATGTTGCTTCGCATAACGGGTCAGAAATGCAGCGCTTTCACGCACTTGGCTGACACTGCCGGGGGCTGATTGAATATCGGCTAAATGCATGACTTGGATCGAGTCAATGACCATAACCCGCGGCTGCTCTTTGTCAGCCAATTCACAAAGACTTTCAACTGAGGTCTCAGCAAGCATTCGCAACTTGTCAACTGGTAAGCCCAGTCGGCGAGCCCGCAATGCTACTTGTTGCAAACTTTCCTCACCGGTCACATACAAGGCGTTCATGGTATTGGCAAGTTGACACATCACCTGCAGTAACAACGTACTTTTACCAGCACCGGGTGAGCCACCAATCAGAATGGCTGAGCCCGGCACAATACCACCGCCCAAGACCCGGTCAAACTCGGCATAACCACTACTGAAACGGGGCACATCGGCGAGTTCTACATCGGCTAATGTTTGCACTTCTGCGCGGGTGATACCGGAAAAGCCACGACGCTCTGATGCCATGGGTGAACGCGATGAACCTAACCTCACCTCAGTAATTGTGTTCCACGCCTTACATTCGCTACACTGGCCTTGCCAGCGCATAAAATCAGCGCCACAGTCATTACAAACGTAGGCAGTCTTTACTTTTGCCATGCTATTCCTTGTGCTTCTAAATATCGCGCAATGGCCATTAAATCGCCATCATCAATAGCCAACTGAGCATGCTGCTTAACCCTATTCTTGGCCTGAAACGCCACACCGATGGCGGCAGTTTCAAGCATCGGAATATCATTGGCGCCATCGCCTACGGCGAGTGTGTTTGCGAGCGGTATGCCCCAGTGTTTGGCTAATCGTATCAAATGATCAGCTTTGGCTTGGGCATCAATAATTGGCGCAATGACTCGTCCGGTCAACCGTCCATTGACAATTTCAAGTTGATTCGCTGCTGCTGCATCAAGATCAATAGTCTGTTTGAGTTGCTCAGCAAACCAAGTGAAACCACCCGATACCACCGCGGTCTTCCAGCCACGTTGGTGAAACCAGTGAACTAATTCAGCGGCCCCAGGAGTGAGCGGCGGCGGTGAAAAAATACTTACCAGAGTGGCTTCTTCAACACCTTGCAATAAGGCAACGCGTTGCTGCAGGCTTGCCGAAAAATCGACCTCACCACGCATCGCCGCTTCAGTAATCGCTGCCACCTGCGGCTTGCAGCCGGCTAGCGCGGCTATTTCATCAATGCACTCAATACGGATTAAGGTAGAATCCATATCAAACACGGCAAGACCGGGTTGCGAAAAATCTAACATTGCCGTTGCTCCAGCGTTGGCTCTCAACGTATAGTTGCAGCCATGAAAATACCATCACACCATGTTATCAGTATCATTCAAGTTGTCTATCGACGCGCGCGCCGATTTATTGTCGCGGTACTGTTAATTATTTTAATTGAACAACTGTGGGCCCATATGCAGGCCAGCAGCTTAGCGTCGTTGCGCCAGCATAGTCATCAATTAATGCAGCTGACGACACAGCAAGCAGCCTTATCGGCACAACCGCTGCTCATGGCCAATGAGCAAGAGCCTCTGCAACGGTTCGTTGATCAACTGCTATTACATCCCTTTGTGGCTGCTGCCAGTATTCACAATCATTATGGCCAACGCCTCGTCAGCACAGCAGCAAATTTATCAGTAAGCGACACCGCTGATGGACATACCATACTGGTTGAATCTATTCACGATGACCAGCGCCGCCTGGGTTTTCTGCAAGTTGTCATAGACGACAGGCAATTGCTTGATAGCCCCAATAAAACGCATGTCTACTTGAGCTATTTGGGGCAGTTTCTTCTGGTCTTTGCACTATTAGCTGGAATTTTAATCGCCATCACCTTTAATCGCTGGCGTTATCGTCTACCAAATAAATGATAGGCATTGGCGGTAGTTTGTTCGGCCAGTTCGCACTCTGATACTGCAGTTAGCTGCGCTAACACTTGTACCACTCGTTTGAGCTGTGCCGGTTCATTGCGCTGCCCCTGAAATCCCGCAAGCGGCATATCCGGCGCATCCGTCTCCAGCAGCAACGCCGAAAGTGGCAATCGAGCAATGGCCTGACGAGTTTTGTTAGCACGGGTATAACTAATTAAACCACCTACGCCAATCATAAAGCCAAGATCTAACCATGCTTGAGCCTGTTCATAGCTTCCGCTAAACGCATGAATCACCCCCGCCGGGCTGGGAAGAGTGGCTCGGTACTGTTTGAGAATCTTGAGCAAATCAGCTTGGCTTTGACGATGGTGAATGATGAGCGGACGTCGGAACTGACAGGCTAATGCGACTTGAGCGATGAATAATTGTTTCTGTTTATCATAATCTGGACAGTGTTGGTCAAGGCCTACTTCGCCAACCACGGCATTAGGTTGCTGTTGCAACTGCTGTTCAACCCATTCGATATCTGTGCTGCTGTGCTGGTCAATAAAATAAGGGTGAAGACCGTATCCGAAGTACAGTTCAATAGGGCTTTCTGGGATATTTCGCTGGTGACTTTGCTGGCGGCTAACACCAGGAATCATAATAGCGACTATTCCAGCGCTATGAGCACGCTGTAAAACGGCTGTTCGATCCTCGGCGAAGTCATCAAAATCAAGATGACAATGAGAATCGAACAGTGCATTCATAACCTTAATGCTCGCGCGTGTGAGTAAAGACGATATCTGGATAACGCTCGATGGCAAGATTGAGATTCACCATGGTTGGTGCGATATAGGTAAGATTATCACCACCATCTAAGGCCAGATTGCTCTCAGCCTTACGTTGAAATTCATCTAGTTTTTTAGCGTCTTTCGATGATACCCAGCGCGCCGTGGCTACGTTAATGTTCTCGTAGATTGCTTCCACGTTATATTCAGATTTCAATCGATGCACGACCACATCAAATTGCAACACCCCTACTGCGCCAACAATCAGATCGTTGTTAGTCAATGGCCTGAATACTTGCACTGCACCCTCTTCCGAGAGTTGCACCAAGCCTTTCAGTAGCTGCTTCTGTTTGAGCGGATCTTTGAGACGAATACGGCGAAATAATTCCGGCGCAAAGTTAGGAATGCCGGTGAATTTGAAATTTTCACCGCCAGTGAAGGTATCACCAATTTGAATGGTGCCATGGTTATGCAAGCCAATGATATCGCCCGGGAAAGCCTCCTCGACATGCTCCCGGTCACCGGCTAAAAAGGTCAGTGCATCGGCAATTCGTACATCCTTACCTAAGCGCACTTGATGCATCTTCATACCTTTTTCATACTGACCCGAGACAATCCGCATAAAGGCCACACGGTCACGGTGTTTTGGATCCATATTGGCCTGAATCTTAAAGATAAAACCAGAAAATCCCGGCTGATCTGCGGTAATCTGGATACCCTGGTCAGTTACTCGCGGCAATGGCGACGGAGCCCACTCAACCAGGCCGTCAAGCATATGATCAACGCCAAAGTTACCTAGGGCGGTGCCAAAAAATACTGGGGTCAAATCGCCTGACAAAAATAACTCCTGATCAAAATCATTGGAGGCACCCTGAACCAATTCAATTTGACCACGTAACTCGTCGGCATAGGTCCCAAGACGCTTATCTAACAATGGGTTATTAAGCCCATCAATAACATCCACTTCTTGAATACGATGACCCTGACCTGATTTATACAGAATCACTTGGTCTTTGAGTAAATGGTAGACACCCTTGAAGTTCTTACCCGAGCCTATCGGCCACGTAATAGGTGCACACATAATATTGAGAACATTTTCCACTTCATCGAGCAACTCGATAGGATCGCGAATATCACGGTCAAGCTTATTCATAAAGGTGATAATCGGGGTGTCGCGCAGACGCGTCACTTCCATCAGTTTGATGGTGCGATCTTCAACCCCTTTGGCGCCATCAATGACCATCAAGCATGAATCCACGGCCGTTAAGGTACGATAAGTGTCCTCAGAGAAATCCTCGTGCCCTGGCGTATCGAGCAGATTAACGAGTGCATTATTGTAGGGAAACTGCATCACTGAGGTGGTGACTGAAATACCGCGCTCCTTTTCCATTTCCATCCAATCAGACTTGGCATGTTGACCCGACTTTTTCCCCTTAATAGTACCGGCTTTCTGCAGAATTTGACCATGCAGCAAGACCTTTTCCGTTATGGTGGTTTTACCAGCATCCGGGTGCGAGATGATCGCAAAAGTGCGACGTTTAGCAATTTCGTGGGTTAAACTCGTCATGCGTGGCCAGAATGCCTCTATTAGAATATGGGAATAGCAAAAAGAGCCGCAATTTTAGAGTGAATGCGGCGTGCATGCAAATTCAGCTGAGCGTCGCTAGTAATGCGAGAGGTCAACCTGCGGATAAACTGACATGATAGCCATCGGGAAATTAGTTTTCAGCTCACCATTCCTCGCGTTCACTGGTGCTCAGTGAGCTCGAGGGCCAATTCGATCATGGTAGAAAAGCCATGTTGCCGCTGCTCGGCATTCAGGTGCTCCGCTCTAATTAGATGATCGGATACAGTCAGCATCGTTAATGCGCGGGCACCATGCTGTGCCGCCACGCGATAGAGAGCTGCGGCCTCCATCTCGACCGCTAAAATACCAAACTGCTGCAGTTTCTGCAGTTGCGCTACATCATCATGATAGAACAAATCCGTGGAGAAGACATTCCCCACCCGCACCGCACGTTCGCGTTTCGAAGCCAGCAGGTGCGCCTGTTGCAGCAGCTCAAAATCAGCGAGCGCAGCGAAATCATGATCACCAAAGCAAATACGATTACTCTTAGAATCGGTACTAGCGCCTTGCGCTAAAATTACATCGAACAGTTGTACACGATCATCAATGG
>DIVC01000104.1:0-2009 GCA_002423905.1 Idiomarina sp. UBA6142
GCACTGCGCGGTGTTGAAGTGGTGCGTTTCAATTTTCCCTATTGGCAAAAGTTTATGGATAGCGGAGTTCGCCGTCCACCGAGCCCGATGGCTCATTTAGAACACTGTATGGCCACTGTGGTAAATCAGTTTAATGATGGTAAGCCATTGTACTTGTTGGGTAAATCAATGGGTGCTCGGGTAGCTTTTCGGCAGGCCGATGCGCTTGCTGCGAGGGCTGCTATCGCCTTGGGCTATCCGTTTCATCCGGTCGGTAAACCTGACCGGCTGCGGCTCGATGATTTAGCCAATGGCTGCGCGCGCAATCTTATTCTGCAAGGTGATCGGGATAGCTTCGGTAAACCCGAAGAAGTGGTACACTATGCACTTCCGAGCTCAATTGAACTGCGTTGGCTGGCTGGTGGTGACCATAGTTTGCTACCCACCGCCCGTAGTGGTATTGCGCCAACTGAATTGTGGCAGCAGGCTATCGATCAGGTCATTGACTTTATTCAGGCCGATGAACCGGCGTTAACCTGCAACAACCAATGAGAATTTATGTCTGGAATTTTAGTCTATTGCCGCGCTGGCTTTGAGAATGATTGTGCTGCCGAGTTGCAGGATAAAACTGCGGCTCTCGGTGTGTTTGGCTACTGCCAAACCAGCGCCAACAGTGGCTATGTGGTGTATCGCTGTCAGCCCGAAGAGGCTGATCACTTAGGCCGCAAATTGGTCCTCAAAGATTTAGTATTTGCCCGCCAGTTTATTGTGATCATTGCTGAGCTCAGCGATATTCCAGCCACTGATCGTGTCAGCACCATTCAAATTGCGTTGCTGGATGAGCAGCTTAACGAACATTTTGCCATGATCAAGCCGGCTGGTGATTTACGCGTTGAAACGCCAGATACCAACGATGCCAAAGAACTCACCACCTTTTGTCGCAAGTTTACTGTGCCATTGCGCCAGGGCCTCCGTCAGAGTGGCTGGTTAACCGCCAAAGAGAGTGATCGGCGACCGACCTTGCACGCCTTCTTTTTGACTGGGCAACAGTTGGTATTAGGCTATTCCTATAGCTATAACCAATCACCCTGGCCGATGGGTATTTTACGATTGCGCTCGCCCAGTGACGCGCCGAGCCGTTCCACGTTAAAGCTCGACGAAGCCTTTCAGGTATTTATTCCAGCGCACGAACGTGAGGAACGGGTCAGCTCTGGCATGAACGCGGTCGATTTAGGCGCTGCGCCGGGCGGTTGGACTTACCAATTGGTGCGCCGTGGCATGATGGTACAAGCCATTGATAACGGCACCATGGCACAAAGCCTGATGGATAGTGGTCAGGTGAAGCATATTCGTGACGATGGCTTTAAATATCGCCCGAAGAAAAAAAATGTCACTTGGTTGGTCTGCGATATGGTCGAGAAGCCGATGCGGGTAACCGAGCTGATGATTCAGTGGTTTATAGATGGTGACTGTAAAGAAGCTATTTTCAATCTAAAACTACCGATGAAAAAGCGCTACGCTATGGTCAGCGAATGTCTGCAGTTAATTCAAACCGAGCTAGCTGAGAAAGGCATGGGCCGCTATGAAGTGCAAGCCAAACAGCTCTACCATGACCGCGAAGAAGTCACCGTACACGTGCGCTCAGCGTAACAGGTAGTGAATAAGCAATAAAAAAGCAGCTTAGAGCTGCTTTTTTGTGTCTGATGCAGTAACGACAGCGTTTACAGCCGGTCAATGACCGCTTGAGTGAAGTCGGTGGTGCCGTGGCTGCCGCCAAGGTCACGGGTGGCACGATCGCCGCTGGCGATAGTGTCGGTCAAGGCTTGGCGAATGCGGGCCGCATGCTCAGGCATTTGTAGGTATTCAAGCATTTGAATGGCGGCGAGAATCACCGAGCTTGGGTTGGCAATATTTTGCCCGGCGATATCTGGCGCTGAGCCATGTACCGCTTCAAAGATGGCTGAATTATCGCCAATGTTTGCGCCCGGTGCCATGCCTAAGCCACCCACTAAGCCAGCACACAAGTCAGA
>DIVC01000104.1:2044-13955 GCA_002423905.1 Idiomarina sp. UBA6142
GCTACTTTTAAGAACAAGCCAGAAGTGGATTTAAGAATATTCGCTTTGTGCACAATAGTGACTTTTTTACGGCCTTCACGGCGGGCTAAATCATAGGCAAAGCGAACAATTCGTTCTGAGCCTTCACGGGTGACTTGGCTCATTGCATGAGCGGTATTACCATCGGCCGAAACCACTTGCCCGAGGCCACTATACATTCCTTCGGTATTTTCACGAATGGTAATAATATCAATATCTTGATAGCGCGCTTGGGTGCCTTTAAACGACAGCACCGGGCGCACGTTGGCATACAGATTAAATTGTTTACGCAGACTCACATTGATCGAGGTAAAGCCTTCACCGACCGGGGTGGTGAGTGGACCTTTTAAGGTTGCACGGTTACGGGCAATGGCTTCTAAAGTGGCCGCTGGTAACAGTTCGCCGGTTTTTTCTAAGGCGGCTAAGCCGGCATCGGCAAACTCATACTGAAAGCCGCAATTGGCTTTGTCTAAAATTTTTAGGGTGGCATCAATGATATCTGGGCCGATGCCGTCGCCGGGAATGACGGTGATGGTGGTAGTCATGCGCTGTGTTCCTACTACNNGCGCCCCAAGCAATCAGTTTATCGTTTTTAAACAGCAACGGAGTGCATTCGTCACGGGTGGTGACACCGTCTGATTTGACATGATGGGTGCGATAGAACAATACCAGCACTTCTTCATCATCGCTGATGGCTTTGCCTTCACTGATGTCGGGCGAGCCTAACAGACGAATCACATCACCTTTCGAGACGCCAAGGTCAAGTCGACCGATTTGCTTCAAGTTAAAGGTTTCGCGCTCCTGCCAACTCATGTTTTCTGGGTCAGCCTGATACATTTGTAGAATCAGTGCAGCGGCAGCAAAATAAATAGCGAAACCAATCACTACAATTTTCAGCATTTTCGGAATTTTAATGGTTTTAGCCATAGCGTTCTTCCTGCTTTAAAGCATAGAGAGTTTCGGTCAGTCGGTGACGACGCGATAACATGGATAATAGACTGAACCTGGCAGTTTCATCCGGCCTTGTTCGACGAATGCCCGCAATAATACGTCAAGCTTCTGCATCATGGCGCGTTCACCGTGAATTTCGAACACCCCATGCTGGCGAATAGCGCGAATACCATCTTCTTTGACGTTACCCGCAACAATGGCTGAAAAGGCGCGGCGTAGGTCCGCTGCTAGCAGCTGGGCCGGTTGGTCACGGTGTAGGTTTAAGTTGCGCACGTTGTGATGGTTCGGTACAAACGGGCGCTGGAACGGCTCTTCAACGTGCAGAGTCCAGTTAAAGCTGTAGGCATCGCCGGTAGCGCGACGATACTCTTTGACCTGTTGAATACCTTGTTTCATAGCCTTGGCTACGGTAACTGGGTCAGCAACTACGATTTGATAGAGTTTTTGTGCTTCCACCCCTAAGGTTGCCACAATAAACTCATCCAGGGCCTCAAAGTAAGCTTTGCTCGAGGTCGGTCCAGTGAGAATGATTGGCAACACTTGGCGTTGATTGTCGGGATGCATCAAAATGCCCAAGATATAGAGCAGTTCTTCGGCCGTGCCAGCGCCACCGGGGAAGATCACAATGCCGTGAGCGCAGCGCACAAAAGCTTCAAGGCGCTTCTCGATATCCGGCAGAATCACTAACTCGTTGACGATTGGATTCGGTGGCTCGGCGGCGATAATGCCTGGCTCGGTGAAACCCAGATAGCGACCGTCGGCAATACGCTGCTTGGCATGGCCGATGGTGGCACCTTTCATCGGACCCTTCATGGCGCCTGGGCCACAACCGGTACAAATATTCAGCCCACGCAGACCTAAGTGATAGCCAACTTCTTTGGTGTACTTGTATTCCACTTCGTTTATCGAGTGGCCGCCCCAGCAAACAATCACGTTTGGATCTAAATTAGGTTGCACTACTTGGGCGTTACGCAGAATATCGAATACCACATGGGTCAGGGTATGGGTGTCGGCAGAATCTAAGGTTTGCGCGTTGTAGCGTTCACCGGTAAACAGAATGTCGCGCAATACTGCTTCAACCAACTCCTGCATACCGACAATCAGGTAGCCATCGACAAAGGCTTCAGCGGGTGGATTAATTAATTCCAGTTGAATACCACGTTCACAGCGCACCACACGCACATCAAAGTCTTTGTATTTGTCAAAAATCTCTTCGCTACTATCGGTATTGGAACCGGCATTAAGCACCGCTAAGCAGCAGTTGCGAAACAAGCGGTACAGGTCTTCGTCACTGCTTTGTTGCAGTCGTTCAATTTCAAGTTGTGACAGCAAGCTCATGCTGCCGCGGGGAGATATGGTTATTTTCATCCTTGGTCCTTTCAGTACTATTGTCGCACCAGCCGAATAGTTGCTGGCGGCTGTTCAAAATTTGAGCGGAAGGGGTTGATATCTAACCCGCCACGCCGTGTGTAACGGGCATAAACCGTAAGGTGTTGCAGCCCGAGTTGTTGCTGCAAGTCCATAAAGATCCGTTCAACACACTGTTCATGGAATTCATTATGATGGCGAAATGCCACGATGTAACGTAAAAATGCCGCATGATCAATTTGCTGGCCCCGATAGTGAACGACCACTGAACCCCAGTCTGGCTGATTGGTGATCAGGCAGTTCGACTTTAGCAAGTGGCTATGCAGCGTTTCGTCCACCTGTTGCACGCTACCTAACGCGAGTAAGCTCGGGTTGTAGTCGTACTCACTAATACGTAGAGGTTGGTTATCAATACACTGACCTGGTAACTCGCCGATACGTAACTGTGTGGCTTCAGCCAGAGTCATCAGCTGCACCTGCACTGCGCTACCAGCACAATCGCTTAAATCACGGCCGAGTTGCTGCTGCACGGCGGCCCAACTGCTCCAGCGGCTATCATTAAAACTATTGAGATACAGCTTAAATGACTTGGATTCAATTAAGTTAGCGCTGGTGCAGGGAACGGTAAATTCAGCGACTGCCACTTGTGGTAAGCCGTCGCTGTTGAGCCAGGATAATTCATAGCCGGTCCACACATCGACACCGATAAAGGGTAACGGCTGCTGCTCGGCAATNNAAGCGCAAATGGGCTAGTGGCTGTTTCATGAAATCGTTTTACCTAGTTGTCGCGAACGTACCCTGAGCGTTGTAGTCTTGTTACACTAGGGCAGAATTCGTTAGCCGGATACAGTCTTTTATTGAGCGAGCATTGTAGCGCTCAGGCAGCTGTGATGCTAGCGCCAAAGCAACTTTGCCAGAAGGTGAATGGAATGATGTTAAGTACGGCTTTTGACCGTTTGATGACCGATTATGTTGATTTCTATCGACAGCATGGCGCTGATTTATTGGTAGAAATCAATCCAGACTGGCAAGCGCCGATTTATCAACAGCCGGCAGCTGATGCTGATTATTGTCATTGGCAACCGCACATTCAGCAACAGCCTCGCGGTTTTGATGATTTGGCCGCCGCTCTCGAGCAACCGCTTCACCCTAGTGTTGCGGAACTATACACGCGCTGGTATGCAGCGGATTTAGCATTGAGTTGGGATCAGCAACCACTGTGGCTGATTCAAGTGCATGGTCCAGAAGATAGTGAGCGTATGCAAGCAAACTTAGCCGGTCATGTGCTGATGAAACGGCGGTTACGGCAGCCTATTACCCTATTCATTGGTGTTGCTGAAGAAAGTGATGATTTGCTCATCACTGTTGATAATGAATCGGGCGCGGTTGGGCTTGAGTATGTGGGCAAACCACAACACCAAGTTTTAGCCGCCAATTTAACCGAGTTTTTGGCACATTTACGCCCACGACTGGTAGAAAATCAGCCCGGAATGGCGTAGTTTGTGAACAACAGACTATAACCACAAAGAGGTAGGGCTATGGCCGCAAATTCCATCGAAGCAAATGCCACCGATACAGTTGCCACCGGGCAATTGCGCTATTTGGTTGCGGAAGAATTAAAGCTGGCGGCATCGCTGCTGTATCAAGCCTATTATGATGATCCGTTGCTGATGGATTTATTCCAAGCGCATAAACCCGATTATGAAAAGCGTTTACGGGCCACAGTGCGTGAAGAATTAGCGGCATTTTGGGAAGCCCAGCAACCGATGATCGGAGTGTTTGACGGCGATAGTTTAATCGGTGTGGCTTGTTTAACTCGGCCGGGTAAAAGTTTTGGTCCTGGCCGTTATTGGCACTGGCGCTTGAAGATGTTACTGACCGCCGGTTATGTCAGCACTATGCAATTAGTCGACAAAGAATTACTGATTCAGCAAGCCATGCAACGCAGTCTGGGCGAGCAGTTGGTCGGTCGTGATTATCATATGTTGGCATTTTTGGCGGTGCATCCGCGTTATCAACAGCATGGTTGGGGTGACTTGCTGGTGCGCGCCGCCAGTCAAGCTTTAGCCGATGACGAGCAATCAGCGGGTATCGCCGTCTACGTCACCATTGAGAATCACCTTAAATTATTTTTTCAGCACGGTTATCAAGTGGTGCAAGCGCTCAATGTTGGTGCTGTTGATGGCAAATTATTATTTTGTCCGCGCCAAGTAGCCACCCAGCCGTTACACCAGGAGGTTGCCGATGCAGTTTAATTCGTTCAAAGAGTTTTATCCGTACTACTTGGCCGAACATAGTGATCCGCGTTGTCGGGCGATGCATTATATCGGCAGTACGTTAGTGATCGCGGTGATTGCCTATGTGTTGTTGACTGGCAGCTGGCTGTATTTGTGGTTGGTGCCAGTGATTGGCTATGGTTTTGCTTGGATTGGCCATTTTGGCTTTGAGCACAACAAACCAGCCACCTTTAAGTATCCGGCATACTCGTTGTTGGGTGATTGGGTGATGTATGGGCAGTTTTTAAAACGCCGTATTTTAGGTCGGTAGCCGATAGGGTGGGGTAACCACATCGTCGAGGCGCAAATTGAGTAAGGTAATAGTTCCCTCGTAGCGACTTTCACCGTCGCTACTAAAAGCAAAGCTGTAATGACTCAGCCAGCCCAAGTGGCGGCCACGTTTGGCGGGCCGCCCATGGCTCCAGGCAATATCCAAAAATTGCAACTCATGCTGCTGGCAGTAGCGCTCGGCATAGCGTTTCGCTTGTTCAGCTTGGCGGCGGCCTTGCCAAAATAGCCAGCCACCAAATCCAATCACAATCAGTATGATGGCATCGCTTAATTGCATGGTGTTGCTCCGCTCAGTTGCTGCCATAACTGCCGCAGTGGGGTGGCGTTATCATTGCGCCGTAGCAGCGCTAATAGGTGAGGGCGTATCGCCGGCAAGCGGACTAACTCGTTGAGCAATGCCAGCCGAAGTTCGGCGTGATGATGGGCGGCTAACTGCTCGATGTAGCTCGCTAGTAAGCTGCCATTGTTGCTGCTGCTAGGCAGCAGTGCTGGCCACAGCCGCATTGCCACCAGCACCAACAGGTCGCTGGCGTGGGTCGGCTCTAGTGGTTGTTGTACTAGCTGAGTCAGCGCTTGCTGCACGGCTGGGTGTTCGGCTCGGCTGGCTAGTATGCGCCAGACCAGTAGTTGTCGCTCAGCAGGTAACTGCGGCAGCATGGTGAGCAGCGGCTCGACCATGGTGAGGGGCAGTTGTGGATGCTCTAAAGCCTGGGCCAAGGCCTGTAAAAACGGCACTGGGAAACTATCCAGGTGGTTGAGAAGCTGGTGCTGCAGGCGCTCCAATTGCTCCAGGCGCACGGCTACATCGTGAATGCCTTGCACGCCGAGCTGTTGCCATGGTTGCTGCTGTGGCTGGTGTAAATAGCTTGCCACTGCCTCAAAATGTAGTGACGGTGGCTGCTTAAAGTATTGCCGTAGCTGCGCATGCAAGGCGGCTTGCTGAACGGTACTGGGGCTGAACAAGTAAGGACTTTGCTGTAATTGCTGCTGTTGCTGTTCACTCAGTGTGGCAGTGATCTGTTGGCCCAATAACGCCACCACTTGGCTGATAAAGTTCTGTTGTGCTTGGTGATCCAATAACCCGCGTTCATCGAGGGGCAGTTTCAACAGCCAAATAAAGGGTTCAGGTTGCTGCTGTAATTGTGGCCAAAACACCACGGCAAATTGCGCTTGGTGTTGATGCGGGTATGGATAGGGTGTTTGTTGAGCGGCAATAGCGGCGAATTCGGCTGCTGTCAGCGCCTGAACGCGGCGACCCAGATCAAAGCAACAGTAGTTGCAGTGGCCGTGTTCAAGCAACTCACTTAGATTAGACAGTGTCATCAGACTTGCATCATTTTCATTTTTGCGGAACTATGTGCGCCATTATACCGATGAATCCGTCGTGGAGATAGTAATGGACCAACGACAACGGGCCGCGCGATTATTAGAACGTATTGAGGCTGAGTTACATTGCTTAGGCTTGTGGCAAAGCCACTTCCCGTCATCACAAGCATTGGCCAGCGATCAACCCTTTGCCCTCGACACACTAGACTTTCACCAATGGTTGCAGTTTATTTTACTACCACGGATGTGGGAAATGATCGATGGCGAGCACCCATTACCGCAAAATATCGCGGTGAGCCCGATGGCGGTGCAAGTATATAGTGACAAACTCGAACACCACGAAGAGCTTATTTTAGCGCTCCGACAGTTCGATATTTTGCTCAGTGGCAGTGATCCTCTCGCTGACGATGTCTGAGCTAGTACTAATTTATGAAGATGCCAGCTTAGTCGTCATTGATAAGCCGGCAGGGCTATTGGTCCATCGTAGCTGGATTGCCCGTGAGGCCACTCAGTTTGCGCTGCAAAAATTACGCGATCAACTTGGGCAACGGGTGTATCCGGTGCACCGCCTTGATCGTCCCACCTCAGGTTTATTGGTGTTTGGCAAAGATGCCGAAACCGCCCGTTTATTAAGCGAGCAATTTGCCGAGCGTCAGGTGATCAAACGGTATCATGCCATTGTGCGCGGCTACTTGGGTGATGGGGTATTAGATTATCCGCTCAAAGAAGAACTCGACAAAATAGCCGATAAACACGCCCAACAGGACAAAGAAGCTCAAGCGGCAGTGACCGAGTACCGATGTGTACAGCAGTTTGAGTTGGCGGTGGCGGTCACCGATCAGCACCCGACCAGTCGCTATTCGCTGATGGAATTATGGCCAAAAACTGGGCGTAAGCACCAACTACGTCGGCATATGGCGCATTTGCGGCATCCGATTATTGGTGATACCCGCCATGGTGATAGTCGGCAAAATCGCTATTTTCGTGAGCAGCACGGTTTGACGCGGTTGTTATTAGCGGCCACTGGGTTGCAGTTTAATCACCCCCACAGTGGCGCCGTTCTGGATTTGCAGCTGGAGATTCCAGCTACTTTTTTACAGCCTTTTGTGACGCCTGACTAGGGTTAGTCGATCAACCGCAACAGCTCGTTAATGCCTACTTTTTCACGGGTCTTGGCGTCCACTTTCTTGACGATAATGGCTGCATAAAGACTGTATTTTCCACACGCACTTGGCAGGCTACCCGGCACCACGACGGCACCCGCTGGTACCCGACCATAGTGAACTTCACCGGTTTCTCGGTCATAAATACGGGTGCTTTGGCCGATATATACGCCCATGGAAATCACCGCACCAGTTTCTACGATCACACCTTCAACAATTTCTGAGCGCGCGCCAATAAAGCAGTTGTCTTCAATGATGGTTGGGTTAGCTTGCAGCGGTTCCAGCACGCCACCAATACCTACGCCACCGGATAAATGAACATTTTTACCAATTTGTGCGCAGGAGCCGACCGTGGCCCAAGTATCGACCATGGTCCCCTCATCGACATAAGCACCGATGTTGACGTAAGACGGCATCAGCACCACGTTGCGACCGATAAAAGCGCCTTTGCGGACCATAGCAGGTGGCACTACGCGCATGCCTTCGCGACGAAAGCGCTGCTCGTCATAGTGTGCAAACTTGCTGGGGACTTTGTCAAAAAAGCGAGTTTCGCCACCATCTATGAGGCTATTGTCATTGCAGCGAAAGGATAGCAATACCGCCTTTTTTAGCCATTGATGGACCTGCCATTGACCGTCTATTTTCTCGGCAACGCGCAGTTGGCCGCCATCGATGGCAGTCACTACCTGCTCGATATCCGCACGTAATTCGGCGCTGGCAGTCGCAGGTGTAATGCTGGCGCGTTGTTCAAAAGCACTTTCAATGCGCCGTTGTATATCGGTCATGGTGAGGGTCCTACTGGCTAGTTTGCATAAGTTGTGGCGACAGTTTAATCCAGTGCCGCAATAATTTGCGCCCGCAGGCGCTCGCGTTGTTCGCTATCAAGCGCCTGCTGTTGGCGCGTTGAGACAATAAATAGATCTTCAGCTTGCTCGCCGACAGTGGTGATTTTAGCTGCCAATACGTTGATGTCCAAGTCTTGTAGCACTCTAGCAACGCGAGCGACCAAGCCCGGACGATCCAGCGTGGTGAGTTCAAAGGCGCTGCGACGTTGATTTTTCTCGGCGACAAATTCCACCCGTGTAGGCACTGTGAAGCTGCGCAGTTGACGCGGCAAACGGCGCTGGGTTTGTGGCACCGGCTGGCGTTTACGCAAGACGTCATGGAGTTGCTGTTGCAGTCGTTCAATGGCGCCGCTATCGGTTAATGGTTGGCCCTGTTCATTGAGGATGACAAAGGTATCCATCACGTAGCCATCGCGGGTGGCCAAAATTTGCGCATCATGAATGCTAATACTTTGGCTATCTAATACGGCGGCTACTGCAGCAAACAAATTGGCTTGCTCTTGGGTGTAAATGAATAATTCGGTGGTGCCGCGATTGTTCTCGTCGCCAATTAACATCAACGGCAATTCGTGATCGTCACGGAGCGCTGCAATGGCGCGGGTATGCCAACAAATTTGTTCGGCTTGGTGGCGTAAAAAGTAATCGGCAGTAAAGCGCGACCAGAGCTGCTGGATGTGCTCATGGGCCAATCCAGCACTCAATAATAAGGCCAATGCTTGCTGTTGGTTTTGCGCAATACGGGCACGTAATTCGAGCGCCGCAGAGGGTTTGCTTTGTTGTAAGAAACTGCTGGTGGCGTGATACAAATTCTCTAGCAGCGTAGCTTTCCAGTTGTTCCACAAGCTGCTGTTGGTGGCCCGGATATCAGCTACGGTTAGGCAATACAAGTAATCAAGATGTTGTTGTGTGCCCATCAATGTAGCAAATTCGCGCACCACTTCGGGATCATGAATGTCACGTTTTTGTGCGGTTACCGACATCACTAAGTGATGCTGAACCAGCCAAGCAACCAGCTCAGTATCAGCGGCGTCAAGATCATGTGCGCGGGCAAAGTTGCTGGCATCGATCGCGCCCAATTCAGAGTGGTCGCCACCACGGCCTTTGGCAATATCATGGAAAATACCGGCCAAGTACAGGAGTTCTGGTTTTTCAAAGCTAGCCACTAAGTCGGCACAGAGCGGAAATTCGCTGGCATAGTGCGGGTCGCTGTAGCGATATAAATTACGCACCACTCGATAACTGTGCTCATCAACGGTGTAGGCATGAAACAGGTCAAATTGCATTTGCCCGACAATTTGCTGCCACTGCGGCAGATAATGGGCCAGAATTTTGTGCTTGTGCATCAAGCTCAGCGCGTGGCCGCAACCATTGGGATGGCGCATGATAGCCATGAATAAGTCACGGCAGTTGGCATCATCGGAAAGCGGATGGCGCAGGCTGCGGCGCGCGTTGCGAAGCAGCCGAATGGTCTGTGCTTGCACTGCGCTGATATCGGCTTGCTCAGCAATGAGTAGAAAGAAGCTAAGAATTTGCCGAGGATGGCTAAATACTTGGTCATGGCGTGCCACAATGGTGTGACCCGTGCGCTTGAAATCAGCGTTCAGTTCACGCCCTTGGCGATGCTCTGTCTGGCTTGCAGTTTGGCCAAGAATGGCTTGTTCAAAGAACTGCAACAGCATGGCATTGAGCTCACTGACCGCCACCACAGCATTGAAATAATCTTTCATCATGGCTTCTACGGCATGTTTACCGGCTTCGCCATAGCCCATGCGCGCCGCTACACCAGGCTGAAAATCGAACAGTAAGCGGTCTTCTTTTTTGCCAGCTTCTAAATGCAGCGCAAAGCGCACGCGCCAGAGAAAATCTTGATGGCTGCGCAGTTCAATCAACTCAGCCGCGGTGACGTAGCCATATTCCACCAAAGCTTCATCGCTTTGCGTTTGAAAATGGCGTTTGGCGATCCAGCTAATGGTTTGGATATCACGCAGGCCACCGGGACTACTCTTAATGTTCGGCTCAAGGTTGTACGAGGTACTGTGATATTGCTGATGGCGTTGCTGTTGTTCATGCAGCTTCGCTTGATAAAAATTGCGGCTACTCCATGGCAAATGATGATGCACTTCCATGGTAAACAGCGCGGCTAATTCTTTATCGCCAATTAACCAGCGATGCTCGAGCAAGCTGGTGGCGGTACTGACGTCCTCGGCCGCCTGCTGCAGGCATTCGGCGATGGTACGGACGCTATGACCAATATCGAGGCGCAGATCCCACAGCCATTGCACAAATTGGGCAATGGCTTGATTGGTGGTGTCATCAAGCGGCTGTTGATGCAGAATGATGACATCAATATCGGAGCCAGGGTGCAAGGTACCGCGACCATAGCCACCAACGGCCAGCACGCAAAGTTGCTGTTCCGGCAGTTTCAGTTGGCGCCACAAATAGCTAACCAAGCTATCAATCAGGCTGCTGCGTTGCTGTAATAGTTGTTCAATAGCAGCGCTGGAAAATTCATGGGCTTGTTGCTGCTGTGCTTGCTCAAGCGATTGACGAAGTTGATTCAACTCGAACACTTGCGGCCAAGCGACAGCAGTTGCGGTCATTTATGCGGCACTCGAATGGTCAATAATACGTGGAAGTTGTTCGTCACTGCGCAAAGTGAGCACTTCAACACCGCTTTCGGTGACTAACAAGGTATGCTCCCATTGTGCGCTCAGACTGCGGTCTTTGGTCAATACAGTCCAACCGTCACGCATTAATTTGGTATGACGTTTGCCGGCGTTCACCATGGGCTCGATGGTAAAACACATGCCCGGCTTTAATACTTCACCAGTGCCAGCCGTACCATAGTGCAGAATTTGTGGTTCTTCATGAAAGGTAGCGCCGATACCATGCCCACAATATTCGCGCACAATGGAGTAACCGTTACTTTCTGCGTGCTGCTGAATGGCTGCGGCAAAGTCACCCATGCGAATACCCGGGCGCACCATATTGATGGCGAGGTACAAACACTCTTGGGTGACGCGAATTAAGCGTTCGGCCAAAATACTCGGCTGACCGATGACGAACATCCGTGAGGTGTCACCGTGGTAACCATCGACAATAACCGTCACGTCGAGGTTCATGATATCGCCGTCTTTCAACGGCTTATCGTTCGGAATGCCGTGGCACACCACATGATTGAGTGAGGTACAGACCGACTTTGGAAAACCATGATAATTTAACGGGGCAGGGATAGCGCCGTTAGCGATAATATAATCGTGACAACGTTGGTCGATTTCATCGGTGGTCACGCCAGCTTTCACGTACGGCGCAATCATTTCCAGTACGTCGGCGGCGAGGCGGCCGGCTACACGCATTTTTTCGATTTCTACTGGGGTCTTGATGATAATACTCATGCCAATTCGTCGTCACTCATTAATAGCAATAAAATAGGCACGCAGTTTAGCATTTTGAACGACGCGATTAAAGTATAAACACCACCATAAAAGTTGCGTTGCGGCTCAATTTTATGGTATAAAGCGCGCGCACTTTCACTCGAGTCGTTTGAAAGGCAGTAACTAAAACACACACATACATCGTCACATCGTTCGGGGTGCTTGCTCTGACTACCGTCTATTATACGGGTCACGCGGGTCGAATTATGGGATGTATGGAGGCATAACCCCTTTAAAAA
>DIVC01000104.1:14052-22383 GCA_002423905.1 Idiomarina sp. UBA6142
ACTGAAGCAGTAAAAGAATCTGCTATCGCGAGTAAACAGTTCTACGTCAATCACCGCTGGTTAGGTGGTATGTTGACCAACTGGAAAACTGTGCGTCAGTCAATCAAACGTTTGAAAGAGTTAGAAATTCAAAGTCAAGATGGCACCTTTGAAAAGCTCACCAAAAAAGAAGCGCTGGTGAATACCCGCGAAATGGAAAAGCTTGAGAAGAGCCTTGGTGGTATCAAAGATATGGCTGGTCTACCAGACGTATTATTCGTGATCGACGCTGATCATGAACACATTGCCATCAAAGAAGCTAACAACTTGGGTATTCCGGTTATTTCTGTGGTCGATACTAATTCGAACCCAGATGGCGTTGATTATGTGATTCCAGGTAACGACGATGCGATTCGTGCAGTACAACTGTATTTGAACGCCGCCGCTGCCGCTATCAATGAAGGCCGTGGCGCCGTTGTTGAAGGTAAAGCAGACGATTTCGTTGTAGCTGACGAAGCCGAATAAAGTTATCTGATTAAGAGGACCAAGCAATGGCTATTACAGCAGCTCTGGTAAAAGAACTGCGCGAGCGTACAGCCGCGGGCATGATGGATTGTAAAAAAGCACTTGAAGAGACCAATGGTGATATCGAAGCGGCGATCGAACTGATGCGTAAAAGCGGTCAGGCGAAAGCAGCTAAGAAAGCCGGTCGAATTGCTGCTGAAGGCGTGATCTTAGTGAAAACTGCTGGCAACGTAGGTACCGTGGTTGAATTAAACTGCGAAACCGACTTCGTTGCCCGCGATGATAACTTTGTTGGCTTTGGCCAAAAAGTCATCAACGCGGCTTTTGCAAATCAAGAAAACGATATCGAGAAACTGTTAGCGACCGATATTGGTGGCGCTACCGTTGAAGAAACACGTTCTACGTTGGTTGCAAAAATTGGCGAAAATATGAATGTTCGTCGGGTACTGACGTTGAACACGGGTGATATCGTTGAAAGCTATGTACACGGCGGTCGTATTGGTGTGTTGGTGGCACTCAAAGGTGGCTCTGCAGAATTAGCGAAAGACGTTGCCATGCACGTTGCCGCGAGTTCACCACAGTTTGTGAAACCAGAAGACGTATCCGCTGAAGTGGTTGATATGGAGCGCCGTATTCAATTAGATATCGCGATGCAAAGTGGCAAGCCACAAGAAATCGCTGAGAAAATGATTGAAGGTCGTATGCGCAAGTTCACTGGCGAGATCAGCTTAACTGGTCAAGCGTTTGTGAAAGATCCAGCTATCACTGTGGGCGAGTTACTGAAGCAGAAAGGTGCTGAAATCATCACTTTCGTGCGTTATGAAGTGGGTGAAGGCATCGAGAAGAAATCGGAAGATTTCGCGGCGGAAGTACAAGCACAAATGGCGGCAGCGAAAAAGGGCTAAGCCCAATGACGCTCCCACCGTTGGTGACGAGGTAACAGAAAACCGCATCATGCCTAGCACGATGCGGTTTTTTTTGGGCATAATACGAGGGCACCCTGCACATGGAGACTGAACCGATGACCGTAAGTAAACCAACCTATCGCCGGATATTATTAAAGCTCAGTGGCGAAGCGCTGATGGGCGACGAGCAATTCGGTATCGATCCGAAAGTATTGGACCGCATGGCACAAGAGATTAAAGAGCTGGTAGAACTGGGCGTGCAAGTTGGCTTGGTGATTGGCGGGGGCAACTTATTTCGCGGTGAGGGTTTGGCCAAGGCTGGTATGAATCGTGTGGTCGGTGATCATATGGGCATGCTAGCCACGGTAATGAATGGTTTAGCCATGCGTGATGCGCTCCATCGCGCGTTTGTGAATGCGCGACTGATGTCAGCGATTGACCTCAAAGGGGTTTGTGATAGTTACAACTGGGCCGACGCCATTAGTCTGTTAAAATCAGGCCGAGTGGTGATATTCTGCGCTGGTACGGGTAATCCTTTTTTCACCACCGATTCAGCAGCTTGTTTGCGCGGTATAGAAATCGAAGCCGATCTGGTGTTGAAGGGAACCAAAGTTGACGGGGTTTATTCGGCGGACCCGGTGAAAAATCCGAATGCACAACTCTATAAACAAATCAGCTATAATGAAGTGCTGGAAAAACAGCTAAAAGTGATGGATCTAGCCGCCTTTACCTTGGCGCGCGATCACAACTTACCGATTCGAGTGTTCAATATGAACAAACCGGGTGTGCTGCGCGCGGTGGTTACCGGTGCTGATGAAGGTACGCTCATTTGTAATGACCCAGAACTGTAAGAATTGACGACGACTAGACAAAGGAAAACAACGTGATAAACGAGATCAAGCAAGACTGTAAACAACGCATGGAAAAGAGCGTAGAAGCATTACGCGTACAAATTTCTAAAGTGCGTACTGGTCGTGCCCACCCAAGTATCCTCGATGGTGTGATGGTGTCTTACTACGGCAGCGACACCCCATTACGGCAAATTGCCAACGTCACTATTGAAGATTCACGTACGCTGGCTATCACAGTTTTTGACAAATCGGCCAGTCCGGCAGTTGAAAAGGCCATTTTGACGGCTGATTTGGGCTTGAACCCTTCATCTGCTGGTTCGGTGATTCGAGTACCGTTACCACCATTGACGGAAGAACGTCGTCGTGATTTGGTGAAAGTGGTGCGAGCGGAAGCCGAACAAGGTCGAGTGGCGGTGCGTAACGTGCGTCGTGATGCGAACAGCGATTTGAAAGAACTGTTGAAAGAAAAAGAGATTTCAGAGGATGACGAGCGCCGTGCTACCGATGAAATCCAGAAAATGACTGATTTGTATGTCGCAAAAATTGATCAATTATTGGCAGAAAAAGAAAAAGAGCTGATGGAAGTTTAAGCAATCGCTTACGCCTTCATTGGTACAACGCGCCGTGTCAGGTATACTCGCACGGCGTATTTTTTTATATGGCAACAACAATGACAAGTTCGGATCACACGGAAATTCGCATGCCACGCCATGTGGCTATTATCATGGACGGCAACGGTCGTTGGGCACAATTGCGCGGCAAACAGCGTACCTATGGTCATAAAGCAGGTGCCGAAGCAGTGCGCTCGGCGGTCGCTTTTTGTCGCAAACGCGGTATTGAAGCATTGACCTTGTTTGCCTTTAGTAGTGAGAATTGGAAGCGTCCTGAACAGGAAGTATCGTTATTGATGGAGCTGTTTTTCACGGTACTAAAACGCGAGGTGAAAAAGCTCCATAAACACAATGTGCGATTGCGTATTATTGGTGACGTAAGCGGCTTTTCAGCGGGTCTACAGCAGCGTATTGTAGAAGCTGAGCAATTAACCGCGAATAATACCGCGCTGCAACTGAATATCGCGGCTAATTACGGCGGCCGTTGGGATATTAGTCAGGCTGCTCGGCAATTAGCTGAACGCGTTGCGGCTGGCGCTATGCGCAGCGAGGAGATTACTGAAGACACGTTGGCTCAATGTCTGCAGTTGGCTGATCAACCGGCTCCAGATCTGCTGATCCGCACCGGTGGTGAACATCGCATCAGTAATTTTCTGTTGTGGCAGTTGGCTTACGCTGAATTTTATTTTAGTCAGGTATTGTGGCCAGATTTTGATGATCGTGAATTTGCGGCCGCCATTGCTGACTTTAGTTGTCGGGAGCGACGCTTTGGTTTAACCAGCGAGCAAATTCAGCAAGCAATTTTAGATACTGATGTAACAGCTGAGGAATAACTTTGCTAAAACAACGTCTTATAACTGCACTGGTACTTATTCCGTTAGCGCTGTACTGCGTCTTCGCAGTATCGTTAGAAGCCTTTTCTGTGGCTATTTTAGTGGTGATCACGGCAGGGGCGTGGGAATGGGCACCGTTGATGGGATTGCGGCGGTTAGTTAGTAAGGTTGCCTACACCGCTTCGGTTGCGCTTCTATTAGCCCTGCTTATTTATCTGGTGCCGGTCAATGACATCTGGCTTGCTGGGCAATTGCATCCGCTCTATTACGCGCTGGTGGTGATTGGCTTTGGTTGGTGGATAGTCGCTACCTTGTTAACTTTAAAGTATCCGAACAGCCGTCGGCTGTGGTCACGGACGCGCTCCATTGTTGGCATTTTCGGTTATTTAACGCTGATTCCTGCTTGGGTTGGCTTACTTGCTGTGCGGAGCTTGAATTATTCCGAACAGGCTTTATTCGGAGGTTTTGCCGTACTGTTCGTATTGCTGCTGGTGTGGGCCGCTGATGTGGGTGCTTTTTTTGCCGGTGTACGTTACGGACGCAATAAACTGATGCCGGCAGTGAGCCCGGGAAAAACCATGGAAGGCTTGATCGGCGGTATCGCGCTAGCATTCGTGGTGATGATGGTGGTATCGCATTGGGTCAAAGTACCTACTGACCAGTTTAATGGCTACTATCTGACCGGATTGTTAACTGTGGTGGCTTCAGTATTTGGTGATTTGAGCGAGAGCATGTTCAAGCGTTGTGCCGGGGTTAAAGATAGCGGCTCGCTGCTCCCTGGCCATGGTGGCGTGTTGGATCGTATCGATAGTTTAACCGCAGCATTGCCGGTATTTACGGTTTCTTATATATGGTTGTTGGCGTGATCACAGCACAGCAGCCAGTCATGCGGCAACGGCTCACTATTTTAGGTGCGACCGGCTCCATTGGGCTGAATACCCTTAGTGTCATAGCTGGGCATCCTGAGCGGTTCGAATTATATGCCATCAGTGCTAACACCAATGTGACCTTGATGCTTGAATTGTGCCAGCGTCACCAGCCACGATATGCGGTCATGCAGTGTCCTCAAGCGGCCAAGCAGCTGCTGCAACAGTTACCTGCTAGCAGCCGAGTTGAGGTGTTAAGTGGCGCGCAAGCTTTGCAAGAGATTGCCGGTGCTGATGAGGTCGATTGTGTTATGGCTGCTATTGTTGGAGCCGCCGGACTTTTGCCGACTATGGCGGCAGTAACAGCTGGTAAACGGGTGTTGTTAGCGAATAAAGAAGCACTGGTCATGTCGGGGCAGTTGTTTATTGATGCCGTGGCTGAATCGGGTGCGCAGTTACTACCCATCGACAGCGAGCACAATGCTATTTTTCAATGCTTGCCGCCATCGGTTCAGCATCAGTTAGGCCGCGCCGATTTAGCTGCGGCTGGGGTTCAACATATACTGTTAACCGGCTCAGGCGGTCCGTTCCGTGACTTGCCGTTGGCCGATTTGGCCAAGCAAACGCCAGCCGCCGCCTGTGCTCATCCCAATTGGTCGATGGGGCAAAAAATTTCGGTCGATTCGGCCACCATGCTCAACAAAGGGCTGGAATATATTGAAGCGCGCTGGTTATTTAATTGCCAGCAGCAACACCTGCAAGTGCTGCTGCACCCGCAAAGTGTGGTTCACTCAATGGTCCAGTTTGTTGATGGTTCGGTGGTGGCGCAATTGGGTCAACCAGATATGCGTACCCCCATTGCCTATGGCTTGAGTTATCCACAGCGCATTGCCGCTGGGGTGGCCGCACTGAATTTTGCCCAGCTTGGTGAATTGAGCTTTAGCGCGGTCGACAGCGCCCGCTATCCATGTCTGCAATTGGCGATTGATGCCTGCTGGCAAGGGCAGTGGGCAACCACCAGTTTGAATGCTGCCAATGAAGTTGCAGTGACCGCTTTTTTGGCCGGGCGGTTAAAATTTACCGATATTCATAGTGTATGTGCCGAGGTCTTGTCAGCAATTTCTCCAACCACACTGAACTCTCTGGCGGCGATCGTGTCACTAGATGAGGAAACGCGCCGTTTGGCGCAGCAACACGTAGCGCGGTATGCAATATGTTAGAGGTTTTATGGTCGCTGGCAGCGTTTATCATCACGCTCGGCATTCTAGTTACCATTCATGAATTTGGCCATTTTTGGGTGGCACGCCGGTGTGGTGTTCAGGTACTGACTTTTTCAGTTGGTTTTGGCAAGCCACTATGGCAGCGTCAAGCGGCTGATGGCACGGTCTATCAAATCGGCGCCATTCCCCTAGGCGGCTATGTACGCATGCTTGATAGTCGCGTCGATGCGGTCGATGCGCAGCAGTATCGATACAGCTTTAATGCACAGTCGGTAAAGAAACGTGCAGCGATTGTAGCGGCAGGACCAATAGCTAACTTCTTATTAGCCATTGCGGTGCTGTGGGGCATGTTTATGATTGGCGTGCCGTCGGTAAAACCTATCGTTGGCAGCGTCACTGAGAATTCTATAGCGGCACGAGCTGGGGTCAGCGTCGGCAGTGAGATAATCGCTATCAACGAACAGACGACGGTCGATTGGCAACAAGTGAATTTAGCTTTCGCCGGTGCGGTAGGTGGGCAAACTGTGGTGCTCGATGTGCGCGATGCTAACCAACGCATGCGACGCCATCAACTTGATATCAGCCGTTGGCGCATAGGCCAACAACAGCAACCAACTTTTGTTGACATAGGTCTCATGCCGTATCGTCCGCAAGCGACCACCGAGCTGGTCGACATTGCAGCAAATTCACCGGCACAAGCAGCGGGCTTGCAAGCCGGCGATAAAATTATTGCCATTGATGGAACTCTCGTTAGTGAATGGTCTCAAATCAGAGATGTTATAGCTGCCAACCCCGATAATACGCTGTTGATGGAAATAAGCCGTAATGGCCAACGGCTGAATCAGCAAGTGACTCTCGGTAATCAGCTTATTGACCAGCAGCGCATTGGTTTTTTAGGTGTAGTGCCGTTGGTTGAACCTTATCCTGAAAACTACCGGTTCGAACAACGTTATGGTTTTTTTGAAAGTTTACAAAAAGGCACCGAACGCACCTGGGATCTGATGGTGTTGAGTGTCAAAATGATTGGTAAATTAGTGACGGGAGTGGTGTCGGTTAATCAATTAAGTGGGCCGGTTGCAATTGCTGAAGGTGCTGGAGCATCGGCTAGTTATGGTTTGGTATATTTTTTAGGGTTTCTTGCTCTTATCAGTGTTAATCTCGGCATCATAAATCTGTTACCATTGCCTATTCTAGATGGCGGACATTTGGTGTTTTTAACCATTGAAGGCATTCGTAAACGAGCAGTCTCAGACCGAGTGCAAGAGATTTGTTACCGCATCGGCGGCGCGCTAATCTTTGCGTTGATGGCGATTGCAATAAGCAATGACGTATTTCGTCTCACGCAGTGAGTTCACATAAACAACAAACAATTAAGTTGCACAGAATGACGTTAAAGAAGCTGTTTTTAAGTGCTCTCATTGCCGCGGTCGCTATGCCGTCTGCAATCAGTGCCGAAAGTTTTGTGGTTGAAGATATTCGTATCCGGGGATTGCAGCGTGTTGCACTTGGTGCAGCCTTAACTTACATTCCGGTGCGGGTTGGCGATACCATTGATGACACGAAAATTCGTCAGAGTATCCGCTCCCTCTACTCATCTACCCACTTCAATAATGTGGTGGTCAAGCGTGAGGGCGGCACATTAGTGTTCGAAGTCTCTGAGCGCCCCACTATTAGTGCGATTGACCTTGATGGCAATAAACAACTCAAAGATGAGCAACTATTAGAGTCGCTTACTGAGCAAGGAATTGTCGAGGGGGAACCACTCGATTTAACCACCATCGCGCAGATTGAAACGGGACTTGAGGATTTTTATCACTCAATCGGTAAGTACAACGCTGATGTCTCTGTGTCAGTAATCAAACAGCCGCGGAATCGGGTTCGCCTGAGCGTTAAGTTTAATGAGGGTGAGTCGGCTGAGATACAGCAAATTAATATTGTCGGTAATACGAAATTTAGTGACGAAGAATTATTGACACAGCTTGAATTAAAAGACCAATTACCGTGGTGGAACATTCTTGGCGAGAAACGTTATCAGAAGTCACAGTTATCAGGTGATTTAGAGAGCTTGGAATCGTTTTATAAAAACCGCGGTTATTTGACCTTTAGTGTGGAGTCAGTGCAGGTCACTATGACGCCCGATCGCCGCGGTGTATATGTGACATTAAATATCAAAGAAGGTGAGATATTTACCATTCGTGACACCAAGGTCATTGGCGATTTACGTGGACACGATGAATTGGTCAAGCGCTTAATTTCACAAGACCCAGGTACGCAATATAGTGCAGCTGAGGTGACCGCGCGTGAGGAATATATCGCGCGACTCTATGGTCGTTATGGCTATGCCTATCCTGAAGTACGTGCTATTCCCGAAATCATCGCTGAGAGCAATGAAGTTGATCTAACGTACTCGGTCAACCCAGGCAGCCGCATTTATGTCAACCGCATCAGTTTTTCCGGTAACAAGGTGACCCAAGACGAAGTATTGCGGCGCGAAATGCGTCAGTTAGAGGGTGCACCGTTAAATGAAGAAGCCATCGAACA
>DIVC01000104.1:22513-31877 GCA_002423905.1 Idiomarina sp. UBA6142
TATAACAAGAAGCAATATGGTATCGCTAGTACGGTGCAGTTCCCCATCAATGAAGTGACGAGCTTACGTTTTGGTTTATCGTATCGAAATGAAGAAATCACAAATGTTGAAGGTTATGAGCAGATTCGTCAGTTCTACAAGCCTTACGTTGATCGTCAGAATCCGAATGCTGGCGTTGCGTTTGATATTTTTGAAGTGACAGGAGCTTGGAGTCGGATTACTCTCAATCGTGGTGTTTTCCCAACGGCTGGCTCATCGAACGTGGTGACAGTTGATGTTACCGCACCTATCAGTGATGTGAATTACTTTCGAGTTAGCTATGACTTTAAACATTTCTGGCCGATCACCAAGGATCATAACTGGGTGCTTGGGACCCGTATGCGGTTAGGCTATGGTAATGGTTATGGCACCGATGACAATGGTAACGACTATCTGTTCCCATTTTATGAATCGTTTCGGGTAGGCGGAAATCAAAATCTACGTGGTTTTGAAGCGAACACCATAGGGCCCCGTGCTATCTATCGGTACCCAACAGAAATCCCTACTGTGCCTGGCTTTGATGGCGTACCGAGTGGGTTGCCAGCGGGCCCGGCTGCTGATACGTTGGCAGTGAGTCAATTCTCAGTGGGTGGCAATGCAATGTATGTCGGCGGTTTTGAATTGATTTTCCCAACTCCGCTGATCAAAGAAGATAGCAAAAACTCAGTACGTACTAGTTTCTATGTGGACGTAGGTAGCGTGTGGGATACTGAATTTCGTTATGATCAATATCGTCATTTAACCTTGGCACCGAATTCTTTTGATCTGATAGATTTTAGTTCGCCGAGGAACTATCGCGCATCTGCCGGTATTGCCTTGCAATGGTTGTCGCCTATGGGTCCGTTAACCTTCTCGTTCGGTAGACCGTTGAAAAGTGAGCCAGGTGATCGTACTCAAACCTTTAGTTTTAATTTTGGTACCAGTTTCTAATTTTTATTTATCTCTCGAAAGCAAAGGAGTTTATCGTGAACACAGTGTTGAAATCAGTAGCATTAGCTGCATTAATGTCAATTAGCGTATTTGCTAACAGCGCCGCAGCACAACAAAAAATCGGTGTGGTTAATTTTCAGTTAGTTTTCCAAAACTTACCTGAAACGCAAATGATTGAAAGTACAGTTCAAGAAAAAATGAAACCGCAGAACGATGAATTGCGTTCGCTTGAAGCGCAAATGACTAAACTTGGTGAAGACTTTCAACGTGACCAAGCGACTTTGTCGAATCGTGAAAAAGTTGAAATTCAACGTAAAATGGAAGTCTTAGAAGCAACCTACAAAATTAAAGGTCAGGCTTTCAATGAAGATGCTCAGCGTTACATGCAGCAAGAGCGTAATCAAGTCTTAGCGAAAATTGCGCGTGAAGCAGAAGTGGTCGCAAAAGCCGAGAGCTTTGATGTTGTTTTAGATGCAACTACGGTCATCTATGCTGCTGAAGCAATTGATTTATCGCAAAAATTGATTGCTAAGCTGAAAGCAGGTAAGTAATTCAATGCAGACATTTAGCCTACAGCAGCTGGCACAACAAATCGGCGCTGAGGTGGTTGGTGATGGTTCGTTAACCATCACCACAGTTGCCACACTTGCCTCGGCTAAGCCGGGGCAAATTGCATTTCTAGCCAATGAAAAATATCGTAGCCAAGTAGAGCGTAGTAACGCCAGCGCGATTATTGTAGCGCCTAATGTCGCGGTGCCAGAGCATATGGCGGCATTGCGGGTGAATAATCCCTATGCCGCTTTTGCGCGGGTGGCACAATTATTGGATACAACTCCCAGCCCTGCGCAGGGTATCGATGCCAGCGTACGCATGGGTGCCAATGTTAGCTTGGGCCAGAATGTGCACATTGGTGCGAATACCTTCATTGCCGATAATGTAGTGCTCGGTGATAATGTGGTTATCGGTGTTGGTTGTTATCTCGGTGAAGGTGTACAGATTGGCTCCGGCACACGATTGTGGCAGCATGTAGTGGTTTATCACCGCTGTATTATTGGTCATGATTGTCTAGTTCATAGCGGTACAGTAATTGGTGCGGACGGTTTTGGCTGGGCCAACGAAGGCGGCAAATGGATCAAAATACCACAGCTCGGTCGGGTGGTTATTGGTGACCGCGTTGATATTGGTGCTAGTACGACCATTGATCGCGGTGCGCTCGACGATACCATCATTAGCAATGGCGTGATCATTGATAATCAATGTCAGATTGCCCACAACGTGTTTATCGATGAAGATACAGCGATAGCCGGTTGCACCGTGTTAGCAGGCAGTTGCCGTATTGGCAAACGCTGTTTAATTGGTGGTGCTAGTGCAATCAATGGGCATATTAGCGTGTGTGATGATGTGCAAATCAGCGGTTTTTCGATGGTGATTAAAGAAATCACTGAGCCGGGTGCTTATGCGTCAGGTATACCGGCAGCTCCGCAGCGCGAATGGCGCAGAAATGGTGCGCGCTACCGACAACTCGATGAGCTGTTCCAACGGGTTAAGCAATTAGAAAAACAAAATAATACGAATAATAAAGCTGGAGAGTGAGCGTGGCCGATCAACAAGGCGCTTTTGACATCAAAGAAATTTTAAGATTGTTGCCGCACCGGTATCCTTTTTTATTGGTGGATAAAGTGGTTGCCTGCGATGCAAAGACATCCATTCATGCGATAAAAAATGTCACCATGAATGAGCCGATCTTTACCGGTCATTTTCCCGAAAATCCAATCTTTCCGGGCGTGTTGATCCTTGAGGCATTGGCACAAGCAGCGGGTTTACTCGGGTTTAAGATAACCCGCAGCAATCCTGGCGTGAACGACCTATACTTGTTTGCAGGTGTTGATAATGCGCGGTTTAAGCGTCAAGTGCTGCCGGGTGATACCATGCATTTGCATGTTACTTTTGAAAAAGAACGGCGTGGTATTTGGGTGTTTTCTGGGCGTGCAGAAGTTAATGGTGAATTAGCTTGTAGCGCTGATATTATTTGTGCGAGACGAGAAGTTTAAGTGATTCATGCTACCGCAATAATTGATTCATCCGCGCAACTTGGGCGCAACGTTGAGATCGGTGCTTACAGTATTGTTGGCGCTGACGTGGTTATTGGTGATGATTGTGTCATCGGTCCGCATGTGGTGTTGCGTGGTCCAACGCGACTAGGTCGGAATAACCGCATTTTTCAATTTGCCTCGGTCGGCGAAGATTGCCAAGACAAAAAATTTAAGGGTGAACCAACCCAGTTGATTGTTGGTGATAATAATATCATTCGCGAATTCGTAACCATTCACCGGGGTACCGTGCAAGACCAAGGTATTACCCGTATCGGTAACGATAATCTGTTGATGGCTTATGTGCATGTGGCGCATGATTGCGTTGTTGGTGATCATGTCATTTTGGCCAATAACACCACCCTAGCTGGGCATGTACATGTTGGCGATTGGGCTATTCTGGGTGGCTTCACCGGAGTACATCAATTCTGCCATATTGGTGCGCACGCCTTTACGGCGGTTAATTCAGTGGTAGTTCAAGATGTACCACCGTACATCATGGCACAAGGGCACAATGCTGTGCCACGAACGATCAATAGCGAAGGATTGAAACGTCGTGGTTTTAGTTCTGAGCAAATTACCGCCATTAAACGCGCCTTTAAAATTTTGTATCGCCAAGGTTTAACCGTCAATGAGGCGGTTGAGAAAATGGTTGAACTCCAGGTTCCAGCCCTGCAACCGCTCATCGACTTTGTCCAACAAAGTTCACGCGGCATTATTCGTTAGCCGTGAGCCAACCTACAAACCCCATCATCATTGCTGTAATCGCCGGGGAGCATTCCGGTGATTTGCTCGGTGCGGGCTTAGTCGCAGAACTTCGTCAACGCTTCCCGTCGGCACAATTTGTCGGGGTGGGTGGACCATTAATGCAGGCGCAAGGTATGCAAAGTTTGGTGCCGATGGACGATTTGGCGGTAATGGGTTTAGCCGAAGTGCTCGGCCGTTTACCGACCTTATTGCGACATCGACGCTTACTGGTGCAACATTTTTTAGCTCAGCCACCGGCCGTATTTATTGGCATTGATGCCCCCGACTTTAACTTGCCGATCGCCAAACGCTTAAAGGCAGCGGGTATTCCGACCATGCATTATGTCAGTCCATCGGTTTGGGCCTGGCGTCAAGGCCGTATAGCTGGCATAAAACGGGCGCTTGATCATGTGTTGTGCCTGTTGCCATTTGAAAAATCTTTCTATGACAAGCATCAGCTTGCTGCTACTTTTGTCGGTCATCCGCTCGCAGACAGCATTCCCATGCACAGCGATCGCACCAGCGCACGTCAGCAGTTACAGTTGCAGCTTAGCGAAGAGCAGCGCTTAGTGGCGCTTTTGCCAGGTAGTCGAAGTGGTGAGTTGCAACGCTTGGGGCCAATATTTTTGCAAACTGCGCAATTATTAGCAGCACGTCATCCCAACTGGGTGTTTATTGCGCCGATGATTTCACCGGCTCGCGAGGCTCAATTTCAACAATTACGGCAACGTATTGCAGCGGATTTGCCGCTGCAGGTGGTCAGTGGGCAAGCACGCACGGTAATGGCAGCAGCCGATGCGGTGCTATTGACCTCGGGTACGGTCACCTTAGAAGCCATGCTGATTAAGCGGCCGATGGTGGTGGCTTATCGGTTCAATTGGTTGAGTTATCTACTGATTAAACGGTTATTTAAAGCGGCATTCTTTAGTTTACCTAATTTACTCGCTGCGCGGCGTTTAGTGCCGGAACTGGTGCAGAGTGAGGTCACGGCGGAACGTTTAGCTGCAGAAATTGAACAATTACTTAAACAGCCTAATACCGAGCTACTTGCTGAATTTGCTATCTTGCACCAACAGTTACGCCAAGATGCCGATAGCTTAAGTGCTGATATTGCTGCTGGTCTAGTCATGACTACGGCAGCGCCTCGCGCGCACTAATTCTATTTTTTAGAAATTAACTGCCGTTATTTGCCAATCTTTATTCGATTTGAGTCGGTATATACTAAGTATTCATAATCGATAGGAGCAATCACCATGGGATTACTGGTTGATGGTGTATGGCACGATAAATGGTATGACACCGATAGCACCGGCGGGCGTTTTGAGCGCAGTGAAGCCAAGTTTCGCAATTTTATTGAAGCCGCTGCTGGGGCTCGCTTTGCCGCTGAAAGTGGGCGCTACCACCTTTATGTCTCGTATGCTTGTCCATGGGCACATCGCACGCTTATTTTCCGCAAATTAAAGGACCTAGAGCCACATATTTCGGTGTCGGTGGTTGATCCACTGATGCTCGAACATGGCTGGGAATTTGGTCCAGCACCGCTGAACGACGGCCTCTACGGCTTACAGTACTTGCATCAGGTCTACACCAAGGCTAACGCAGATTATAGTGGGCGGGTGACTGTACCGTTGTTATGGGACAAAAAGTTGCAAACTGTGGTGAGTAATGAATCGGCGGATATTATTCGAATGTTCAACAGCAGCTTCAACGCCTTGACCGGAAATAATGTGGATTTCTATCCAGCGGCTTTGGCGGACACCATTGATGCGGTAAACCAACGGGTTTATGACCGCATCAATAATGGCGTGTACAAATGTGGGTTCGCCACCAGTGCAGAGGCCTATGAAGAAGCCTTTAGCGAATTATTTGCTGAACTCGATAGCCTAGAGATACTGCTTGGTAAGCAAAAATTCCTTGCCGGTGAGCAAGTGACTGAGGCCGATTGGCGGCTATTTACCACCCTTATTCGGTTTGATGCGGTGTACTATTCGCACTTTAAAACCAATCGCCAACGGATGAGCGATTATGCCAATTTATCGGCTTATACTCGAGCCCTGTATCAGCATCCAGGTATTGCCGAAACCGTGGTGATGGACCATATTAAGACGCATTACTATGCCAGTCACCGTATGATCAACCCAACTGCTATTGTGCCGGTTGGTCCGCAGTTAGATTTTGATGCGCCACATGGGCGAGGAGCTGTGCTATGAATCAAGTTATTTTAAGCCGTCATCGGGGTATGCCAGCGCAAGATGGCGCTGGGGTGAAATTAACTCGAATCATTAATCAACCGAGTTTACGCTATCAAGATCCGTTTTTGATGCTGGATGAGTTCCGCTCAGATAACCCCAATGACTATATTGCTGGCTTTCCGCCACACCCGCATCGAGGCTTCGTAACCCTAACGTATATGCTGGCTGGGCGCATGGAGCATAAAGATTCGGTGGGCAATACTGGCGTGGTTGAAGCCGGTGGGGCGCAATGGATGAAAGCCGCACGCGGAATTATTCATGCAGAGATGCCACAGCAAGAGCATGGCCTGATGTGGGGCTTCCAGTTGTGGATTAATTTACCCGCGGCGGAAAAAATGTCTCCAGCGGAGTGGGCGGATTACCCGCAAGCGACTATTCCTGAGCTACAGTTTGGTGATTCTTTAGTGCGGATTATTGGTGGTGAATTCGCCGGTCAACGTGGTCCTATTCAGCAATCAGGGCAGCGTTTTTTAATGCTAGATGCGCGTTTAAAAGCCGATGCACCGGTAAATATTGCTAGCGCCGAGCAAGCCTGTCGGTTGGCCTATGTGTATCAGGGTAACGTCAGTCTGAATGGCCAGCTGGTTCATCGTGGAGAATTAGTGCGCTTAACTGCTGAGGGTGCACTGGAGCTCAGTAGTAGTGAAGATGCCGGAGTGATTCTATTAGCTGGACAGCCTATCAACGAACCGATAGCGCAATATGGTCCATTTGTGATGAATACTCAGCAAGAAATTGAGCAAGCCATTGGTGATTATCAGCGTGGTCGATTGACGGCTTAATTGGGACATGGAGAGCGTATGAGTGCGATGTTTGCCTGGCAAAATGAACAGGGTGTATTACGTCAGCAAGCGTTGCAGCTGCCTGAATTAGCTGTCGATGAAGTGCAAATAGCGGTGCATTATGCTGGAGTGAATCGGGCTGATGTGTTGCAGCTGGCTGGTCAGTACGCACCACCACCGGGCAGCAGCGACATTCTTGGGCTGGAGGTTGCTGGAACAGTGGTCGCGTGCGGAGCTGCTGTGAGTCAGTTCGGGCTCGGCGATAGCGTCTGCGCATTACTGAGCGGCGGCGGGTATGCCAGCCATGTCAACGTACCCGCAGGTCAAGTGGCGCCTATTCCTGCTGGGTTGAATATGGCCCAAGCGGGGGCTATTTGTGAAGTATTCGCCACCGCTTGGTTTAATTGCTTCATGTTAGCACAGCTCCAACCGGGTGAACGCCTATTGGTTCATGCTGGTGCCTCTGCGGTGGGCCAAGCAGCAATTCAACTAGCCCGTTGGCAGGGTATTGATTGTTTTGTCACTGTGGGTAGTGACGAAAAATTACAGCATTGTCTGCAGCTAGGTGCGTCTGCTGGCTGGAATCGTCAGCACGGTGATTTTGCTACAGCAGTGAAAGCTTGGGGCGGTGCCGATGTGATTTTGGATTGTGTTGGCGGCAGTTACTTGGCGAGTAATCAGCAAGTTCTCAATACCGACGGTCGGCTGTTGTTAATTGGTTTACTTGGTGGGCGCTATGCTGAGGTTGATATGGGCTTGCTGCTGATTAAGCGACAACGCCTGCAGGGCAGCACATTACGCAGCCAGCCCACCGCCATAAAAGCCCAGATCATGGCGCAGCTGCAGCAGCAATTATGGCCACAATTTAGCAGCGGACAGTTAACGGCAACCATCGATACGATTTATCCATTCGCTGCTGCAAACCAAGCGTTAATGCGTTTGGCGACTAATGACACGATGGGTAAATTGCTATTGCAGGTGCAGTAATTTGGTGGTTACGCGTTGAGTAGAAGTTGGTGGAGGGGGCAGGATTCGAACCTGCGAAGGCTGAGCCGTCAGATTTACAGTCTGATCCCNNCTTTGACCGCTCGGGAACCCCTCCACTGCAACGAGCGGGCATAATAGCAGATTGAGACTGGCTGTAAACCCCGTTATGATGATTTATCCACTGTCATAAACCACCAACCTGATGAGTAAGCCATGGGTGTAGCAATCGCCACTGATATAGATGAACTGATCGCCCAGTTTTTAGACCGCTTATGGCTCAAACAGGGGGTCAGTAAGCATACCAGTAGTGCTTATCAGACCGATTTGCGTAACTTCCAACGGTTCTTGCAAAGCGGGCTGGGGGTTACCTTATTGCAGGTCAAGCCCAACGATTTAGAGGATTACCTGCTGTGGCGACGCCAACAAGGGCTATCACCACGCAGCACTAACCGCGCTTTGAGTGCGATCAAAAAGTTTTATCAGTATGCGTGTAGTGAGCGCTTGTGTGATTTTGACCCTAGTAGTCGACTGCAACGGCCTAAGCAACCGCAAAGTATTCCGCACAGTCTCTCTGAAGCTGAAGTTGATGCGCTGTTGCAAGCGCCGCAGGTTGAGGAGCCATTACAGCTTCGCGATCGGGCCATGTTAGAAGTGTTGTACGCCAGTGGTTTGCGGGTCACTGAGTTGGTGCAGTTAAGCGCGAGCCAGGTGTCTATCCAGCAAGGCTTGGTGAGAGTAGTGGGCAAGGGTAATAAAGAACGTTTGGTGCCGCTTGGCGAAGAGGCACTGGACTGGCTGCAACGTTATTTACGTGAAGCAAGGCCGGAGTTTCTCAAGCAGCCGTGTGATTGGTTGTTTATCACTCGACGTGGTGGCCCTTTAACACGACAAGCATTTTGGCATCGAATCAAGTACTATGCAGGGCAGGCGGATATACGCTCGCATTTATCACCGCATACCTTACGGCATGCGTTTGCCACGCACCTATTAAATCACGGTGCGGATTTGCGAGTACTGCAGATGCTATTGGGCCATAGCGATTTATCCACCACACAAATTTATACCCACGTGGCACGTGAGCGCTTGCAGCAGTTGCATGCAGCACACCATCCGCGCGCCTAAACACCAGTGTTGATTATCACAGTAAGGATTGTTGTATGAAGGTGAATGTTGTAGCTAGTTGGTTGGTGCTGGTCGCCGCAATGTCGGTGTCACTATCGGCTTGCAGTGAACCTGCACAACGCTCGGATAGCAGCGGAACATCGGTGCTAGTAAGTGCCGATGAAGTCGACGTATCACGCTTAAACGCTATAGGCCTCAAGGTGCAATCGGTGCAGCAATCGCCGGTAGCAGGGGTGTACGAAGTGATCACAGATCAAGGGTTATTTTATGTGGCGAACAACGGTAGTTTGCTTATCAGTGGCCGCATGTATGATATCAATGGCGCGGAACCAGTGAATTTAAGTGATCTCAGTTTGAATACTATGCGCCAACAAGAGCTGCACAACTATGCCGATAGCATGTTGGTGTTCGCCGC
>DIVC01000104.1:31981-36094 GCA_002423905.1 Idiomarina sp. UBA6142
TGTACGTTGTAACAATCCGGTCGCTGAACATTATGCCCTCGGGCAAAAATTTGGCGTTACCGGGACCCCAGCTGTGGTGCTGGCATCGGGTGAATTAATTCCGGGCTTATTGCCGTTACCACGGTTACTTGAGCGCTTAGCCAACTAATCGCTATGGCTGAGGTGCTTATTAAGCGGCATAGCGCGTTGGCGAACCCGCATTTAGACAGTAACCTGCCGCCGTTGGTGCAACAAATTCTGGCGCGCCGTGGTATTCAGAGCGCTGCGCAACTCGACCTCAGTACCAAACGGCTGCCGCATTTTTCGCTGTTTAAGGGTATTGATGAGGCCGCCGAACGGGTCGTCAAAGCGCTTCTCAGCGATCAGGTTATTTGTGTGTGTGGTGATTTTGATGCTGATGGTGCTACGTCTACGGCACTAATGATCTCGGTGTTGCGGGCGATGGGCGGCAAACGCCTGCACTACATTGTGCCGAATCGTTTTGCCGATGGTTATGGTTTGTCACCGGCAGTGGTCGCGCAGGCAATAAGCCTAGGTAGCGAATTAATCATCACTGTCGATAGCGGTATTTCTTGTCACGCTGGGGTCAACGCGGCCATCACAGCTGGTGTTCAGGTGGTGATCACAGACCACCACTTACCTGGTGCTGAATTGCCCCCAGCACACGCTATTGTAAACCCTAATCAGCCTGGCTGTAGCTTCCCCAGTAAAGCGATAGCTGGGGTGGGTGTGGCATTTTATCTGCTGTTAGCGGTGCGCCAAAAGTTGCGCGAGCAGGGTCATGCCACCCCAAATTTAGCTGAATGGCTTGATTTGGTGGCGCTCGGCACAGTGGCCGATGTAGTGAAACTAGACGACACCAATCGGATTCTGGTACAGCAGGGCTTGCAGCGTATTCGTAGTGGTCATTGCCGGCCCGGTATTCAGGCGCTATTGCAAGTTGCTGGCCGCGAGCCACAGCGCTTGCAGGCCAGTGACTTAGGTTTTAGTTTAGGGCCACGGATTAACGCCGCTGGGCGCCTTGACGATATGGCGACAGGTATTGAATGCTTGCTTGCCACTGAACTGTCGGATGCCCTCGATTTAGCGCAGCAATTGGATGAATTCAATCGCGACCGCCGCAGTATTGAAACCAGCATGCGTGAATCGGCGCAGCATTATGTCGCCGAGCTACAGCGCGAACTGATTGATTTGCCGCCTATTTTAGTGCTACATCAAGCGGGGTGGCATCAAGGCGTGGTGGGTTTGGTGGCAGGGCGTATGAAAGAGCAAGTACATCGCCCCGTGATCGCCTTTGCGCCAGCCGATGATGGCAGCTTAAAAGGCTCAGCCCGCTCGATACCCGGCCTGCATATTCGTGACCTGTTGGAGCGCGTGCATAGCTTGCATCCACAGTTAATTGAGCGCTTCGGTGGGCATGCCATGGCCGCTGGTTTAACCTTGCAGCCGCAGCATCTTGATGAATTTACTCATGCGGTCACCGCTATCGCTAACGATTGGCTCAGTGTCGAGCAATTAACCCAAACTTTATGGTCGGATGGCGAACTTGACGCTTCGGCTTTGCAGCAGCCCTTTGTCGAATTATTGGAGGGCCTGGGGCCGTGGGGGCAGGGCTTTGCGGAACCGCGTTTTGATGGTGAATTTACCGTGGTGCAGCAACGGCTGGTGGGTGAAAAGCATTTAAAATTGGTGCTTGAGGGGCCTGATCGGGTTATGTTAGACGCCATTGCTTTCAATATTGATGTGGCGACCTGGCCGGACCCGACGGTGCAGCGGATCCATGCACTGTATGCACTGCAATTAAATCACTTCCGCGGCCGCACTTCGGTGCAGCTGCAACTAGAGCATTTCGTCGCTTTACGATAGAATAGCCGCCTTTTTCAGGAACTTGTTTCGGTGAGCCGTCAAAATGTTTGAAACCAATGCTACCTATGTTGCTATCAAAGAGATGCGTAAGCGCAGTGATACCCTTCGGGGGTATCTTTGACTACGACCAAAAGGTCGAACGCTTAGAAGAAGTCTCGCGTGAACTCGAGCAGCCAGAGCTGTGGAGCAACCAAGAGCGGGCGCAAGCATTAGGCAAAGAGCGAGTTGCCCTCGAGCAAGTGGTGAATACCTTACGCAACTTGCAACAGGGCTTAGAAGACGTTGAAGGTTTAGTGGATCTAGCCGTTGAAGCGGATGACGAAGCCACTTATGACGAAGCGGTAGCGGAACTGGAGCAACTTGAAGCGCAATTAGCCAATCTCGAATTTCGCCGGATGTTCTCGGGTGAGCACGATCCAAGTGACTGCTATGTAGACATTCAATCGGGGTCGGGCGGTACCGAAGCGCAAGATTGGGCCAACATGATGCTGCGGATGTACCTGCGCTGGGCTGATGCGCATGAATTCAAAGTAGAAATCACCGAGCTGTCAGAGGGTGAAGTCGCTGGTATTAAATCGGCTACCGTGCGCGTTCAAGGTGAATACGCTTATGGCTGGCTACGCACCGAAACCGGCGTGCATCGGTTGGTACGAAAGTCGCCGTTTGATTCAGGGAATCGCCGTCACACCTCGTTTGCCTCGGTGTTTGTCTACCCAGAAATAGACGACTCTATTGAAATTGAAATTAATCCGGCCGATTTGCGGGTTGACACCTACCGGGCTTCTGGGGCTGGTGGTCAGCACGTTAACCGCACCGACTCAGCCATTCGTATTACTCACGTGCCATCGGGCATTGTGGTGCAATGTCAGGCTGACCGCTCGCAACATAAAAACCGTGACGCGGCCATGAAGCAGTTACGCGCTAAGCTCTATGAAATGGAGCTGCAGAAGCAGTTGGCAGAAAAGCAGGCGCTCGAAGACACCAAATCAGATATCGGCTGGGGAAGTCAGATTCGCTCCTATGTATTGGACGATGCCCGCATTAAAGATTTACGTACCGGTATTGAAAACCGTAATACCCAAGCAGTGCTTGACGGCGCGCTTGACCCGTTTATTGAAGCTAGCCTGAAGTCAGGCTTATAACTCGTAGTGCAACGATCTATAGGAAATTATCATGAATGATACAACGCCAACCCCAGAGCTCGACCTCAACTCGCAGATTGCTGAACGCAAAGCGAAGTTGGCCGCGCTACGAAAACAGGGCATAGCGTTTCCGAACGATTTTCGCCGCGACAGCACCGCGGCAGAATTGCATGCGCAATACGATGGTGTTGAGAAACAACAGTTAGCCGACCAAGGCATTCGGGTCAGCATTGCCGGGCGCATGATGACACGCCGGATCATGGGTAAAGCGAGCTTTGCTACGTTGCAGGATATGTCAGGGCAAATCCAAATCTATGCCGCCCGCGATAACTTACCTGAGGGTGTTTACAACGACGGCTTCAAGAAATGGGATTTAGGCGATATTTTAGGCGCCAGCGGCACCTTGTTTATGACCAATACCGGCGAATTAAGTGTGCAAGTTGACGAACTGCGGTTGTTAACCAAAGCGCTGCGCCCATTGCCAGACAAGTTTCACGGCTTAACCGACCAAGAAACCCGCTACCGCCAGCGTTATCTCGATTTGATTGCCAACCAGCAGTCGCGTGAAACCTTTATCATGCGTTCAAAAGTGGTGGATTATATTCGCCGCTATCTTGCCGAACGTGCGTTTTTAGAAGTTGAGACGCCGATGATGCAAACCATACCTGGTGGCGCCACAGCACGGCCTTTTACCACCCATCACAATGCCTTAGATATGCAGCTTTATTTGCGTATAGCGCCGGAGTTGTACCTCAAACGATTAGTGGTTGGTGGTTTTGAAAAAGTTTTTGAAATCAACCGTAACTTCCGCAACGAAGGGTTATCGACGCGGCACAATCCAGAATTCACTATGCTGGAGTTTTATTGGGCGTACGCCGATTATCGTGATCTGATGGATTTAACCGAAGATATGTTACGTGGTTTAGCCATGCATATTCGCGGCAGTTACCAGTTCAGCAGCGAAGGTGTGGACTACGATTTTAGCCGAGCATTTACGCGGATGACGGTGAATGAGGCGATTTTAGCACATTTACCTACGGCTACTGCGGCGCAACTGGATGATTTTGAGCAAGCCAAAGTGTTAGCACAAAGCCTTGATATTCAA
>DIVC01000073.1:0-5661 GCA_002423905.1 Idiomarina sp. UBA6142
TCAATAGCGAATTGTTGCTGCAACAATAGTTCTAACTGCGGCTGTAATAGACCTGCCTGCAGGTTGAAGCTGACCTGCTGCACTGCCGAGCCCTGCTGCACCTGACCAAGGTGTTGATGAAGCGTGTTGAAGGCCAAGGTGGCGCAGCCATTGACAGCGCTATTGGCAGACATGGGAAGGGCAATAAAAGCCAGACTCACAGCACCCAAGCTGCTGGGTCGAATAAGGCCTTGGGATAGTTTGAGTGGCGGCATGATGACCTCCTTGTCACTGTTGCATCACCCTCCGTGGTGATGTGTTTTGACTTTAGTCCAAGCTCTTAAGGACCACAAGCCAACAGCAACGCCTTTCACTGTGCGCCAGAGCGCACAGCTGCAGGCTAAAACCCTATTACTTGCCTTTTTTGCCGGTGTCGACCTGCCATTTACCGTGTTTATAGAGGGCAACCCAACCACTTGGCTTAGCGTTTTCTTCGCTCATGACATACTGCTCTTTTTGCTTGCGACTAAAACGTACAATGGTTTCACGACCCTCATGATCATGGCTTGGGGCTTCGGTTAGATAATGAAACTTAGCCGGAATACGATCCTTGAATTGTTGCAACTCAAGCACTTTTACCGCTCTGGTTTCCCGCGAACGTGGAAAGGTGTGGGCCGACATAAAAATACCTGAGGCCCCATCACGCAGCACAAAATAAGCATCCGATTGCTCACACTTCAACTCCGGAAATGCCACCGGATCTTCTTTGGGTGGCGCTGGAAGACCACTCTTTAGCAACTTCCGGGTATTCTTACAGGCACTGTTGGTGCAATCAAAATACTTACCAAACCGACCGGTTTTTAACTGCATATCACTGCCACAGCGATCACATTCGAGGGTAGGACCATCGTAACCTTTGATCCGAAACACCCCTTGCTCAACCACAAACCCGGAGCAGGCTGGATTATTTCCGCACACGTGCAGTTTGCGCTGTTGGTCAAGCAGGTAGCTATCCATAGCGGTTGCACAGATCGGGCAACGCTTTTTCGCCCGCAATACTTCGGTTTCCAACTCATCGTCATCGGCAACCTTGAGCGCTTCTTCACCCGGCAGCAAATTTAAGGTTTGTGTACAGCGTTCTTTCGGCGGTAATTCATAGCCGGAGCAGCCCAAGAACACCCCGGTTGAAGCGGTCCGAATACCCATCGGACGAGCACAGCTCGGACACTTGATATCCGTCAACACCATCTGATTGTTGCGCATTCCACCGTCTTCAGGTGGTAGCTCAGCCTGCGCTAATTTAGCGCTAAACTCTTGATAGAACAGATCGAGGGTTTCTTTCCAGTTGCGCTTACCTTCAGCGATATCATCCAGTGCTTGCTCCATTTCAGCGGTAAAATTGTAGTTCAATAACCGTGAGAAATTTTCCACCAAGCGGTCATTGACAATTTCTCCCATTTTTTCCGCATAAAAACGGCGATTATCCACCCGCACGTAGCCGCGCTCTTGAATGGTGGAAATAATCGCTGCATAGGTTGATGGCCGCCCAATACCACGTTTTTCTAGCTCTTTCACCAACGAGGCCTCGCTGAAGCGTGCCGGTGGCTTGGTAAAATGCTGCTGTGGATCCAACGCTTGTAGTTGCAAGTCAGCGCCCACTTTAATGTCGGGCAAACTGGTATCGTCGTCTTTTTTGTTACTTACCTGCGGCTGCACCAGGGTCCAACCGGCAAAGCGGAGCACCCGACCACGGGCTTTGAGTTCATAATCACCAGCGCTGACGGTAATGGTGGTGGAATCATACTGTGCTGGCGTCATCTGACAGGCTACAAATTGCCGCCAAATGAGCTCGTAGAGACGCTGCGCGTCACGTTCCATATCCTTGAGTTGCTCAGCCTTGATGGCCACCTCTGAGGGCCGGATAGCCTCATGCGCTTCTTGGGCGTTTTGCTTCGAACCATACACATTTGGTTTTGACGGTAGATAATCGCCACCAAATTTTTTCTCGATGTAACTGCGACAGTTCATTACCGCTTCGGCACTTAAGTTAGTCGAATCGGTACGCATGTAGGTAATATGGCCTGCTTCATATAACCGCTGTGCCATCATCATGGTCTTCTTTACCCCGAAGCCTAGGCGCGTGCTGGCAGCCTGTTGCAAGGTGGAGGTAATAAATGGCGCTGACGGCCGGCTCGAGGTTGGTTTATCCTCGCGCTCGCTGACTCTATATGAAGCACCCTGCAAGGCCTTGACGGCGGCATCAGCAGCAGCCTTATCGGTGGCTTTAAAGGTCGCACCGCGATATTTCGCCACCTGCACCCGCAATGCCTGCTCAGCAGCGTGGTTCAGATCAGCGTAAATATCCCAAAACTCTTCGGGAATGAACGCTTTGATTTCGCGTTCACGCTCAACCACCAACCGCACAGCAACCGATTGCACACGCCCCGCCGACAGCCCACGGGCAATTTTTTTCCACAACAGCGGTGACACCATAAATCCCACCACCCGATCGAGAAAGCGTCGGGTTTGCTGCGCATTCACTCGGTCTAGGTTCAATGCTGCTGGCCGCGAAAACGCGTCTTGGATGGCTTTTTTGGTGATTTCGTTAAAAACCACCCGTTGAAAACGTTGATCATCACCGCCAATCAGCTCGCGTAAATGCCAGGCTATCGCCTCACCTTCACGATCCAAATCCGTGGCGAGATAAATAGCGTCGGCTTTACTAGCGATCTTTTTTAATTCAGCAACAACTTTTTCTTTACCCGGCAACACTTCATAGTGCGCAGCCCAGCCATGCATCGGGTCGACGCCCATCCGCGCTACTAACTTGCTAAAATCACGCTGCTGTTGATATTTCTCTTTGGCCGCTGGCGACATTTTACGCACTTCAGCGGCGGTTTTGCCTTTCACCGCATCAATCGTTCGAGTGGGGAGGTCACGAACATGACCAATACTCGATTTGACGATGAAATCGCTTCCTAAATATTTATTAATCGTCTTAGCTTTTGCGGGCGACTCAACAATTACCAGCGACTTTGCCATGTGTCTCTCTATCAATTGGTTAAGAACAGCGATGATCAGCGTTCGAAGTGGACGTGCTTTTTTTAGATATATCTGTTCTGTAGCGACTTAACAACCGCTGGGATCAAAAAACCTAAAAATTTTGTGTTGTGGCCATGAACCGCAATACCGCCCTGCCAGCTTACCCCACACTCGATTTTGTGGGTATAATAGACGGCAAAATACCGCAATCAGCTAGGAGAGCAGTGTGAGCATCCGCCATTATGAAGCCAACTTCGACGGTCTTGTCGGTCCAACCCATAATTATGCCGGTTTATCGTTTGGCAATGTCGCTTCATTAACCAATGCCAAAGCATCATCGAGCCCGCGCGCCGCCGCCAAGCAGGGCTTAGCGAAGATGAAAGCACTACATGACATGGGTATGGTGCAAGGTGTCTTTGCACCGCAACAACGCCCTGACCTCAATACCTTACGGCGCTTAGGCTTCGCTGGTAGTGATGCGCGAGTGCTTGAACAAGCAGCACAACAAGCGCCGGCAATTTTTCACGCGGTATGCTCCGCCTCGAGCATGTGGACCGCTAATGCGGCCACGGTATCGCCAGGAGCCGACAGTGCCGATGGCAAAGTCCATTTTACGCCGGCTAATTTAACCAACAAGTTCCACCGCTCAATCGAAGCCGAAACCAGCGGGCGCATTTTGCAGGCAATGTTCGATAACAGCAAATATTTTGCGCATCATCGCCATTTACCCGACAACGAGCATTTTGCTGATGAAGGTGCGGCGAACCATACCCGGTTGTGCAGTAATTATGGCAATGCTGGTATCGAAATTTTCACCTTTGGCCGTTATGCCTTTGCCAGTGGTAAGCCAGCACCACAGCAATATCCAGCCCGGCAAACCTTTGAAGCCTCACAAGCAATTGCGCGTTTACACGGCTTAACTGACGACAATACCGTATACATTCAGCAAAATCCTGAGGTCATTGACCAGGGGGTTTTTCACAACGATGTGATTGCCGTGGGTAACCAAAATGTATTGTTCTTCCACCAGCAAGCATTCGTTGACACAGAACAAAAACTGGCTGAAATTCAACGTAAATTTGGTGCCGAACCGCTACATTTTATTGCCGTAAACGATCACGAAGTAAGTGTCGCTGATGCAGTGCAAACTTATTTATTTAACACTCAGTTACTTACCCTACCCGACGGACAGATGGCCATTATTGCCCCCACCGAATGCCAGGAAAATCCACGCGTAGCAGCCTATCTGGCAGAATTGATAACGCGCGACACGCCGATTCGGCAAGTCCATTACTTTGATGTCAAACAGAGTATGCGCAACGGCGGTGGTCCAGCCTGCTTGCGTTTGCGAGTAGCACTGAATGATGCCGAGTTAGCAGCGGTTAATCCGCAGGTCTTAATGAGTGAGCGCTTGTTCGAACGGCTTAATCAATGGGTCGACAAACATTATCGCGATGAACTACATATCGATGACCTGCGCGATCCGAATTTATTGCTCGAATCACGCACTGCCCTTGATGAGTTAACGCAGCTGTTAAAACTGGGTTCGGTGTATCCGTTCCAGCGTTAATCTTCGTCGCTTTCGTTATGCAGCTCGAGGTTGGCATCCTCGCTGCTACTTTGCTGATGCTTCGCGTTGTCGTTACGAGAAGCATCCAGCGCATCGAGGTAATGTTGGTTGATATCGCCGGTAATGTATTCACCATTGAATACCGAGGTTTCAAACTTTGCTATCTGCGGATTTTCTTGCTGTACCGCGGCAATCAAATCAGCTAAATCTTGATAAATAAGGCCATCGGCTTTAATCAACGCACAAATCTCATCCACTTCACGGCCATGGCCGATCAACTCATTGGCGCTTGGCATGTCAATACCATACACGTTCGGGAAGCGAATCTCTGGCGCTGCGGAAGCGAAATAGACCTTTTTCGCACCGGCATCACGAGCCATTTCGATGATCTGTTCAGAAGTCGTACCGCGGACGATAGAGTCATCCACCAAGAGCACATTTTTACCTTTAAACTCCGAGCTAATGGCGTTTAATTTGCGCCGAACCGCCTTACGCCGTAGGGTTTGCCCAGGCATGATAAAAGTCCGCCCAATGTAGCGATTTTTCACAAAGCCTTGACGATAAGGAATACCCAGCACGTTGGCCATTTCAAGGGCGATATCGCAGCTGGTTTCGGGGATCGGAATAATCACATCAATATCGAGATCAGGAAAATCGCGCTTGACCTTTTCACCCAGCTTACGACCCATGTTCACTCGTGATGCGTAGACCGAAATTTTGTCGATAAACGAATCGGGGCGAGCAAAATAGACATATTCAAAGATACAGGGCACATGCTGCGGACTATCGGCGCACTGGCGCGAGAATAACTCACCGGCATCGGTGATATAGACCGCTTCACCGGGTTCAATATCACGCACATAAGTAAAACCAGCACCATCAATAGCGACGCTTTCTGAGGCGACAATATATTCCATCCCAGTGGGTGTTTCCCGTTGCCCTAATGCCAACGGACGAATACCCCATGGGTCGCGGAAAGCTAACATGCCATGACCAATAATCATCGCTACCACCGCATAAGCACCACGAATTTGCCGATGCAACCGGCTTACCGTGGCAAACATATCGTC